>JBAWXG010000001.1:0-68730 GCA_037144195.1 Synechococcus sp. ELA057
GAATCAGCTGCTTGGATCAGCGGCCTGGATCACCGGCATGGCACGACTGCGCGGCGGCAGCGGAGACCCGGGGGTAATCCGACCATCGGAAACACCGCTTCGGTATCACAACGAACCCAAGCGTTCGGTAGCAATCACTACGATTAATGCATCGTTGACCGTGCGCTCCCGCGCCGGCGGAAGTAGGCGAAGGTTCCATCCGGAATCTCTCCCGAAGCAACGCGCCATCCACCCCCGTCCTTGCTGGCGGGATCCCACCGGAGGCACTTCCATGTCCATCACCGTCGCCCGTCAACTGGCGCGCCAGGCCGAGCAGGCCAGACGCGAAGCCGTTCAGAAGCACTTCACCGTGCAATCACTGCGGCGCCAGCAGCTGATCGACTGATCAGCCCAGCGGCATCCGATCGGACCCGTTGCTTCGCCCCGCCCTCGCGGGGCTTTTTTCATGGCTGAGCGCCTGCGGGAACGTTCCGATCCATTTGCCGGAACGTTCCGAACCTTGGGCTGCCCAGGCCGGTCCAGGGCATCCCGTAGACTCCGCGCCAGACAGGGGCGGGACGATCCCGTCAGCCGTCGACCCTTCCGTTCCCGAACCCACACCCGCGAGGTTTTCCCATGGCGCTCGTCCCGCTCCGGCTGCTGCTCGACCACGCCGCTGAGAACGGCTACGGCATCCCGGCCTTCAACGTCAACAACCTCGAGCAGGTTCAGTCGATCATGGAGGCGGCCTACGAGACCGATTCTCCGGTGATTCTGCAGGCTTCCCGCGGCGCCCGCCAGTACGCCGGTGAGAATTTCCTGCGTCACCTGATCCTGGCCGCCGTCGAGACCTATCCCGACATCCCGGTGGTGATGCACCAGGACCACGGCAACAGCCCCGCCACCTGCTACGGCGCGGCCGCCAACGGTTTCACCTCGGTGATGATGGATGGGTCCCTGCAGGCCGACGCCAAGACCCCTGCCAGCTACGAGTACAACGTGGCTGTGACCAAGGAAGTGGTGGATGTGGCCCACGCCATCGGCGTGAGCGTGGAAGGCGAGCTGGGTTGCCTGGGCTCCCTGGAGACCGGCATGGGTGAGGCCGAGGACGGCCATGGCTTCGAAGGCAAGCTCGACCACAGCCAGCTGCTCACCGATCCCGCCGAGGCCGCCGACTTCGTCGCCAAGACCAAGGTGGATGCCCTGGCGATCGCCATCGGCACCAGCCACGGCGCCTACAAGTTCACCCGCAAGCCCACCGGCGAGGTGCTGGCCATCAGCCGCATCGCTGAGATCCACAAGGCCATCCCCAACACCCACCTGGTGATGCATGGCTCCTCCTCGGTGCCCCAGGAATGGCTGGACATGATCAACAAGTTCGGCGGCGCCATCCCCGAGACCTACGGTGTGCCCGTGGAGGAGATCCAGGAAGGCATCCGCAATGGTGTGCGCAAGGTGAACATCGACACCGACAACCGCCTGGCCTTCACCGCGGCCATCCGTGAGGCAGCCGCCAAGGATCCCACCAACTTCGATCCCCGCCACTTCAACAAGCCTGCCCGTCAGTACATGAAGCAGGTCTGCCTCGATCGCTACCAGCAGTTCTGGTGTGCCGGCAACGCCAGCAAGATCAAGCAGCGCGACATCAACTACTACGCCACCCTCTACGCCAAGGGTGCTCTCGATCCCAAGACAGCCGTGGCTGCTTGATTCAGACAGCTGCTTGATTCAGACAGCTGCTTGATCTGACAACCGACGCCACCCGGTGTATCCAAGGGCCCTTCGGGGCCCTTTTTTGATGGCATGCGCCGCAGCAAGCGAATGCAGCGGCCAGCCGATCAGGGCTTCAGGAATTCCGTACCGAGAGGGCCCTGCTGCAGCGGCTCCGGCAGGGGGGTGGCCGGCCCGCCAGAGACCAGGCGCTGCAACGCCTGCTGAAGGTCGCGGTCCATCACGAAACGGCGTCCATCGGTGACCACCACGCGCACCAGGGTGGGCAGATTGTTGCTCTGGGACTGCAGGTAGATCGGCTCGGCATAGAGCAACGATCGCCCGACCGGCAGCACGAGCATGTTGCCGCGGAACAGGCGTGAACCGAGGCGGTTCCAGAGACCGAACTGGAAGCTGATGATGGGGTCCTGATCGACCAGCGAGGAGATCTGCTGCGGGCCGAGCACCAGGCGCTGCTGGGGCATCAGTGCAAGCCACAGTTCGCCGTAATTGGGTGGGTCGTTGCGGGCCACCAGCCAGCCCACCAGATTCGGACGCTTGAGGGGTGTGAAGGGCTGCAGCAGCACGAACTCCGTGGAACGGCGGCCGGGGAGTTGCAGTGTCACGTGGTAAGGACGCACCTGCACATTGCTGGTGCCGTAGATCTCCAGGGGCAACGCCCAGACGTCATCACCGTTGTAAAAGGTGCGCACGTCGGTGACGTGATACCGCAGCAGCCGCTCGGTCTGAATGTTGAACTGGCTGACCGGAACGCGGATGTGACGCAGCAGTGGCTGGGGCATCTCCTGCAAGGGCAGGAACAGCTCCGGAAAAGCCCGTTGCCAGGTGCGCAACAGCGGATCAGTGGGATCGCTGACGTACAGCCAGAGGCGGCCGTCATGGGCATCGACCACCGCTTTGACCGGGTTGCGGAAGTAACGCAGGCCCGCCGGATTGGGATCGCTGTAGGGATAGGAGCGGCTTTTGGTGAATCCATCCAGCATCCAGTACTGATGCTGCTGCGCGCGATAACCATGGGCGTGCGGAACCCGCACGGTCACCAGATAGGGCTCACTCTCGAAACGCAGGAAGGGGGCGAGGGCCTCGAGGCGCTGATTCACCTGGCGGCGCAGCAGCAGCAGCGATCTGGGCGTGAGCGACTGGGTGAACAGCACCCGGGGCTCACGCAGATAGAGCGCCGCCTGCAGGCGCTGCAGCGTCGTCGCCAGGGGGACGCCGCGGCGGCCGGTGAAATGGGTGTAAACGTTGATCTCACCATCGGGGTAGGCGAACTCCTGCACCCGCGTGGGGGCGATGGCGTAGGGGCTGGGAGCGGAGGCGTAGTAAAGGCTGGGCCGCCCAACCGGCAGCACGGCCTGGGCAGAGGCCTGGCTGATGCCCAGTTGCGGGATCCCCTGGGCGCGGCCACTGCGGCCGAGATCCTTGACCAGGAACAGGGGCAGCCCGTCGCTGCCGGCTGCGTTCACAGGCGAGACGGTGAAGCCGTGGCCATTGGTGAACACCAGATGACGATTGAGCCAGGTGCGCGCACTGGCGGGCAGTGCGCCGCTGTCGAGCTCCCGGGCGGCGATCAGAACCTGCTGAGTGACGTCATCGGAGCTGGAACGCCCCTGAAGGGGATAGCGATCGACCGCGGCCGAGGAGAACCGGTAGTAGAGGCGGAGCTGCTGCAGCTGCCTGTTGGCTGCCAGCAGGGGCTGCTCGTCCCAGAGGCGGATGTTCTCGAGCGTTCCCGGTGACGCCGCCAGATCCGCCGGGGTGAGCCGCTGACCCGGCTCGAGCACCACCTCCTGCATCCGCTCCAGACCGAAGGCCCGCCTGGTGGCCCGGATGCTGCGGCGCAGATAGGGGGTCTCCACGGCCAGCTCCCGCGGCTGCACCCAGAGGCGCTGCACCAGCGGCGCCAGCAGCCACTCACTCAAGGGCACCACCAGGGTGGTGATCGCCAGAGGGATCAACGCCACCCGCCGCAGCCACCCGCGGGGAAGCGGCACGAGCAGCCCCAGGGCCGTGAGCAGCAGCAGCGCGGCCAGCAGCAGCCTGAGGGGGAGGCGGACGTGCAGATCGACGAAGCCGGCACCGGCGGCAACACCGCTCCCCTGCACCATCAGATCAAAAGGAGCCAGTGCGGCGCTGATCGCCGCCACCACCGCCAGCACCGCCAGCTGGGGCTGGAGCACCCGCTTCTGCTCGCGGCTCAGGCCTGCAAAACGCATCTCCGAGAGACTGTTGCCCTCGCTGAGGGTGACCAGCAGGCAGGCCGCCAGCCCCACAAGACCCTGGGCGAGAAGCACATCCAACAGCAGGTGCAGGGCGGGCAGCCGCAGCACCGTGAACGAGAGATCCAGGCCGGTGAGGGGATCCCCCTCTCCAAAGCGCACCGCCAACAGCGCCGGCAGCCAGAGGCTCCAGCCCCTGGCCACGGCGGTGGCCGACCCCGCCAGGGCGGTGGCGAGGGTGATGCGCAGCGTGGTCAGTGGCGCCAGCAGCAGCGGCAGCACCAGCGCGGCGGCCATGACGAACGGCAGGGCCGGGGGGAGCTGACGCAGCAGGGAAAATCCGATCAGCACCCTTCCGCTGAAGGGGGAGGCGATCAGATCGCTGGCCTGCACCAGCAGGGTGGACAGGCCCAGCACCAGCAGCAGCAACAGGGCCACCAGCACGGCCACCAGAGCCCTGGGTCCCAGCCGCAGCAGCGGCGCCGATGGCAGGGCCTTGCGGCTGCTCTGTTGCCGCAGCAACCAGCAGCGCTGCAACTGCCTGAGCTGCAGGAAGGCCAGAGGAGCGAAGACGAGCAGGAAAGCCGACAGCTGCAACAGCCAGCGCCGCAACACGACCTGCTGGAAACCGAACTGGGAGAACCAGCGCCATTCCACGGCCAGCCGCGAGGAGAGCAGCAACAGCGCCAGCACAAGCGCCAAGGCCGCACCCAGGGCGACCAACAGCCGGCGGAGCACCGCCTGGGGGCGAGAAGAGGTGTTCGGACTGGCCACGCCTTCGAGGGTAGGCAGGCTGCCCAGTGGCACCAGGGGCCTGCACCAGGGCAGCAGAGATCACGCGGGCCTTTGCACGACGGGCAGGGGCCCACACCAGGCGCCCAAGAAACCCGACCCAAGAGGTCAGGATTGAATCGGCTGTTGTGATGGCGCTGATAGTCTCCGCTAGTCCGGGGTAGATGCCTTGACCGCCACCCTCTCCCGCTCCACCTTCACGGGCCTGCGCTGCAAGGAATGCGGCCAGCCCTACGAAGCGTCGGCACGCCATGTCTGCGAGGACGTCTGTTTCGGACCGCTCGAGGTGGTCTACGACTACGAAGCCATCCGCTCCCGGGTGAGCCGGGCCACGATCGAGGCCGGGCCCGCCTCCATCTGGCGCTACCGGGAATTCCTGCCGATCGAGGGCGATCCGATCGATGTGGGCACCGGATTCACCCCCCTGCTCAAGGCCAACCGCCTGGCCCGCCGTCTGGGCCTCAAGAACCTCTACATCAAGAACGACGGCGTCAACATGCCGACCCTGTCGTTCAAGGATCGGGTGGTGTCCGTGGCCCTCACCCGCGCCCGCGAGCTGGGCTTCAGCACGGTGAGCTGCGCCTCCACCGGCAACCTGGCCAACTCCACCGCTGCCATCGCCGCCCATGCGGGTCTCGAGTGCTGCGTGTTCATCCCCAGCGACCTGGAACTGGGCAAGGTGCTCGGCACCCTGATCTACAACCCCACGCTGATGGCGGTGCGGGGGAACTACGACCAGGTCAACCGCCTCTGCTCCGAAGTCGCCAACACCTTCGGCTGGGGATTTGTGAACATCAACCTCAGGCCCTACTACTCGGAGGGCTCGAAGACCCTCGGCTATGAAGTGATCGAGCAACTCGGCTGGCAGCTGCCCGACCACATCGTCGCCCCGCTGGCCTCCGGCTCGCTGTTCACCAAGATCCGCAAGGGCTTCGACGAATTCATCAAGGTGGGGCTCGTTGACGACAAGCCCGTGCGCTTCAGCGGGGCCCAGGCCGAGGGCTGCATGCCCATCGCCCAGGCCTTCGCCGAGGGGCGCGATTTCATCACCCCCGTGAAGCCCAACACCATCGCCAAGTCGATCGCCATCGGCAATCCAGCCGACGGGCCCTACGCCATCGACATCGCCAATCGCACCGGTGGCAGCATCGCCGCGGTGAGCGACCCGGAGATCATCGAGGGGATCAAGCTGCTGGCCGAGACCGAAGGTGTGTTCACCGAAACGGCCGGCGGCACCACGATCGCCGTGCTCAAGAAGCTGGTGGAGCAGGGCAAGATCGACCCGGATGAAACCACCGTGGCCTACATCACCGGCAATGGTCTCAAGACCACCGAGGCCGTGGCCAGCTCCATCGGGGAGCCGCTCCTGATCGATGCCCAGCTCGACAGCTTCAAGGCCGCCTGGGAGCGCGCCCAGGCGCTCCAGCGCGCCGAGCGTGAACTGGTGATCTGAATTCCCGCCGCATCCTTTCCCGACCCGACGTTTCCCTTTCCATGAGCATCACGGTCCTGATCCCCACCCCCCTGCAGAAGTTCACCCGGGATGAGGCCAGCGTGGCCCTGGAGGCCACCAGTGTCGATGGGCTGCTTCAGGCTCTGGAGGAGCGCTATCCCGGCATCCTGCAGCGCCTCTGCGATGAATCCGGCAAGCTGCGGCGCTTCCTCAATGTCTATGTGAACAGCGAGGACATCCGCTTTCTCGACAACCAGACCACCAGCCTCAAGGACGGCGATGAGGTCTCGATCGTGCCCGCCGTGGCCGGCGGCTGAACCGACACCCGAAGCCAGCGCAGATCTCTGTAGCGGACGCCACCAGGCAATGGCTGCACGTCCTTCAGATTCGGCAACACAACCGTTCAGCCTTCCCCATAGGGTGGACCACCACTGCGGAGTGCCGTCATGAGCAAAAGCCCTGCCTCTGACCCAGCCTCCCGTCCTGCCACCAGCCATGACTGGCTGGCCTCGGTGGAGATCTACGACTACCGCCACGCCGCCAATCCAGTAAGGCCCGGCCTCACCGAGCCGATCCCGTACCAGAGCTGGCCGGCCTCGCTGCATGCGGAAGCGCGGAGCGCCATCCTGCCGCTGGATCTCAGCGCGGTTTACGGCTGCCCTGGACCAGCCACCAGCCCCGGCCTGGCCGCCCATTTTCTGCGGATCCTGGCCGGCGAGGGGCTCAAGGCGAGCGCCACCGCCACCAGCTCGCTGTTCTACGCCCTGAGGGGCAAAGGCTCCCTGCAGCGGCCCTCCTCCCCCGATCAGCCATCACTGGAGCTGAGCTGGGCACAGGGCGATCTGTTCGTGCTTCCCTGCGGAGCCGATCCGCTGCTGCACGCAGACGAAGACAGCCTGCTCTACTGGGTTCACGATGGTCCGCTGCTGCGTCATCTCGGCGCCCAGCCCAGCGAACCGCGCTTCAGCCCCAGCCACTACCCGGCAGCACTGCTGAATGAGGAACTGGAGAGGCTTCTGGCCGACCCCTCGGCGGCCCGCAGCAACCGCCTGAGCATCCTGCTGGCCAATGCGGATCATCCCTCCAGCCGCACCGTCACCCACACCCTCTGGGCCATGCTCGGCGTGGTGCCTGCAGGTGCCACCCAGCCGCCGCACCGCCACCAATCCGTCGCCCTCGATCTGATCATCGACTGCGATCCCGGCTGCTACACCCTGGTGGGCACCGAGCTCAACGCCGATGGCAGCATCCGCAATCCCAAGCGGATCGACTGGGAACCCGGCGGCGCCTTCATCACCCCTCCGGGCCACTGGCACGCCCACACCAACAGCAGCGGCCGCCTGGCACGGCTGCTGCCGATCCAGGATGCAGGCCTGCAGACCTATCTCCGCAGCCTTGACATCCGCTTCGCGGGGCCGGCCTGACGCTGGAGTTCAGCCCCCCGGCTGAGGTTCCCGCACCCGCACGAGGCGGTACCCCCTGCTCAGCAGGCCATCGAGCAGAGCCGGCAGAGCCGCTGCCGTGCGCGGGCTGTCGTGCAGCAGCACGATGGAGCCTGGCCGCACGCGCAGCAGCACCCGCCGGGCGATCGAAGCCGGATCGGGATCCATGTAATCGCGGGAATCCACAGACCACAGCACATCCAGCTTGCCCCGCTGCGCCAGCAACCAGGGCAGCACCAGCAGCTTCTGGCCATAGGGCGGTCGGAAATCGATCGGGCCGCCGTAGCCGAGCTCCCGGATCAGGCGGTCGGTGCGATCGATCTCCTCGGCATAGGCCCGCGGACGCTCCAGCACCATGCGGGGATGGGAGTAGGAGTGGTTGCCGATCTGATGGCCGTCCCGGAGGATGCGCCGCGCCAGATCGGGACGCTGTTCGATCCGGCGGCCGATCAGGAAGAAGGTGGCGGGAACGCTTCTCCGTCGCAGCTCCGCCAGGATCGTCTCCGTGGAGCGCGGACTGGGCCCATCGTCAAAGCTCAGCGCCACGACCTTGCCGGTGGCGGGGATGTCGGCCCGATGCGCTCCGAACACCTGGATGCGATGCGAATCGGCCAGCAGCGCCAGTGCAGCCAGCAGGGCAGCGGCGCCGGCGATCGAAACCAGCGGGAATCGCAGATGCGGTTTCAGGGGCTCCGGTGCGGCGGCTTGCGTGATGCAGCAGGCTAAGAGCCCTTCAGGAGCTCCCATTCCGGGTCGATCTCCGGCACTGACGCTGCATCCCTGATCGGACGGGTCGCCGCTGAGCAGCCTTGAGGACATGCCAACCCAGTCCCTGGTGATCCCCACAGGACAGCACGCCCTGCAGGGCGTGCTGTCCCTGCCCGAAAGCCCCCGGGGGCTGGTGCTGTTCATCCACGGCAGCGGCAGCGACCACCGGAGCCCCCGCAACAGGGCCGTGGCTGCTGCGCTGGAGACGGCCGGTCTGGCGTCCTTGTTGTTCGATCTGCGCAGCCAGGCGGAGCAGCTCCAGGACCCGACCCAGAGCCTCCCGCCCCTGCCGATGCCGCTTCTGATTGAGCGGGTGTTCCGGTGTCTCGACTGGCTCTGGCAGCAGCCATCCGTGGGCGGCCTGTTCCCGGTTGGCCTGTTCGGATCGAGCACCGGTGCGGCCCTGGCCCTGCAGGCTGCTGCCTCCCGGCCCTGGCAGATCGGCGCTGTGGTGTGCCGTGGAGGGCGGATCGATCTGGCTGGAGCAGCTCTGGACCACGTGCTCGCTCCAACCCTGTTGATCGTGGGCAGCCGCGACCCAGCGCTGCTGGCGCTCAACCGCCAGGCACGTGCTCGCCTGCGCTGCCCCAACTGGCTCGAGGTGGTGGAGGGGGGCGATCATCTGTTCACCGCAGCCGGATCGCTGCAACAGGTGGCCCGCCTCAGCTGCGACTGGTTCGGACAGTGGCTGCGAGCCGGCGTTCAGCCACCGGCAGCTCGGGGCTCGGCAGGCCGCGATTCAGCACCCAAGGGCAGGATCATGTGCCGATGAGACCCTGCCCGCCCCTGTGGCGCGACCGCCGTGAAGCGGGCCTGGCCCTGGGGCATCAGCTGCTGAACCGAGGCCCCCTGCCAGCGGACACGCTGCTGCTGGGGCTCCCGCGGGGTGGGGTATTGGTGGCGGCAGCGATGGCGGAGGTGCTGCAGCGGCCCCTGCGCAGCTGGAGTGTGCGCAAGATCGCCGATCCAAACTGGCCGGAGCTGGCGATCGGTGCCATCGCCCCCGGCGATGTCTGCCTCTGGCGGGAAGGGCCGGAGGGCCCAGAGCAGAGCCGGGCGCGGCAGCAGGGCTGGCTGCAACAGCAGCAACGGGAGCTGGCACGGCGGATGGTTCTCTACGGCGATCCTTCTGCGCAGGAGCTGAAAGGACGCCACCTGATCGCCATTGACGATGGCATCGCCACCGGAATGACCGCCCTGGCTGGCCTGACCTCCCTGCATCAGGTCGCTCCGGCCTCGCTGATGCTGGCCGTCCCGATCCTGGATGAGGCCATCCTCTGCCGGATGCGACCGCTGGTGGATGCCCTGGAGGTGCTGGCCATCGTGGGGGGGCTTGGGGCGGTGGGTGCCTGGTACGAGCACTTTCCCCAGCTCGATGACACAGAAGTGTTGGCCCTGCTGGAGCGGCACCGTGAAGGCCCGCAGACGCTGCAAGCCAGCTGATCAGGTGAGAGTCCAATCCAGCTCCAGCAGGCTGCGGCGGCAGGCCGGCTCCAGCAGTTCGCCGCGCAGCAGCAACCAGCGGTTCCAGCAGGCCTGACGCTCAGCGCTGATCCAGGCTTGCAGCGCCTGCGCGGCATCGCCCCAGCGCGGCCTGCGTTCCTGCTCCAGCCAGCGCTCCATCACCGCCAGATCCTGCAGGTCGCCGAGGCAGTTCTGGGCTTGGCGCCAGCGCTGCAGCCAGGCCTCCGCAGGGGCACCGAGGGGCTCCTGCAGCAGTTCGAGGCTGTAGCGGACCGCCTTCAACCGCTTGCGCAGATCATGCAGATCGGCGGCATCCGGCGCTTCTGCGAACCAGCCGGAGTGCAGGAAGCAACCCCCTGCAAAGGACAGCAGCCACTCCCGGATCCAGGGCTGCAGAGGCTGCTCGCCCAAGGGCGTGAATCGCGGCTGCTGCTGCCAGTCATTCAGACGCTGCAGCAGCCGCTGGGTGCGTGAGGCCAGCAGTTCGGCTTCCAGCAGGGCAAAGGCCTTCCGGCGCCGCTGGGCCAACGAGTCCAACAGGACCCCACCGCAGCGCTGACGCTGCGGCGCCTCCAGAGCCGGCAGAAGGTCCTGCTCCAGGCGTTGGCGCAGCACATCGAGATCGCGGGTCTGCCCCGTTGCCCTGGCCAGCAGGGCAAGCCGGCGGGGCGTGACCCTGGCGGGCAGCACCAATGCCGGAGCGAACTGGATCAGCAGGGAACGCAGCCGCCTCAGGCTGACCCGGTACTGATGCAGGGGTTCAGGATCGCGATCCGCCAGCACATCGGCCCGCAGATGGTGCAGGCGATGGCTCAGGTGCTGCAGCCGCTCAAGGGCGTAGGCGCCGGCGCTGAGGGAGTGTGCCAAGGAAGGATTCACAGGGCTCTCCTCTCACCATTGCCATGGGAGGGCCAACAGAGGGTTAAGCACGGGGTCCGATCAGAGAACAAGAAACCCAACCTCCAGATGCGCTGCCTAAGGTTCGCGGCTAGTCAGCCAGACCTTCCCGATTCACGCTCCCATGCCCTTTTCCTTTCAGTCTCCCCGCAGCGCTCACCGTTCGATCGTTCCGATCGCCGCCCTTCCTCTGTTTGTGACCACCATCACGGGCATCGCCTACAGCATGCTGGACCAGATGGGCATCCATGCCGACTGGGTGCTGGACATCCATTACGGCCATTACGGACCGGTGGATCTCAGCGGCATTTATCCGCTGCTCCTCGGACTCTGCGTGCTGTTCCTGATGGGAACAGGCCTGTCCATGTGGCTGCAGAATCGCCGCAAATCGAAACCGGCAGGCTGACGCCCCTCCACCTCCTTGAGAGGCCGGTTGCTGATCAGCGCAGCTCAATGCCGCTGAGGCGATCACGAAAACCCTGGTTGAAGCCCGCTTGCGCGTCGCTGGATCCGGCAGCCCCCATCGGGCCGTCGGTTGCCAGGGCCCCGGGTTCGATCACCCGCACCTCGACCGCTTCGGCGGCACGCCGGCTGCGGCCGATCCCTGCGTTGGCGCGGGCCTGGATCGCCCGGATCAGGCTGCGGCTTCGGTTCACCGTGGCCACCGTCTCCCCTTCACCGGGGCGGATCAGGGGATGATCCCGCAGCTCCGAGCGCAGCTGGTTGAGCAAGCGGAAATGACCGGTGGTGTTGTAGCGGCGCAACACAGCGGGGTCCCAGGCCATCCATCGCAATCACAGAGTCCTCAAGCCTAGGCGGCCTGGAGAACCGCCCCCGACGATCACTTTGTGATAGGTTGTAAAGGTGCAACTGGTACTCGGTTCGACTTCGACTTAGAGCCGGAGTCCTTTGGTCACCGCTGGATTGCACGCTCACCATTTCCGCTCCTTCTCCATGTCAAGGCTCGTCGGTCTGCCTGCTCCCGACTTCACCGCCACCGCCGTGGTGGACCAGGAGTTCAAACAGATCAAGCTCTCGGATTACCGCGGCAAGTACGTGGTGCTGTTCTTCTATCCGCTGGACTTCACCTTCGTCTGCCCCACCGAAATCACCGCCTTCAGCGATCGCCACGGCGATTTCACCTCCCGCAACACCGAGGTGCTGGGCGTCTCTGTCGACAGCCAGTTCAGCCACCTGGCCTGGGTGCAAACCGAGCGCAAGAACGGTGGTATCGGCGATATCGCCTACCCCCTGATCTCCGATCTCAAGAAGGAGATCGCCAGCGCCTATGAGGTGCTCGATGAGCAGGAGGGCATCGCCCTGCGCGGTCTGTTCATCATCGATCCCGACGGCGTGATCATGCACAGCACGATCAACAACCTGCCCGTCGGTCGCAGCGTGGATGAAACCCTGCGGGTGCTGCAGGCCTTCCAGTATGTGCAGTCTCACCCCGATGAGGTGTGTCCCGCCAACTGGCAACCCGGCGAGAAGACCATGAATCCCGATCCGGTGAAGAGCAAGGATTTCTTCGCCGCCATCGGCTGATCCCGGGCGCTCCTCGCCCAGCGCCAGTCCACGCCCCGGGGAGACCCGGGGCTTTTTTGTTCAAGCCAAAAGCGAGGCCAGCAGCCGGCGGCCATCGATCCCGCCGAGGGCCGCATCGCAGGCCCGTTCCGGATGGGGCATCAGGCCCAGCACATTGCCCGCTGCATTGCTCAGCCCGGCCACATCCCCGATGGAGCCGTTGGGATTGCTGGCGTAGCGCAGCACCACCTGCCCCTGACGCTCCAGCAGCGCCAGCTCCTGGGGTTCCAACTGATAACGACCCTCACCATGGGCGATCGGGAGCGCGATGCGCTCGCCGTCGCCGTAACCGCCGAGCCAGCGGCAGGAGCCTGGGGAAACGACCAGCTCGGTGGGTTCGCAGAGGAAGTGCAGGCCTCGGTTGCGGGTGAGGGCACCAGGGAGCAGCCCCATTTCCGTCAGCACCTGGAAGCCGTTGCAGATGCCGAGCACAGGCCCGCCGGCCTCGGCGAAGCGACGCACCGCCTGCAGCACCGGCGCAAACCGGGCGATCGCGCCGCAGCGCAGATAGTCGCCATAGCTGAAGCCACCGGGCAGCACCACGGCCGCCACCCCGGCGAGATCTCGCTCCTCGTGCCAGAGGAAGCGGGTGGGAAGGCCGAGGCAGCCCTCCAGAGCCCAGCGCAGATCCCGGTCGCAGTTCGAACCGGGGAACACCACGATGCCGATCGTCATCCCTGCCCTCCTCAACCGGCTTCGGACAGATCCAGCGACCAGTCCTCGATGACGGGATTGGCCAACAGGCGGTCACTGAGCAGTTCGAGGCGCTGCTGGGCCGTGGCCCGATCCGGTGCCTCCAGCGCCACCTCGATCGCCTTGCCGATCCGCAGCCGCTGGATGCCATCCACACCCAGACGGGCTGCGGCCGCACGGGTGGCCTCTCCGGCCGGATCCAGCACCGACGGCCTCAGGGACACCTGCACACGGGCATGGAAAAGCGGCACAAGCACCTCGGGCATTTGTTAAATCTTGGCAGCCAGCGCTCCAGCTCCACCAGGCACTGGCCAGGGTGAAGGGATGTCCCGCGGTAATTACCGTGGCCGTCAACCCGCAAGCGCTGAAACGGACCCCCTCGGCAGCCGGCAGGCTGAGGCGCGCGGCCACGAGGCTGGGGCTTGTGACGCTGGTTGGCGCTGCACTGCTCTCCCACCTCGCCGCCGCAGCAGCCGAGCCATTGAAAGTCTCGCTGCAGTGCCGGCTGGGCCAGGGGCCCTGGCAGCCGTGCCGCATGCAGATCGAGGATGTGGGGATGCGCTGGGAGCTGCGGATCGGCAACAGGCGCATCGGCTTCCGCCACACCGGAGACGGTGCCGTTCACATGCGCCTCAGTCAGGGCGACTGGCGACCGGTATCCGCCCACTGGCAGGCTGACGCCACCCTCTGCTGGGATGGGGTCTGCGCCAGAGGCGACATCCCGCTCGACTGATCACCCCAAGGCCGCCGCAGAGGCAGCGATCTCAGCCGGCAGCGGCTCCAGCGCATCGCTGAGCGAAGCGGCGCTGCTCGCAGGCACCAGCAGCACCAGCTCCAGCCCCTGCTGGGCAGAGTCCGTGGCGCCAGCGGCCTCGTACCAACACTCCAGCCGCGGGCCGACGGCCTGAATCTGCAGCGGCAGGGCCTTGCCAGGCTCCAGCAGCCGCCCCTTGAGACGCAGGATCGGCTGGTTCCTGATCAGCTGCCGCAGCCAGGCCTCGACCGTGGCGCGGTCCCAGCGGCCCTGACGACGCAGCAGCAGCGATGTGATCTCCGCATGGCTGTGATCGTGATGGCTGTGATCGTGATGGCTGTGATCGTGGTGATGGTCACCGCCATGGTCATGGTGGTCATGGCCGTGGTCGGGTTCGGAGTCGTGGTCGTGGTCGTGGTCGTGGAGGGTGGTGGCGGGTTCGCCCCCCGGGCCATCGAGCACCAGGGCTGGATCGATCCGGCCGCGCTCCATCGCCAGCACCCCAGTGCCGGGCCTCGCCCGCGCGGCGATGCCAGCCAGCAATGCGTCCAGCGCGCCAGGGTCGAGCCGATCGGCACGGCTGACCAGCACCAGATCGGCGGCTTCCAGCTGATCCTCGAACAGATCCTCGAGGGCGGCGATGTGATCGAGACTGGGGTCAGCGCGACGCTGCGCCTCCACGGCCGCGGCATCACCCACGACATGGCCGGCGGCGAGAGCTTCGCCATCCACCACCGTCACCACCGCCTGCACACGCACCCGCGGGCGGATCGAGGGCCAGCCGAAGGCGGCAACGAGCGGTGCCGGGAGGGCCAGACCGCTCGTCTCGACAACGATGCCGTCCAGGCGATCGCTCCGCTCCAGCAGCTGCTCCATGGTGGGCAGGAAGTCCTCCTGCACAGTGCAGCAGAGGCAGCCATTGGTGAGCTCCACCACCCGCTCACTGCGCTCCTCCTCAGGGCAGAAGCCGCAGGCGGCGATCAGGTCGCCGTCGATGCCCACATCGCCGAATTCATTGACCAGAACGGCCAGGCGCTGGCCGCTGTGAAGCAGCAGATGGCGCAGCAGGGTGGTCTTGCCGGCACCAAGAAAACCGGTCACCACGGTGACGGGCAGCCGCGCAGAAGTGGAGACCATGGATCAGGCCACCAGGGCGGACCAGGTCCAGGCGGCACCGATGCCGATCAGAGCGGCTGCCAGGGCCAGACGGACCTGGGCGGTGAGCGGCGCCGCAATCCGGCGCAGCGCTGTGAGGGTCAGCAGCAGCAGGCTTCCCTGGCTGAGCAGCAATCCCAGCAGGTAGAAGGCGACCGGGGCGGTGGTCCACCCCAGCACCGAGGTGCTCAGGGCGTAGCCGTGCAGGGCGAAGGCGGGAACCAGCAGAGCCACGGGCCACCGGCCCAGCAGCACCAGCCCTTCAGCCACCAAGGTGAACGCCACCAGCGCCTCACTGGCCGGCAGGCCTGGCAGCAGCAGACCCAGACAGGTGCCGGCCAGGCCTGTCGCCAGCAGAGCCAGCATCCAGCGACGGCGATGGCGCAGACCCACCAGGGCCAGGGCCAGCAGAAACAGCAGATGATCCGGACCCAGCAGGGGGTGGGCCAGACCACTGATCAGGCCTGTCACGGGGGTGGGCTTCAGATGCAGCAACGCCATCACGTGGTGGGCCTGGGCTGGGAGTGCCACCAGGACGGAGAGCAGCAGCGTCGCCGGAAGTGCCAGAGCCATGAGGGCGGGGGCCCGGAAGCCCTGCCGCGACAGGAGAGGAGCTGCCTGGGGCCGCACCCTGGGAGAAGAAAAGGTCGTCATCAGAACTGCCGGTCCGCGCCGGGCTGAGGGGGATGGGATCGGCGGGCGTTCTGACTGAGCCCCGAACGGGGCGTTCACAGCTGCGGGACAGTGGCGGCCTGGCCTCCCGAAGGAGGCGTCACCGCGCTTTCCCCGTTTCCTCCACGGGCTGCTCCCCCGTGAAACCGATCTGAGCGGACTCTATGGGAGACCGGCCGGGCGGGCCACGATGGGCGCCTGGTCAGGATCGCGGGGGAAGGGAAGACCGATCAGCCCGCACCACGGCATTCGAGGCTGTCGCGGGTGGCGACGCCGGTGCGGGAATTGACGCCGCTGGCCCGCTTGCACAGCGCCCTGCGCTCAGCCAGATCGAGGGTGGCATCACTGAAATCGGCTCCTTCGATGCGGGCCTCGCGAAAATGGCTCTGCATCAGCATTCCGTTGCGCAGCACCGCATCCGTGAGATCGGCGCCGTCAAAGCGGCTGGCGAAGGCCACCACATCTTCGAGATCGGCCTGGCTGAGATCAGCCCCCTGGAGGTTGGTGCCGTTGAACACCGCCCCCCGCAGATCGGTCTGGGAGAGGTTGTAGCCCTCCAGGTCAGCCTTGAGGAATTCCTGCTGACGCAGGTTGCGGCCATGCATGTCGGGCTGGAGATCCTGAAGCGAACGCTGCCCCCGCAGCTCCGGTGCCGTGATGGCCAGGGCCGGAACGGCAGGCGCCAGCAACAGCAGCACCCCCAGGAGCAGCCCCAGGGAGGCTCCCAGCCAGCGGGACAGGCAGGTCCAGGCTGAAGCCACACCTGACGGGCCCAGCATCAACTCCGTCTGCCGCTGCTGGTTCAGGTCCATGCGTGGCCGCTCCTACGCTGCAAAGACAAGTTATGGCAGGCATGGGCATGTCCCTGCGGGTGGTGGTGCCGCCCCACCCTCTGATCGGTCACTGGCTCACCCTGCTGCGGGACCGCCACACCCCCTCACCGCTATTCGCCACCGCCCTGGCGGAGCTGGGGCGGTGGCTCACGTATGAAGCCCTGCGCGACTGGCTGCCGGAGCGCGTCGTCACCGTGGAGACCCCTCTGGCCAGTGCGGAGGGGCGGGTGATCGATGCCGGCGTTCCCCTGCTGGCGGTTCCGGTGCTGCGGGCCGGGCTTGGGCTCTGGCAGGGGGGCCAGCAGGTGCTGCCCCAGGCGCAGGTCTGCCATGTGGGGCTCCAGGAGGCATCCGACGGCGATGCGCCCCAATGGTTTCTTGACACCCTGCCACCGGTGATCGGAGAGCGGATGGGGGTGCTGGTGTTCGTTCCGCTGCTGGCCAGCGGCCGGACCCTGCTGGCCGTGCTGGAACGCCTCGGGGAGCTCGGTGTGAGCGGAGCGCGGCTGCGGGTGATCACCAGCCTGGCGGCCGCGCCCGGGTTGCGCCTGCTGGGAGAACGGTTCGAGGACCTGAGCATCTACTGCGCCTGCATCGATCCCGAGCTTGATGACGAGGGCCAGCTGAGGCCCGGATGCGGCGAGATCGCCGAACGGTTGTATGGAACGGTGCAGTCCGGCTTCCTAGGCTGAGCGGACCGGAACACGCCGCCGCCTCCACGGCGTCAACACCCACCCCTGTCATGGCTCCATCCAGCGAACGTTCCAGCAGCGGCAGTGGGGTGGTGCTGAGCTCAGCCCTGGCCGGTGCCGTTCTCGGCGCCGCCGGGCTCACCTGGTGGCTGCTGTCCACCGCAGAGCGCCGCCGTGAGGCCCGGCGCCATCTTGAGCAGCTGCGCCAGGCGGCCCTGCCTTCCCTGCGGGTGGGCCAGGCGAGCAATGGCAACGCTGCCGGTGAGGGCCATCTGCATGACCGGGTGCAGCAGCTCAATGCCGCCATCGACGATGTGCGGCGCCAGCTGGAGCACCTGCAGACCTCCTCCTGAGCTCAGGGCAGGAGCGGCGGAAGCAGGCCTCGGTAGGTTGCTCGTCAGTAGCGACCCGCCTTCCCATGCTCCGCTCCGCCGCCATCACCCAGGGCATCCAGCGCTCGCCCAATCGCGCCATGCTGCGGGCGGTGGGTTTCGGCGACGGCGACTTCAACAAGCCGATCATCGGCATCGCCAACGGCTACAGCACCATCACCCCCTGCAACCTGGGCCTGAACGATCTGGCCCGCCGCGCCGAGCAGGCCGCCCATGCCGCCGGGGCCATGCCCCAGATGTTCGGCACGATCACGGTGAGCGACGGCATTTCGATGGGCACCGAAGGGATGAAGTATTCCCTCGTGAGCCGCGAGGTGATCGCCGACTCGATCGAAACCGCCTGCAACGCCCAGAGCATGGATGGCCTGCTGGCGATCGGCGGCTGCGACAAGAACATGCCCGGCGCCATGCTGGCGATGGCCCGCATGAACATCCCCTCGATCTTTGTCTACGGGGGCACGATCAAGCCGGGAAAACTGGGGGCCTGCGATCTCACCGTGGTCAGCGCCTTTGAGGCTGTGGGCCAGTACAGCGGCGGCAGGATCGACGAGCAGGAACTCACCGCCATCGAGAAGAACGCCTGTCCCGGCGCCGGCAGCTGCGGGGGCATGTTCACCGCCAACACGATGAGTGCCGCCTTCGAGGCCATGGGTCTGAGCCTGCCAGGAAGCTCCACCATGGCTGCCGAGGATCCTGAGAAGGCCGAATCAGCCGCCCGCAGCGCCGAGGTGCTGACTGCGGCGATCCAGGCCGAGATCCGCCCCCGCGACCTGATGACGCGCGAGGCCTTTGAAAACGCCATCAGCGTGATCATGGCCGTGGGCGGCTCCACCAACTCGGTGCTGCATCTGCTGGCCGTCGCCCGCACCGCCGGGGTGCAACTGAGCATCGACGACTTCGAAACCATCCGCCAGCGGGTGCCGGTCATCTGCGATCTCAAGCCCAGCGGCCGCTACGTGACCGTGGATCTGCACCGTGCCGGAGGCATCCCCCAGGTGATGAAGCAACTGCTGGATGCCGGCCTGCTCCATGGCCATTGCAAGACCATCGAAGGCAAAACCCTCGACCAGGTGCTGGCGGAGGTTCCCTCCGAACCGCCGGCCGGCCAGGATGTGATCCGGCCGCTGAGCGATCCCCTCTACGCCAAGGGGCACCTGGCGATCCTCAAGGGGAACCTGGCCGAGGAGGGTGCCGTGGCCAAGATCAGCGGCGTCAAGAACCCTCAGGTCACCGGCCCAGCCCGGGTGTTCGAGAGCGAGGAGAGCTGCCTGGCCGCGATCCTGGCCAAAGGCATCCACGAAGGGGATGTGGTGGTGATCCGCAACGAGGGTCCGGTGGGGGGGCCCGGCATGCGCGAGATGCTCGCCCCGACGGCCGCGATCATCGGCGAAGGGCTGGGAGACAAGGTGGCTCTGATCACCGACGGGCGCTTCAGTGGCGGCACCTACGGCATGGTTGTGGGCCACGTGGCGCCGGAGGCCGCGGTGGGTGGCACCATCGGCCTGGTGCAAGAGGGGGACAGCATCACGGTGGATGCCCACCAGCTGCTGATCCAGCTCAATGTGGATGAAGCCGAGATCGCCCGTCGCCGCGCCGCCTGGGTCAGGCCCGAACCGCGCTACCGCACCGGCGTGCTCGGGAAGTACGCCCGGCTGGTGAGCAGCAGCAGCCTCGGGGCGGTCACCGATCAGGTCTGAGCCTTGAGCGGCAGCCAGGATCAGGCCTGCAGAGCTCCCGATCCCGCCACCAGCAACGACCGCAGGCGGCGCCCCAGGGCCTCGATCGCCACGCCCTCCGCCGGCGCACCGCAGCGTGAGCCGGCCGCATCCATCCAGACCGGGTGGCTGCCCTGCCACAACATCGGACGCCCCTCATCGAGACACCAGGCCAGGGTGAGGTTGAGGTCACTGCCGCTGGGGTAGATCTCCAGCTCCAGATCCTCATCCGGGCAGCGCTGGCCCTCAGCATCACGGGCCTCCAGCCTCAGGGTGATCTCCCCTCGTTGGGGATCCCATCCGCCGCAGGAGTCTCCTTCTTCCGAGACAAGCACCACCCCGTGGCGCAGGGGCTTGCGGCATAGATCGGCGGCAGCGGCGATCAGGCGGATCCAATCGGTGTTGGCGCCCAGGCTGTCAGGTTCAGGCGACGGCATCGATGCAGCGGATCACCAGATGGATCGGGCCTGGACGGTAGCCGGGGTTGGGTGTGCCGTCGTCACCGAAGCGGGAGTGCAGCAGCTGCATCCGGGTGATGCGGGCTGGATCAAACCGCAACGGCAGACCCAGGGGCAGACTCTCAATCGGCTGGGCCCGTAGCGAGGGGGTGAGCGCATCGAAGGGGATACGCACACGGCAGAACCCCTCAACGCCGGTGGTGAACTGCTTCACCCAGCGCAATCCACCGGGAATCAGCTCTGTGAGCCCGGCGACGCCATCCGCACAGGCCAGAGCCAATTTGAAGCTGCGACCCTCTCCGGCGAGTTCAAGCTCCAGCGCTCCATGGGCCGATAGATCCAGCGGCGGCGAGAACAGGGGCGATCTGACGCTGATGAACCCCCCGCCCTCGCTCACCACAACCCCGTCAAAGTCGAGGCCGAAGGCACCGCAGCGGCAGCTGCCCCTGCTGCGGCCGCCCATGATCGTGTCGTTGAGGGCCTGCCAGCCGGCAAAGCCCTCGCCACTCACCACCTGCATACCCGTTGCGTCCAGGGGCCACCAGCTTGGCGCCCGCAGCAGCCAGCGGGGGAGCACCCATGCCTCAGGCGGAAGGCAGCTCCAGCCCCTCACCGGCGGCCGCATCGACGAGCACCAGCACCTCGGTGGCGGGTTGCACCAGCCGGGCGGGGGTGCGCTCAGGCGGCTCCGCCGGATCGAACAGCCGCTGCAGGGCCTGGCGCTTTCCGGCGCCGCTCACCAGGAAGATCACCTGACGCGCCGCGCTGAGCACTGGTGCGGTGAGGGTGATGCGGGGGAGGCCCTTGCCTTCGGAGACGGTGACCCAGCGATCGCTGACAGCGAGGGATGCGGTGCCCGGGAACAGCGACGCGGTGTGGCCGTCATCGCCGAGGCCGAGAAGCACCAGATCGAGCTGGGGCGGAGAGCCCGGACAGAGCTCAGCCAGCTCAGCGGCGAAGCGCTCGGCACTGGCTTGCGGCGAGGCGTCCAGGGTCGGCACCGGATGGAAGCAGGCGGCGCCGGCGGGAATCTGAGCCAGCAGCGTCTCCCGCAGCATGCGGGCATTGCTGGCCTCATCGGCAGGATCCACCCAGCGCTCATCCCCGAGCAGCACATCCACCCGCGACCAGGGCAGATGCTCACGCCCGAGCCGCTCATAGGCCGGTTTCGGGGTGGAGCCTCCGGCCAGGGCGATCTGGGCCCGGTCGCGCTGCGCCAGAGCCAGATCAATGCAGGAGGCGATGCGCTCGGCACACTGGCGGGCCAGATCCTCGGGCGAGGCGGCCACGATCAGGCGATGGCGCGTCATTCCAGCCACTCGGTGTGGAAGGTTCCAGGACGATCGACCCGCTCGTAGGTGTGGGAGCCGAAGCAATCGCGCATCGCCTGCACCAGGTTCTGGGGCAGGCGACCGGTGCCGTAGCTGCTGATGTAATCGAGGCTGCTGCTGAAGCAGGGGACCGGGATCCCGGCCTCTGCCGCACCGGCCACCACCTGACGCAGACCGCCGATGCGACGGTTGATCTGCTCGGCGAACCAGGGGTCCACCATCAGATTGGGCAGGCTGGGATTGGCGTTGTAGGCATCCTGGATGCGTTGCAGCAGGCGGGCGCGGATGATGCAGCCCCCCTTCCAGATGCGACCGATCTCAGGGAAGTGGAGCGCGTAGTTGTGCAGGGTGGAGGCTTCCTGCAACAGGGCCATGCCCTGGGCGTAGCTGGCGATGCAGGCCAGGATCGTGGCGTCGCGCAGCGGACCCATGCCCGTGGCGGGGTCCCCCAGATCGAAGCTGCGGGTGGGCAACTGAGCCGGACGCACCGCAGGCAGGATCGCCTCGGCCGCCAGGCGCTCGGGCCGCAGCGAGCTGAGCACGCGGGCATTGAGGGCGGCATAGATGGTGGGCACAGACACCCCCATCTCCAGGGCGCTGATCACGGTCCAGAGGCCGGTGCCCTTCTGACCGGCCGCATCGACGATGAACTCCACCAGATCCGAACCGGTTTCAGGCTCGCGGGTGCGCAGGCAGACCTCGGTGATTTCCACCAGGAAGGAGGAGAGCTCCTCCAACTGGTTCCAGCCGCCCAGCACATCCGCCATGGCGATGCCGCCCATGCCGGCGACCCGCTTCATCAGGTCGTAGGCCTCCGCCAGGATCTGTTCGATCCCGTACTCGATGCCGTTGTGCACGGTCTTGACGAAATGGCCGGCACCGCCGGGGCCGATGTAGGTGACGCAGGCGCCATCGCTCACCTTGGCGGCCATCGCGGTGAGCAGGCTTTCGATCGCGTCGTAGGCGCTGCGGGTGCCGCCGGGCATCATCGAGGGTCCCTCGAGAGCCCCCTTGGCGCCTCCGGAGACGCCCATGCCGATGAAGCCGAAGCTCTGGGACTCCAGCTGGGCAACACGCCGTTCGGTGTCGGCATAAAGGGAGTTGCCGCCATCGATCAGCAGGTCACCCTCCTCGAGCAAGGGCGAAAGCGTGGCGATCATGTCGTCCACCGGCTGGCCCGCCTTGACCATCACCAGGATGCGGCGCGGTCGCTCCAGGGCGGCGACGAACTGCTCGAGGGTTTCCGCACCCACGATGTCCTTGCCGGCGCCACGGCCCGCCAGGAATTCCAGGGTCTTGGCGTAGGTGCGGTTGTAGACGACGCTTGAAAATCCGTTGCGTTCGGCGTTGAGGACGAGGTTTTCACCCATCACACCGAGGCCGATCAGACCGAAATGAGCCTTGCTCATGGGGGGGCTTGGGAGGGTCTGGCGGAAGTCTGGCCAGGGGTGGCGTTTCAGACATCCCACCGGCGCTCCCTTGTCAGGATGCGCTGGTGAGCCGCCGGAGCGATGCCGAGCACCGGCCGTCAGAGCGGGAATTGTTCAGAGCCGAAATCCCTCAGAGCGGCAAGCCTTCGGGTGCAGGCCACGCAGAGCAAGGGCTGCACCCGAGGACCAGCCCCGCCGTCTTCGGACGAGGCAGGATCCGGAGCGACAGGGAGGGATCAGATCACCGTGCCATCGGCAATCGTGCCGTTTTTGACGACGACGACAATGCCATTGCGGATATAAAAATTGAGCTCAGGCCGATCGGCCTCCTCAACATGATCTTTGTTGACAATGGTGACGTTTTCACCGATGCGGACATTCTTATCAAGAATCGCCCGCTTGACCGTGGTGCCCCGTCCGACGCCGATCGGGATGCCGCCCCGCTCCCGCAGTTGCAGCCGCTCTTCCATCGATTCGAAGTAGTCAGCTCCCATCACGAGAGAGTCCTGGAGAACGACCTCATCCTCCACGCGGGTCCGCACTCCGAGGACGCACTTGTGAATGCTGCAGGCCTTCAGCAATGACCCCTCACCGATGATCGATTCGGTGACCTGCGCATCCTGCAGTTTGCTGGGAGGCAGATAACGGGGCCGGGTGTAGATAGGGAACTTTTCGTCGTAGAACGAGAAGGCAGGATTGGGCTGTTCAGTCAGCGCAAGATTGGCTTCATAGAAGGCACCGATTGTTCCGATATCCTCCCAATAATCATCGAACAGATAGCTCTGCAGTTTGTCGCCACGCTTAAGCGCTTCGGGGATGATTTCCTTGCCGAAATCAGTCGCCGAAGAATGGGTGGAGAGTAGATCAAAGAGTGTATCCCGGCTAAACACATAGATCCCCATCGATGCGAGATAGGGCCGCTTGATCGCCTCCTCACGGCTGAGGCCGAGGCTGGCGGTGTCGACAGCCATCGCCTCAAGCTCAGCCCCCTTGGGTTTCTCCTTGAATTCGCGAATGCGGCCATCGGGTGTGGTGCGCATCAGACCGAAGCCCTCAGCCTGCGCAGCCCCGACGGGCAGCGCACCAACACTCAGATCGGCGCCGGTGTCGATGTGGTTCTGCACGAACTGGCTGTAATCCATCCGGTACAGCTGATCGCCGGAAAGGATCAGATAATGATCCACATCCCATTCCTGGAAGAGCCACTGGTACTTGCGCACCGCATCGGCCGTGCCCTCGAACCAACTGGGGCTGTCGGGCGTCTGCTGGGCGGCCAGCACCTCCACAAATCCCTGGCCGAAGCCTGCCGAGAGGTTAAAGGTCATCGTCAAGTGACGATTGAGAGACGCGCTGTTGAACTGCGTCAGCACGTAGATCTTGTTGATCTCTGAATTGATGCAGTTGCTGATGGGAATATCAATCAGTCGGTACTTACCAGCAAGCGGTACAGCGGGCTTGGCGCGCATCTTGGTAAGCGGGTAGAGCCGCGTTCCAGCGCCTCCGCCGAGAATGATGGCCAGAACGCGTTTCATGAACCTCTCAGCTGTTTCCTTGCCGCCTGGACCGTACAGGAGACAAGGGCGATGACGCGAGTGGGGAGAACACTTCGATGCACGTCCCCTCAGGCCTCAGCCTGGCCCTCCTGCAGTTCGAACAACTCCTGCATCACCTTCATCGCCACATGGCGTTGCTGTCGCGGCTGCGGGGAGCGCAGACGGGTCACAGGGGTGTGGAGGATCTTGTTGATGATCCCCTTGCTCAGCGCCTCCACCACGTGGCGTTCACGGGCTGAGAGATCGGGTCCCATGCGGCTGAGCGCCTTCTGCAGCTCCTGCTCGCGAATCTCTTCCAGATGCTGACGCAGCCGGTTGACCAGGGGCACGGCTTCGAGACCATCCCACCACTCGAGGAACTGCCTGGCCTCCTCGGCCAGCAAACCTTCAGCCTCGCGGGCGTTCTCGCGGCGTGACTCCTGGTTGCGGGCCACCACCTCCTGGAGGTCGTCGACATCGAAGGATTCGACACCCGCCAGACCGGCCGCATCGGTGCTGATGTTGCGCGGCACACCGATGTCCACCAGCATCAGGCTGGAGCGCCGGTTGAGCGCGTCCAGGCGCGCGGCCGTGATCAGAGGCTCCTCGGAGCCGGTGCTGGTGAACACCAGCGAACAGGTGCTCAGGCAGTGGTCGAGATCGCTGAGCGGGCGGCACTGCACCGGCAGGCCCGGGAAATCACCGGCCAGGGCCTCAGCCCTGGCCAGCGTGCGATTGAGCAGGACAGCCCCGCGACACCCCTTGGCCTGCAGATGCTGCAGCAGCAGCCGGGCCATGCGACCGGCCCCCACCACCGCCACCTGCTCCTGATCCAGCGGCACCAGCTCATCGAGGCCGCGGCTCTGGCCGATCTTGAGCTGGGCGAGCTCCACGGCCGCTGAGCTGATCGACACCGCCCCGGTACCGAGATTGGTCTCGGTGCGGACCCGTTTGCCGGTGCTCACCGCCTGGGTGAGCAGACGATTGAGGATCGGCCCGATCGAGCGGTACTCCTGGCCGAGGCGCACCATCCGCTTGACCTGGGAGAGGATCTGCCCCTCGCCCAGCACCAGGCTGTCGAGGCCGGCAGCCACCCGCAGCAGGTGCGCCACAGCTTCCTCGTGGTGGAAGCTGAACAGGTGCGGCGTGAGCTGCTCAAGGCTGAACCCCGAGACCTGGCTCAGGAAGGAGGCGACGGCGGAGATTCCCTGCTCCGGGTGGCGGAGCAGGGCATAGATCTCCAGACGGTTGCAGGTGCTGAGGATCGAAGCCTCCAGCACCTGCTCATCGGACCGGAGCTGCTGGAGGGAAACCTCCATCGTCTGCTCCGGAATGCTGAGCCGCTCACGGATCTCCACCGGAGCCGTGCGATGGCTCAGACCGACGACGGCGATGTGCATGGAGAGCAGGGGGTCCCGGGCGGCGTCGGTGGTCTCAGCGCAGGGCGATGGACTGGGCGCCGGGCTTGATGTGCACCGTGGTGGTGAAGCGGGCCGTGTTGTCGAGCGTACTGATGACCAGTGAGCTGGTGCGGGTGCAGTCCTTCTCGAACTTGACGCCATCGAACAGCAGGCCGTCGGTGATGCCGCTGCCGGCGAAGATCACGTTCTCGCCGCTGGCCAGTTCCTCAGCCTCGTACACCCGGTCGGGATCGCTGATGCCCATCTCGGCCAGGCGTGCCAGGTTGCCCTCCCGGGTGAGGCCTTCCCACTCGGAGGTCTGGGCCACGGCAGGGTCGTAGACCAGCTGACCCTGGAAGTGACCGCCCAGGGCCCGCAGGGCTGCGGCGGAGATCACACCCTCGGGGGCGGCGCCGATGCCCATCAGGCAATGGGTGCCGGTGCCGGCGAAGCCGCAGGCGATGGCCGCCTGCACATCACCGTCGGAGATGGGCTGCACCCGGGCGCCGGTGGCGCGGATCTCCTTGATCAGGTCCTTGTGACGGGCGCGATCCATCACCACGATCACCAGCTCGTTGGCGGGAATGCCGAGGGCCTCACTGAGGATGGCGATGTTCTCCGTGGCGGACTTGCGGATGTCCACCTTGCCCTTGGCTGCCGGAGGAGCGGCCAGCTTCTTCATGTAGAAGTCGGGTGCATTGAACAGACCGCCACGGTCGGAAGCGGCCAGCACGGCCATCGAACCGCGCTGGCTGTTGGCACAGAGGTTGGTCCCTTCGCAGGGATCGACAGCGAAATCAACGCCGGGGCCGACGCCGCTGCCCACTTCTTCACCGATGTAGAGCATCGGCGCCTCGTCACGCTCGCCCTCACCGATGACGATCCGCCCCTGCATCGGAATCTGATACATGCGCTCGCGCATGGCCTCGACGGCAGCCGCGTCAGCTTCATTTTTCAAGCCCATGCCGGTGAGCCGGGCGGAAGCGATGGCGGCCTGTTCGACGACCTCGAGAATTTCCTGGATGAGGGAGCGATCCACGGCAGTCCGGCGGGGGGTGAGGGAGAGCTTGGGTGCGCCCAGAAGGGTGGTCAGTGGCCGGAACAACCGGCTGCAGCAGACCCTCCGGGCCCGAAAGCCGCGCAATCGTATCAGCGCGGTAGGCGGCTCCTTACAATCCAGGCCCCCTCGCCCCCCGGTGGACATCCATGAGCAACAAACCCCTGGTGGTTTCCCCCTCCATCCTGTCCGCCGACTTCTCACGCCTCGGCGACGACGTGCGCGCGGTCGATCAGGCCGGAGCCGACTGGATCCACGTGGATGTGATGGATGGCCGCTTCGTGCCCAACATCACCATCGGCCCCCTGATCGTCGAGGCGCTGCGACCGGTGACCAGCAAGCCGCTGGACGTGCACCTGATGATCGTCGAGCCTGAGAAATACGTGCCTGACTTCGCCCGGGCTGGCGCCGACATCATCTCGGTCCAGGTTGAGGCCTGCCCCCATCTGCATCGCAACCTGGCCCAGATCAAGGAGCTGGGCAAGCAGGCCGGGGCTGTGCTGAACCCCAGCACCCCGATCGACACGCTCGAGTACTGCCTCGAACTGTGCGATCTGGTGCTGATCATGAGCGTGAACCCGGGCTTCGGTGGCCAGAGCTTCATCGACAGTCAGGTGCAGAAAATCCGCGATCTGCGCCGCCTCTGTGATGAGAAAGGCCTGGATCCCTGGATCGAGGTGGATGGCGGCGTCAAGCCTGCCAACGCCTGGAAGGTGATCGAGGCCGGCGCCAACGCCATCGTCAGTGGCTCCGGTGTCTTCGGCGCCGCCGACTACGCCGAGGCGATCCGTGGCATCCGGGCCAGCCGCCGGCCCGAACCGGCCCTGGTCTGAATCCTGCCGAGGGGCGCGATGCCCTTCAGCCCTCCCCTGCCCCGGAGCCCTCAGGGGTTCCGGGGCTTTTGTGTGGGCCGGATTGGGGTGGGCCGAAGCGGACGGGGCCTCGTCGCTCAACCGCCGAAGAACCAGCCGTAGCTGTGAAGGCCAATTCCCAGCAGGTTGACACCGATGTAGCAGACGGCGATCACCACCAGACCGGCCGTCGCCACGAGGGCGGGCCGGCGGCCCTGCCAACCTCTGATCAGGCGGGTGTGGAGATAGGCGGCGTAGACCAGCCAGCAGATCAGAGCCCAGGTCTCCTTGGGATCCCAGCTCCACCAGCTGCCCCAGGCCTCATTGGCCCAGACGGCCCCGCTGACCAGGCCGACCGACAGCAGCAGAAATCCCACGGTGATCGTGCGGTAGCTGAGGCTGTCGAGCTGTTCGCTGATCCGGAACGGAGTGCTGTTGAGCGAGAGCCCCTCCGGGCCATCGGCTGCCAGCGCGGCCTGGCGGAAGGCACCGCTGCCGATGGAACTGCTGCGAAGCTCCAGGGCCTGCTCCCGGTCGGTGAACAACACGGCCACACTCAGCAGCGAACCGACCAGCAGCGCCGCATAGCTGAGCATGATCACGCTCACATGCATCACCAGCCAGCTGGAGCGCAGAGCGGGAACGAGGGGAGAGGCCTGCTGGAGCTGATCGGGCAGGGCAAAGCTGGCGAAAGCGACGCAGCCGAGGCCAATCGGAGTGGCCGCCGCCGGAACCAGAGGACTGGGCCAGCTGCGCTCCACCAGCAGCTGCGTGATCGTGCAGCCCCAGGCCAGGAAGCAGAGGGACTCGTAGAGGTTGCTGATCGGGAAGTGGCCCGAATCCCACCAGCGCAGCACCAGCTGGGCGGTCAGCACCAGATTGGCCGCCGCCACCAGCAGCCGAACCACGGAGCTGCTGCGACCGCCGCTGAGTGCCCAGAACGACAAGGGCAACACCAGCAGCAGCAGGGCAAAGGCTGCCAATCCCAGAGCCACAACCGAATCGTTCACACACCTGTCCTTGCGCCGCACCAGTCTGCCCGCTGAAGGCCAGGGGGCGCGGGATCAGCGGCTGGCGCGCTGAAGCAGCACCAGGCCGGAGCCCAGACCGATCAGAACCGGGAACCAGGCGGCCAGGAAGGGGGGGAGCGTCGCGGTGATCCCCAGAGAACTGAAGATGAAGGACATCAGGTAATAGCCGAAGATCAGCAAAACGCTGATGCCAAAACCCTGGCTGGTGCTGGTGCGCGTATTGGGACGGACCCCCAGGCTGCTGCCGATCAGGCCGAACACCAGGCAGATCACGGGGAAAGCGAATTTCTCCTGAATCCGTACCCGCAGCCGCCGTGATTCCTTGAGATTATTGGCCTCCCGCAGGAGTCGTTCGGCTCGCATCGCCTGACCCACCGTCATCACCGAGGCATCGGTGGGCAGAGCGGCAACCTCCTCGGGGGCGCGGCTGAGGGGGTAGTTATAGCGGTCGAAGCGGGCGGAAGTGGTGCTGCCGTTGCTTTCATCGAGATTCACGATCCTGCCGTTGTCAAACTCCCAAAGCGCCTTGGCATCGTTCCAGCGGCCCCGTTCGGCCAGCAGCATCTGGCGCTGACCGAAGCGCGAGAAATCAATCAAGGTGATGTCCTGCATCTCCCCATTGATGAAGTTGCGGGCATAGAAGATATGCGTCAGACCGCTGCCCGAATTCGTGCCGTTTGGTGCGATCCGCTCGCCGAATCGGGAATAGAGAATGTTCTCTCCCCTCTCGCTGGAGAGCGCCCGTCCGAGGGCCCGCTCCAAGGTGTTGTTGGCGGCCAGATTGGCCTGGGGCACCACCAGATCGTTGAACACGAAAGTGAGCCCGCTCATCAGCAGCGACAGCACCAGCGCCGGGATCACCATGCGCCAGGTGCTCACCCCCACGCTGCGCAGTGCCGTGAGCTCGCTGTTTCCGGACAGCCTGCTGTAGGCCAGGAGGGTGGCCATCAGGGTGGCCATGGGAAACGCCAGCACCAGAAACCCCGGCAGGCGCAGCATCAGCACCTGGAAGGCCGAGAACAGCGGCAGGCCCGATTCAGCCACCTGCCGCACCAGCTCGAACACCACCCCCACCGACAGGGAGACGGCGGTGAAGGCGGCGATCCCGAACAGCAGCGGGCCCACCAGCTCGCTGCCAAGCCAACGATCCAGCAGCGGAATCCGCCGCAGCCCCTGCCGCAGGGGTCCCAGGCGGATCAGAGCCTGCTGCAGAGGCGCAGGCAGCCGGCTGAACAGCTGCCCCTGGAGCCGTCTGCGCCGCCGGGGCGGCGCACTCGCTGCGACCGAGGCCTGCGAGGGTCGCGATTCAGCACTGGGCTCGGGGATCTCCTCCCCACCCCAGAACCCCGGTTCGGCCAGCAGGGCGAAACTCTCGCCGAGGTAGTGGCGGCGCACGAGCGGGTTGTTGGCCACCTCAGCGGAGGTGCCGGCGGCCAGGATCGTGCCCTCGGTGAGGATGTAGGCCCGGTCGATGATCGCCAGCGTCTCGCGGACGTTGTGATCGGTGATCAGCACGCCCATGCCGCGCTGGCGCAGCACATGGATCAGATCCTGCAGATCGGCGACGGCCAGGGGATCCACCCCGGCAAAAGGCTCGTCAAGCAGCAGATAGCGGGGCCCCTGGAGGCCCACGGCCAGGGCGCGGGCCACCTCGCAGCGCCGCCGTTCCCCTCCCGAGAGCTGGTACCCGAGGCGGTGCTGAAAGCTCTCCAGATTGAAATCCTCGATCAGCTGCTGCAGCCGGTCGCGGCGCCTGTCCTCCGGGGTGCCGCTCTCCGCCAGCACCAGGCGCAGGTTGTCACGCACCGAGAGCTGACGGAACACACTGGCTTCCTGGGGCAGGTAGCCGATCCCCCGGCGGGCACGCACCGGCATCGGCAGCTCGGCCACCGATTCCCCTTCCAGCAGCACATCACCCTCATCGGGGCGCAGCAGGCCGGTCACCATGTGAAAGGTGGTGGTCTTGCCGGCACCATTGGGACCCAGGAGCCCCACCACCTCTCCGGGGTGGAGCTCGAGACTGACATCACGGACCAGCGAGCGCCCGCCCAGGGTGATGCCCACCCGATCCAGGGACAGGCTCATGGAGCGGCAGGCGGAGTCGCCTGGGGCACGGCGGCGGGCTTCACGGCGCGAGCCGGTTTCGACGGCGTCAGCTGCAGCCGCAGACGGGTGATCACCTGGGAACCGGGCGCGGGTTCGGCGCGCAGCCGTTCGCTGTCGAGGTGATACACGAGCCGTTCGGCACGGATGCGCTGGCCATCGGCATCGATCACATCGACATCGCCGGAGAGGATCAGCTTGCCCTCACGGGTGTAGTACTGAGCCTGGCGGGCGGTGGCCACCATCCCGCGTGGGGGATAGGTGATGCGCACATTGCCGGTGGCGGTGACCACACCGCTGCGGTTATCGGCCTGCTGGCTGTCGGATTCGATCGTGACCAATCCGCTGGCGGGCGTGACCTGGGCGGCAGCCGGTGCCGGTGCCTGGGCACGGGCCACAGGGATGCACAGAACGGCCGATGCCAGCAGGGCAAAAGGGAGGCGGTTGCGCTTGCGGATCACAGACGGCGGGACCGAGAACCTGGTGGTGGGAAGCCGGACCAGCGAGCGCAGGGCGCGGCAGACGACAACGATGGGGCCAATGTACCCGCGTCGCTCACCGGGCCCGGATCAACCGCAGGGGCGGCAGGGTCTCGGTGGGCTGATCGTTCTGCAGGGCGGCAAGCCACTGCTGCAGAACCGGGCGCAGGGCCTCCAGATCCAGATCCAGATCCGTGGGTCCGCAGCGCTGCAGCCGGCCGAGACCCTCTCCCAGCAGCACCGTGGCACCGCGGCGATTGCCGCGCTCCAGGTGGAGCCTTGCCACAGCCACCTGCAACACCCCCTGAAGCAGGGGCCGCAACGGCCCCTGGGTCTCATGCCAGAGCTCCTCGAAACCGTCGTGGCAGGCGTACCACTCGCCTTGATTGAACAGGGCGATGGCCTCCTCCAGGCGGGGATCCGCACGCAATGCCAGCTCCTCGGGATCCAGGGCTGGATCCGGGGTCGGCGGGGGTGTGGTCAACGCTTGGCGGGTTTGCGGGCAGGCAGCTTGCGCAGACGGATCGACTCGGGGGTCACCTCAAGCATCTCGTCGGGACCGATGTATTCCAGAGCCCGCTCCAGGGTCATCTGAATCGGGGCCTGCAGGGTGTCGAGCACCTCAGCGCCGGCGGAGCGGATGTTGGTGACCTGCTTGGCCTTGCAGACGTTGAGCTCCAGATCGGGCGGACGGTTGTGCTCGCCGACGATCATCCCCTTGTACACCTTGGTGCCGGGGGTGATGAAGAACTGGCCCCGGTCCTCGGCACCCTTGAGGGCGTAGAACGTGGCCGTTCCTTCCTCGAAGGCCACCAGCACCCCATTGCGGCGGGAATCCATGTCGCCCTGCATGGGCCGGTAATCGAGGAAGGAGTGGCTCATGATCCCCTCGCCGCGGGTGGCGCGGATGAACTCGCCGCGGAAACCGATCAGACCGCGGGAGGGGACCACGAACTCCAGCTGGGTGCGGCCGTCATTGGTGTTCTCCATGTTCTGCATCTCGCCCTTGCGGACGCCGAGTTTCTCGATGCAGGCCCCCACTGCCTCTTCGGGCACGTCCATCACCAAGGTCTCGAACGGTTCGCTGGGGGTGCCATCGATGGTGCGGAAGATCACCTGGGGCTGGCTCACCTGAAACTCATAGCCCTCGCGGCGCATCGTCTCGATCAGGATGCCCAGGTGCAGCTCACCGCGGCCGCTGACGGAGAAGCGGTCGGGGGAATCAGTGTCTTCGACCCGCAGAGCCACGTTGGTGAGCAGTTCCCGCTGCAGCCGATCCCGCAGCTGGCGGCTGGTGACGAACTTGCCCTCCTTGCCGGCGAAGGGGGAATCGTTGACGACGAAGGTCATCTGCAGGGTGGGCTCATCCACCTTGATCAGCGGCAGGGCCTCGGGATGGTCGGGGCAGGCGATCGTCTCGCCGATGTTGACCTCATCGAAACCGGCCACAGCCACCAGATCGCCGGCGCTGGCCTGCTCGATCTCAACGCGCTGCAGGCCCTGGAAGCCGAGCAGCTTGGAGATCCGGCCCCGCTTGATGCTGCCGTCGTCACGGATCAGGGCCGCCGGCTGACCGCCTCGGATGGTGCCGTTGTGAATGCGGCCGATCATGATCCGGCCGAGAAAATCGCTGTAATCGAGCGTGGTCACCTGCAGCTGCAGGGGCTTGGCCGGATCGCCGACCGGGGGCGGAACATGGCGCAGGATGGCATCGAACAGCGGCTTCATGTTGTCGCTCTCGGTGGCCATGTCCGGCTTGGCGTAGCCGCCCATACCGCTGCCGAACAGATAGGTGAAGTCACACTGATCGTCGTCGGCACCCAGCTCGATGAACAGGTCGAGCACCTTGTCGACGGCCTGCTCGGGATCGACCCTGGCCCGGTCGATCTTGTTGACGAACACGATCGGCCGCAGCCCTTTCTCCAGGGCCTTCTTGAGCACGAAGCGGGTCTGGGGCATGGGCCCCTCATTGGCATCAACGATCAGCAGACAACCATCCACCATGCCGAGCACGCGCTCGACCTCTCCACCGAAATCAGCGTGGCCAGGAGTATCAACGATATTGATGCGAACACCGTTGTAATCAACGGCTGTATTCTTCGAAAGAATCGTGATCCCGCGCTCCCGCTCCAGATCATTCGAATCCAGGATGCAGGTGGGTACGGCCTCACCCTCGCGAAAGATCCCTGACTGGTTGAGCAAGGCGTCCACCAGGGTTGTTTTGCCGTGGTCGACGTGGGCAATGATCGCAATGTTGCGGATCGGAGTGCCTTTTATCGCTGTGCCTTTGCTGTCGCCACTCATGGATATGGAGCTCGCGGGATGGGTGCTGGAAACACTTCTTGATCTTACCGTGCGACGAGTCTGGCTCAGCGGGACAGACGCATGGATGGCTCAAACAGCCTCAGGGCCTCGGTGGATCCTTCGTAACGCCAGTGCCAGGGCTCGTAACTCACGCCCTGGCCGTTGTTCGGCGGAAACGAAAGCGCGAAGTGATAACGGGCGGCGTTGGCCTGGAGCCAGCGAAAGGCGGCCGTCTCATCGAAGTGCGCTGAGACGTTGGTGCCAGGAGCATGGCCATCGCCCAGATCGACGGCGTAACCCGTGCTGTGCTCGGAATACCCCGGAGGAGCGCTCACATGGGCCCGCTCCCTCGAACTCTGGTTGCGCTGGGCCATCACATCGAAAAACAGCTGCCGCTGCAGGGCCAGGGAGCGGAAGGCGCTGAGCACCACGATGTCGACGCCGTCAGAGGCCGCATCCCCACGCATGGCTTCGAGGGCGGCGGCGGCATCAGGCCGCAGCTGCTGCCCGCCGCCAATGGAGACCAGCCTTGAAGCGGAGACCTCGGGGTAGGGGAAATGCCCGAGCAGCCGGCCGTCGGAGCTGAGTCGCGCCTCAAGGCCCGGCACCGGCGGTGGCACCAGCAGGGCGGTCAGGCGATCCCGGAACAGGAACCCTGCGCCGCTGAGCAGACCCAGGAACAACAGCAGCCAGGCCAGGCCGGCCAGAGGGGAGGAGCGGCGCGCCTGGGATGGGGGCCGGCTGCGCCGGGCCACGGGGATGTCGTCCACGGCGCGTGGCGATGGCCGGGAAGAGGGCACAGCGACACCCGATCAGGCGGCCATGCTAAGCGCCCAAACCCGTGGGCCTGCTGCAGGCGCCAACCCCAAGGCAGCGCGCAACGGCAGGCGGTCAAGCAGTGGTTGGTGTTAGCTTTTTTTTGAAAATCCTTGACAAGCAGGTTTCAAAATGTTGCGAGTCGCGGTGGTGGGCGGCGGCCCCAGCGGTTCCTGTGCAGCTGAGGTACTCGCCAAGGCCGGCATCGAGACCTGGCTGTTTGAGCGCAAGCTCGACAACGCCAAACCCTGCGGTGGCGCCATCCCCCTCTGCATGGTGTCGGAGTTTGACCTTCCCGAATCGATCATCGATCGCAAGGTCACCAAGATGCGGATGATTTCACCCTCCAATAAAGAGGTTGATATCCGGCTTGAAAACAGCAATGAATACATCGGCATGTGCCGCCGTGAGGTCATGGATGCCTTCCTGCGCAACCGCGCAGCGGAACTGGGCACCCACCTGATCAACGGCCTGGTGCAGAAGATCGATACCGGCAAGAACCGTCAGGGCCCTTACACCATTCATTACGCCGATTACAGCAGCGGCGAAGCGACCGGCGAACAGCGCAGCCTCGAGGTGGATCTGATCGTTGGAGCCGACGGAGCCAACAGCCGCGTCGCCAAGGCCATGGATGCCGGTGATTACAACGTGGCGATCGCTTTCCAGGAGCGGATCCGACTCCCGGCCGAGGAGATGGGGTATTACGAGGACCTGGCCGAGATGTACGTGGGTGACGATGTCTCGCCCGATTTCTACGCCTGGGTGTTCCCCAAGTACGACCATGTGGCCGTGGGCACCGGCACCATGCAGAAGAACCAATCCCTGATCAAGGGGTTGCAGCAGGGCATCCGCGAGCGCGCCGCCAACCGCCTGCTGCGCGGCGAGGTGATCAAGGTGGAAGCCCACCCGATCCCCGAGCACCCCCGCCCCCGCCGCGTGGTGGGCCGCATGGCGCTGGTGGGCGATGCCGCCGGCTATGTGACCAAGAGTTCCGGCGAAGGGATCTACTTCGCCGCCAAGAGCGGCCGCATGTGTGCCGAGGAGATTGTGGCCGCCAGCAAGGGCGGCAGCACAGTGCCCAGCGAGGCAGACCTGAAGCAGTACCTGCGCAAATGGGATCGCAAGTACGGCGCCACCTACAAAGTGCTGGAGATTCTGCAGAACGTCTTCTACAGCAACGATCCCGCCCGCGAAGCCTTCGTGGAGATGTGCGATGACAAGGATGTGCAGCGGCTCACCTTCGACAGCTACCTCTACAAGCGGGTCGTGCCGGTGAACCCCTGGCAGACCATCAAGCTCACCCTGCTCACCTTCGGCGCCTACCTGCGCGGCCAGGCCTTCGCTCCCTCCGGCTACCGCCCGGTGCCCAGCGCCGTGCGCAGCGAGCAGGAGGTGCAGGCGATGCAGGCCGTCAGTGCCATCAAGGGTGGCATCCGCGTCCGGCGCAACGACGCCGCTGCCGGCGAGAACCCGGCAGCCGAACGCGAGCCCGCCCTCTCGGGCCGCTGAAGCCCCTCAGCTGGATGCTGAGGTGTAGTGGCGCAGGGCCAGCCGCCAGACAGCGCGACTGGCCACAAGGCTGCCAACGGCCAGCAGCAGACCCGGGATGATCGTCGACGGAGCGGAGCGCCCCAGCACCACCTCCGCCGGCACGGTGGTGAGAAAGGCGATCGGCAGCAGGGTGGTGAACAGCAGCCGCAGTCCCGGCGGATAGGCACTCACCGGGTAACGACCGGCCGCCAGCAGGCTGCGCAGCACCTCGGTGGCATTCCAGATCTTCACGAACCAGATGCTGGTGGCGGCCAGCAGAAACCAGAGGCTGTACAGGATGGCCACCCCGCACAACAGCATCAGCAGGGCCAGGGACGCCTGTGGCGGCTCCGGCCGCACGCCGCTGCGCACCAGACCGACGGCCACCAGAGCCAGGCCGCTGAACAGTTCCGGCACCCCCCAGGGAGACACGGTCCGCAGCGACAGCCAGAGCTGGCTGTCGAGCGGCTTGAGCAGCACGAAATCGAGGCTGCCGCTCTGCACGTGCTTCACCAGATCCCCCAGGTTGGGACGCAACCAGGTGCTGGCCATGCCATCGAGCAGGGTGTGCAGACCCAGCACCACCAGGGCTGCATCCCAGCTCCAGCCACCCAGCGTCTGACCCTGGCCATAGAACAGCGACAGGGTGAACAGATTGCCCGCCAGGGTCATCCCCACAGCGAGCAGCTCGATCAGCAGGTTGAACGGGTATTCCATCTCCGCCTCCAGGGAGGTGGACCAGAACACGGCGATACAGCGGCACTGGCGACGCAGCTCGATCCAGGGGGCAGCCGCCACGATCAGGCCCCCATGGCGCTGTAGCGGCGCACGCCGGCACGCCAGAGCAGCAGGTTGACCGGAATCAGCAGCAGCAGCCAGGCCAGTGCATTGCCGAATCCGGCCAGCAGCGCGACCGGTTCGCCGCTCAGCAGCCGCGCCGGCAACCAGAGCATGGCGGCGAAGGGCGAATGCAGCGCCACCGATCGCACCGCCGTGGGATAGAGCACCAGAGGGGCCAGCAATCCCGAGAGATACAGATAGGGCAGGAACAGCAGCCGTTCCAGCGCGCTGGCCCGCTCACTCCAGAAGCACAGCATCGTGATCGCGTGCTGGAGCAGAAAGTTGATCCAGAAGCCCAGGTGCAGGGCCAGCAGCCCGAGCAGCAGCTGGCCGGGGGAGGGCATGGCGAAACTGTGGGGTTGAAGCAGCACCACCAGCGCCACCATCGCCGCCACGAACGGCACCCGGGTGAGCTGCTCCGCCAGATGGGCGGCCACATAGCGCCAGATCAGGGGCAGGGGCTGGAGCAGGTAGGGCGACAGACGCCCCAGCAGGTTGTCCTCCTCGAAGGCATACACCACCCACACAATCGTGAACTGACGCACCACGAAGGCCGCCAGGAAATAACGGCTGAAGGCCTCCGGCGACAGTCCGGACGCAGCGGCGGCGGCGGAACCGCTCCAGAGAGCACCCATCAGCAGCGGCAGCAGGCCGGAGAGCGCCCAGAGCAGAATCTCGGCCCGGTACTCGAGCATCAGGGCGTACTGGCTCCCCAGCAGGGCGGCAGCGATCGGGCGCCACGGTCGCCAGGGCCGCCGCCAGGGCATGCGAACCGGCAGGAGGCGCAGGCTCATGCGGAGGCCGTCGCCGCATCCTTGAACAGCCGCCCGATCGTCTCCTCGATCGGTGGATCCCGCACCTCGAGATCGCGCACGGGCAGCTCAGCCAGCAGGCGCCCGACCACGTCGGTGAGCTTCTCCCGTTCCACCAGCAGCCGCACATCGCGCTCCTGCAACGCCTCCAGCTCCCCGAAGGCCGAGAAGGCCTCCCTGGGCAGCGGCTCGGCCAACTCCAGGCGCACCTCCCGCCACGGCGCCAGCCGCTGGCTCAGGGCATCGAGCAGGCCGTCATGCAGCAGGGTGCCGGCGTGGATCAGCAGCACCCGCGGACAGAGCGCCGTGATGTCAGCCATGTAGTGACTGGTGAGCAGCACGGTGGCCCCGTAACGGCGGTTGTAGTCGATCAGGAAACGGCGCATGGCCGCCTGGGCGTTGACATCGAGGCCCAGGGTGGGCTCATCGAGAAACAGCACCTCGGGGTGATGCAGCAGGGCGGCCAGCAGCTCTGCCTTCATCCTCTGGCCCAGAGACAGCTTGCGCAGCGGGCGGCGCAGCTCCTCGCCCAGCTCCAGCATCTCGGCCAGATCCCCGATGCGACGCCGCGCCTCCCCGTCAGTGAGGCCATAGACCGCCGCATTCACCCGCAGCGAATCCAGGGGCGGCAGATCCCAGATCAGCTGCTGCTTCTGCCCCATCACCAGGGTGATGCGACGCAGAAAGGAAGCCTCCCGGCGCGACGGCTCATGGCCTGCCACCCGCACGACACCGCTGCTGGGGTGGATCAGCCCGCTGAGCATCTTGAGGATGGTGGTCTTGCCGGCTCCGTTCGCCCCGAGGAAGCCCACCATCTCTCCGGGCTCGATGCGGAAGCTGAGATCGCGCACCGCTTCGATGCTGCGCAGCTGCCGCCTGAACAGATGTCGCAGGGTGCCCCGCAGGCCCGGCTGCTTCTCGGCCACCCGGAAGGTGCGGCTCAGACCCTCGACCAGAACCATCGCCATCGCCCTGGTCCCCGCCGGCTCCTAACCCGCCAACCGCGGGAAATCAGCGAGCACAGCCGCCTGGTTGCGCAGCACCGCCAGCAGGTTCAGGCGGTTGCGGCGCACCGACGGGTCGTCGGCCATCACCATCACGCTGTCTTCCCCATCGAAGAAGGCCGCCAGGGTGGGGGCGCTCTCCGCCAGGGCCCGGGCCAGATCGGCGTAGCGAGCCGGATTGACGCCGCTGGCGATCGGCTCCAGCCGCTGAAGCACGGCCAGCATGGCCGCCTCGCTGGCCTTCTCGAACAGTTCCGCATCCACCACACCGGCAGGACTGCGCACCTCCTCAGCCAGATCACCCTTCTCCGCCAATCGCGATGCCCGCTGCACCACCGCCTGCACGGCCGCGAGCTCTCCACTGCGGCGCAGGCTCTGCAGCAACACAGCCCGACGGCGCGCATCGCTCGGATCGGCCAGCACCCGCTCCAGCGGCAGCCCCTCACCGGCCACCGCCAGCACCACATCGCCATCGAGGCCCTGCTCCTCCAGCAGGCTCACAATCCGTTGACGCAGCAGCTCCGCCAGATCCGCGGCCAACAGCTCGGCATCCACGGCGTACGCGGGGAACAGCTCGCTCCAGTGCCGGCTGGCGCGGGCCAGCAGGGCGGGCAGATCCAGGCTCCAGTCGCGATCCCACAGGATCTGCAGCAGACCGTTGCCAGCGCGACGCAGGGCGTAGGGATCGGAGGAGCCGCTGGGGCGCTCACCCCGGGCAAAGATGCTCAGCAGCAGCTCGAGCCGCTCCGCCAGGGCCAGCACCGCCCCCGGCACCGAAGCGGGCAGCATGTCGCCGGCACCGCGGGGCAGGTAGTGCTCCAGCACAGCCAGGGCCACAGGCCGCGGTTCACCCTCCGCCAGCAGGTACTTGCCTCCCATCTGGCCCTGAAGCTCGGGGAATTCACCCACCATCTGACTGACCAGATCGTGCTTGCAGAGATGGGCCGCCCGCCTGGCATGAGAGGCCGTGCTGCCATCGAGCGACAAGGCCTCCAGCAGCACATCCACCCACCACTCGATCCGGTCGCAGCGATCCCGCAGGCTGCCGAGCCCCTCGGCGAAGGTCACCCGATCCAGCTGGTCGCGGCGATCGATGCTGGCCACGCGCCGGTCGGCGGCCACGAAGAACTCCGCATCCGCCAGCCGGGCCCGCAGCACCCGCTCGTTGCCGCGGCGGATCGTGTCGCGCGCGGCCGGCAGACCGTTGCCGATGCAGAGAAAGGCTGGGAGCAGGGCCTGGTGGGCCTCCAGGGCGAGGGGATCGGGCTCGGCAGCGGGACAGCGCAGCGGTACGTAGCGCTGATGGGAGCGCATCACCGTGCTGAGCACTTCCGGTGGCAAGGCCAGAAAGCGGTGTTCGATGGCGCCCTGGATCAACTGGGGGGCCTCCACCAGATCGACCAGCTCCTCGAACAGGGCATCGGGCAGATCGAGCGCACCGCCACAGGTCTCAGCCGCCCGATTGAGATCGCTGCGGATGGTCCGGCCGCGGGCCTCGCGGTCCACGAGCACACCGGCGCCCTCCAGACAGCCGGTATAGGCGGTGGCCGAGGGAATCTCCACAACGTCGCCGTGAAGGCGATGGGCTCTGCTGCAGCGGCCGCTGATCACGGCCGGGTCACCGTCCTCCAGCTGCAGCGGCACCAGTGCTTCATCGAGGAGGGCCACCAGCCAGCGCACCGGGCGGCTGAACCGCAGATCGCCCTCACCCCAGCGCATGAAGCGCCGGCCCTGAAGCGAACGCAACCAGCCGGGGGCCAGGGAAGCCAGCACCTCAGCGGTGGCACGGCCCTGCGCCACGACCGTGGCGAACACGAAGGCGCCCTTGGGGGTGTCGCGCACCTCCAGGGCGGAAGGATCGAGATCCCAGCGGCGGGCAAAACCGATGGCGGCCGTTGTCGGCACCCCATCACGGAAGGCCTGCTGCACGGGCGGCCCCTTGAACGCTTCGCTGATATCGGGCTGCCGCTGGGGCAACCCCTCCACCAGCACCGCCAACCGCCGTGGCGTGCCCCAGACCCGGAGATCGTTGAACGGCAGCCTGGCCTCGCTCAGCGACTGCCGCACGGAAGTCTCCAGCTGCGGCAGAGCCAGACGGGCGAAATCGGCCGGCAGCTCCTCCGTGCCGATCTCCAGCAGAAACGTGGCCATGGATCGCCGGGAGCCTGGGGCGACTGTATGCAACCGCCGATGGCATGGCGACGCCTCCGGCATGCTCCGGAGCCCTTCGCTAGGTTCGGAGCTGTGCAGCAGAGTGCCACTCGATGTCCGTCCTGAGCTCCAGCCCCACCAGTGATGCGGAGGCTGACGGGCTCGGGACACCCCCATCCGGATCCGCCGGGGTGACGCTGACGAAGATCGAGGCCCTCAAACGCAGCAGCGGCCATCTGCGCGAACCCCTGGCCACTGAACTGGAGAACGACAGCCTCCACTTCACCGATCCAGCGGTTCAGATTCTCAAGTATCACGGCAGCTACCAACAGGACAACCGCGACAACCGCCGCAAAGGAGAAGAGAAGGACTGGCAGATGATGCTGCGGCTGCGCAGCCCGGGGGGACGCATCCCGCCCTCCCTGTATCTGGCGCTCGATGAACTGGCCGATCGTCTCGGCAACAGCACCCTGCGGACCACCACCCGCCAGGCGTTCCAGATGCACGGAATCGCCAAGGCCGATCTGCGGGAGGTGATCGGCACGATCATCCGCTCCCTGGGCTCCACCCTCTCGGCCTGCGGTGACATCAACCGCAACGTGATGGCTCCGGCCGCGCCGTTCCAGGACCGGGGCTACCCGGCAGCGCGGCAACTGGCGGACGACATCGCCGATCTGCTCACCCCGCAGGCGGCCGAGGGGTCCTACCTCGACCTCTGGGTGGATGGTGACCTCTCCTACCGGATCCGCCCCTCACGGGCGGCGCGTCAGGTCAAGCAACGCCAGGGCGAAGGGGCCGTGTTCAGCGGCGACGCCCAGGAGCCCCTGTATGGCTCGGCATACATGCCGCGAAAGTTCAAGATCGCCGTCACCGTGCCGGGTGACAACTCGGTGGATCTGCTCACCCAGGACATCGGTCTGGTGCTGTTCAGCGATCCCTCGGGGCGGCCCCTGGGCTGCAACGTCTACGTCGGCGGTGGGATGGGACGCACCCATCGCAAGGAGGAGACCTTCGCCCGCAGCGCCGATCCACTGGGCTGGGTGGCCATCGAGCATGTGCTCGATCTGGTGCAGTCCATCGCCGCCCTGCAGCGGGACCACGGCGACCGGGAGCAGCGCCGTCACGCCCGCATGAAGTACCTGATCCACGATCGCGGCATCCGCTGGTTCAAGGAGGAGCTCGTCCGCTACTTCCCCCACCCCATCGGAGGCCTGCGCCGCGAACCGAAGGCGAGGCTCGAGGACTACCTGGGCTGGAACCGACAGGGCGACGGGCTGTGGTTCGTGGGTCTGCCGCTGCTCTGCGGCCGTCTTGAGGGAACGCTCAAGGCGGGGCTGCGCCAGCTGGTGCAGACCTACCAGCTGGAGGTGCGGCTCACCCCCAACCAGGATCTGCTGCTGTGCAACATCGCCCCGAATCAGCGCGGAGGCATTCGCGAGGCCCTCGCCTCCCTGGGGCTGACGGCACCGGAGGCCCCTGACCCCATGGCCCGTCATGCCATCGCCTGCCCGGCACTGCCCACCTGCGGGCTGGCGATCACCGAGGCGGAACGGGCCTTGCCCTCGGTCCTCGATCGCGTCAATGCCCTGATGGCAAGCCTGGGTATCACCAGGCCACTGCTGCTGCGCATGACCGGTTGCCCCAATGGCTGCGCCCGCCCCTACATGGCCGAAATCGCCCTGGTGGGCAGCGGTGTGGACACCTACCAGCTGTGGCTTGGCGGAAGCCCCGGTCTCACCCGCCTGGCCCGGCCCGTCCTGGAGCAGCTGCCGCTTGAGCAGCTTGAAGCCACCCTCGAACCGCTGCTGCGCGGCTGGAAGGAGCAGGCCGGCCCACGCACCCCCTTCGGCGACTGGGTGCACCGGCTGGGGGAAGACAAGCTGCGCGCTCTGCTGCCTTAGGGACGCTCCGCCGCTGCCCAGCCCCCGTAGCAGGCTCGAGGCTCACCCAGGCTCCAGGCCCAGAGCTGGTCGCCATGGCTGAAATGCCACCACTCATTGGGGTGCTGGACGAAGCCAGCAGCCAGCATCACCCGCTGCAGCAGCTGCCTGCGGCCATGCCAGCGGGCCTCAGGCCCGATCGGATCGGCCAGGGCGGCTGCAGCGTGGTGATCGGGCTCGGAGACGGGACCGATGGCATCGATGTCACCCCCCAGATCGAGCAGCCCACCCGAGGCATCCGTCAGGGTGAGATCCACCGCGGCGCCTGTGCTGTGGGGGGGCGGCATCGCCGGGTCGTCGCTGGGAGGAGCCCAGAAGCGGCCCACCGCCTCCTCTACGGCGCGCCGCTCAGGGCCTTCCCGATCGGGATCCACTCCGCGGCTCAGGCATTCCTGCCGAATGGCGTAGGCCACCATGAAGCGCTGCACGGCCACCGGCCGCCAGGCATCGAAGATCGCCAGACGCCAGCCCGGAGCCTCGGAGACCAGCTGACGATGGGCCTCGCCCAGGCGGGCGATCACTCCCTGCCGCAAGCGGAAGGGACAGCCAGCCGCACCATAGGGAGCCCCAAGCCGGCGGTAGGGATGCGGTTCGATCCGCAGCAGGAAGGGCGGCAGGGCTAGCAGCGGTTCGCCGTTGTCCGCGATCGGGATCGGATTCCAGGGGCGCATGGAGGTCATTGTGCCGCTCCTGAAGAGGTCAGTTCAGCCGCGCCGTGGCCATGACCCGCTGCCCCTGCTCCTGCAGGGCCTGCTGCAGCAGAGCGTGCTCCTGCAGCTCCGGATCCCGCTCCAGCAGATCGCCGGCCACGTCGCGGGACAGCTCGAGCAGATCACCATCTTCCGTGAGGCTGGCCAGGGCCAGATCCGGCAGCCCTGACTGGCGGGTGCCGAGCACCTGGCCGGGGCCGCGCAGCCGCAGATCCATCTCGGCGATCTCGAAGCCATCGTGGCTGTTGACCAGCACCTCCAGCCGCTGCCTGGCCTGAGCCTGGCCGCCATCCTGGATCAGCAGACAGTGGGAGGCGGCCGCCCCGCGGCCCACCCGGCCCCGCAGCTGGTGGAGCTGGGCGAGGCCGAAGCGTTCGGCATGGTCGATCACCATCACGCTCGCCTCCGGCACATCGACCCCCACCTCCACCACGGTGGTGCTGACCAGCACCTGCAGGGCGCCGTCTGCGAAGGCGGTGAGCACCCGCTGCTTCTCCTCGCCGCTGAGGCGTCCATGCAGCAGACCCACCCCCAGGCCGGGGAACACGGCGCTCTGGAGATCGTGGTGCACCGCAACCGCGGAGCGCAGATCCAGCTTCTCCGACTCCTCCACCAGCGGCAGCACCACATAGGCCCGCTGCCCGAGCGCCACCTGCTCGCGGATCAGCTGCCAGGCCTCCTCCCGATCCTCCCCCGCCAGCAGCCTGGTCCTGATCGGCGTACGGCCCGGGGGCAGCTCGTCGATCTGGCTGACATCGAGATCCCCATGCACCGCCAGCGCCAGGGTGCGGGGGATCGGTGTGGCGGTCATCGTCAGCAGGTGGGGCTGCAGACCCTTGGCCAGCAGCCGGTTGCGCTGCCGCACCCCGAAGCGATGCTGCTCATCCACCACCACCAGACCCAGCCGCTGGAACTGCACCGGATCCTCCAGCAGGGCGTGGGTGCCGACCAGCAGCTTGAGCTGGCCGTTGGCCAGATCCTGGAGCAGCTCCCGCCGCCGCCGGGCCGGGGTGGAACCGGTGAGCAGGGCGGCCGGGATGCCCAGGGCCACCAGCAGGGGATCAAGCTTGCGCAGATGCTGCTCGGCCAGCACCTCGGTGGGAGCCATCAGTGCTCCCTGGCACCCCCCTTCCACGGCCACCAGCAGGGCCGCCAGGGCCACCAGGGTCTTGCCGCTGCCCACATCACCCTGAAGCAGCCGCGCCATCGGTTGGGGGCGGGCCATGTCGGCGCGGATTTCGGCCAGCACGCGCCGCTGGGCCCCGGTGAGCGGGAACGGGAGCAGGGCCAGCAGCCGCTCCAGCAACGGGCTGCCTCCTGAATCCCCCAGGGGGGGAGCCGCCTGGCTGCGCCAGCGTCGGCGCTGGCGACCGAGGGCCAGCTGCAGCAGCAGGAATTCATCGAACACGAGCCGCCGCCGGCTGGCCTGCAGATGCTCCCGGTCGCGAGGCTGATGAATGCCCTGGCGGGCCTGGGCCAGGGAGGGCAGACCCAGGCGCCTGGCGAGTGTCTCGGGCAGGGGATCGTTCCAACGCTCCACCGAGGGCATCAGCGCCTGGAGCGCCCGCCGCAGTCGCTCGGCCCCGAGGCCCTCGGTGAGCGGATACACCGGCACCAGCCGGCCGATCTGCTGGGAGCGCACCGGCGCCCCCGGCGACTCCAGCAATTCGATCAACGGATCGCGCAGGGAGGGGCCATAGGGACTGTCACGCACCAGTCCGCTGACAGCGACGGTGGATCCGGCCGGGTACTGGCGCTGCTGGGCCTGGAGCCAGCCGGGGCTGGCGCCGCGGCGGCCGGTGAGGAAGCGGGACACCCGCAGCCGTCCGGTGCAGTCCTGGAGCTGCAGCTCGAGGATCGCCAGCTGGGGGTTGCGCGGGCTGGTGAAGGCGTGGCAACGGCGCACCGTGGCCACCACGGTGGCGGTGCTGCCGGCCTGCAGGGCCGCGATCCGGACCAGATGGGCGTAGTCGAGATAGTCGCGGGGGTAGTGGGCGATCAGATCCCGGGCCACGAGCAGCCCCAGACCCGCCAGCAGGGTGGCCGTGCGCGGACCGATGCCCGGCACCTCGGCCAGAGGCGCCTCAGGCGCCAGGTACCCCACGCCGCGAGCGGGTGCTGCAGCCGGTGATTCCGCCAGGCGCAGCCGCGGTGGGGCCGGGGAAGCCTGGGGACGAGCCTGGCTGCGCCAGTGATGCAGCTGCTGCCGCAGCTGGGCCACCAGCTGGCGGCGGCGCCCTTCGGGATGATTCCCATAGGCCAGAAAACTCTGCTGCAGCTGCCGCAGCTCCTCCGGCGGCGGATGGGGCCCGCCCCAGGCGGCAGCTTCCTCCAGGGAACGACTGAGAAAGGCGCTGAAGCGCTCCTGGCGGCCCTGGAGATCGCCATAGCCGCGGTCGCTCTCCAGCTGAGCGGCCTGCTGCAGCAGCGCGCACCAGGCCTCCAGATCGGGTGTGGTGACGGGCCTCAGTCCGGCGTGGCTCGGCTCCTGCGGATGTCCTGCAACCACAACCGTTCGGCCTCGCGCGCCTGAAGTCGCCGCTCCAGGCGGCGGTACTGCTGTGCCATTCTGCGCAGCTCCTGGCGATGCTGCTGGAGCCGGCGCCGGCAGGTGCGCAGCCGTGCCTCCTCCATCTCCAGATCCGCCACCCGCAGCAGCACGGCCTGACTGTGCAGCGGCGGCCCACCGGGCTTGAGGCCGAACGGCAGCTGCAAGCGCACGAGATTGGCGGGCGCGGCCTGGGTCTCGATCTGACCGCGGACCACGGCTTCCAGCAGGCTGGCCGGCAGCAGGCTGGTGCTGATGCCGCTGCGCAGCAGATCCACGTTGATCGCATGGGAGAGGTTGCGCAGGCGACGGGCCAGGGCGCGCTCGATCGCATCGAGCCACTGCAGCAGCTGAACCGGGTCGTGCGGCAGCAGGCCTTCACCTGCCTCCGGGTCACCGGCTTCGGGATCCGCTGCCGCGGCAGGCGCCTGAGATCGGCCAGCGGCTGCGGGGCCTGAAGAGGGCCAGAGCTCTCCCTGGGAGACGCCCCCGGGCTGAAACAGAGCCGCAAGCTCCCCTTCCGCCATACCGAGAGCCTGCAGCAGCTCCGACGAGAACCCGCTCCCTTCCTCCGGATCCGCCATCCCATCCGGGACGGCATCGTCCTCGCCGGCTTCGGAAGCCTCGAAGTCAGGATCGTCCAGCTCCTCCGCACCGGTCTCGGACTCGGGATCCTCAGGCTCGGCGGCTTCCGCCAAGGAACTGAACGGCAGAGGAGATTGAAACGCCCACTGCAGCGCGGCATCCCCGAGGGGTGGCGCCATCTGCAGCTGCACCGAACCGGGAGGGAGGGACCCATGGGGCATCACGACCGGGCGCTGCGAGGCGGTGTCCTCCTCGGAGGATGCAACGGCACCCGGTTGCGAGGTCTCGTCATCGGCCCGCAGCAGCTGTCGCAGCAGGTCGCGCTGCTGCTGCCGCTGCCGCTCTCGCCGCTGCCGCCCCATCTGGGCGGCCAGGGCCGCCAGCTGCTCGACGGTGAGCAGGCTGGTGCAGCGCCCCACCAGACGGCTCAGGCGCTGATGCAGCTCCAGGCGCTCCTCCTCACCCAGTCGCAGGTAGCGCTCCCCATGGTCGCGGGTGACCAGATGGAAGCAGGCCTGATCCACCCGCTGCTGCAGCACCGATCGCAGCACCTGGAGATAGAGAGCGATATGGCGATAGAGATCGCCGTTGGCCGCAGCCACAGCCGCTCGGATGCCCTCCAGACTCCCGGAACCGGTTTCAGCGCCTGGCGAAGCGCCCACGTGCGTTGCTTCGGCCGGACTCAGGCCTTGCCCATCATCGCCACCTCGGTGGCGAAATCGAGCTTCTGCACCTCGATGCCCTCCCCGAGCGTGTAGCGGGTGAAGCGGCGGACCTGGATGTTTTCGCCGGTCTTGGCGGCGGCCTGCTTCACCATCTCTCCGACGGTGATGGTGTTGTCGCGGATGTAGGCCTGGTCCAGCAGGGCCAGCTCCTTGAGCCGCTTGCCGATGCGACCCTCGACGATCTTGACCTTCATCTCCTCCTTCTTGCCGTCCAGGTCATCGCGGCCCATCTCGATCGCCTTTTCGCGATCCGCCACCTCCTGGGGGATCTGGTCGGTGGTCACGTACTCGACATTGGGGCAGGCCGCGATCTGCATCGCCACGTTGCGCACCAGCTCCTGGAAGAGCTCACCGCGGGCGACGAAGTCGGTCTCACAGTTGACCTCCACCAGCACGCCGACGCGGGCACCGGTGTGGATGTAGCTGCCCACCGACCCTTCAGCGGCGGTGCGGCCGGCCTTCTTCTCGGCGCTGGCGATGCCTTTCTGGCGCAGCCATTCGATCGCCTTTTCGGTGTTGCCACCGGTCTCGGCCAGGGCCTTCTTGCAGTCCATCATTCCTGCGCCGGTCTTGTCGCGCAGGTCCTTGACGAGCTTGGCGGAGATCTCAGCCATGACAGGGCAGGGGGAAGGGGTCGGAGGAGGGGGAAAGAGTGGGCAGGCCCGAAGGACTGACAGCGAAAGGCCGGGAGGTCAGAGCGGCTCTGGCACTCCCGGCTGGGAAGGGTGGCACGGCGAGGGCTCAGCCCTCGTCTTCACCGCGATCCTGGGCGCCATGACGGCCTTCGTTGATGGCGTCGGCCAGACGGCTGAGCACGAGCTGCACGGAGCGCACGGCGTCGTCGTTGCAGGGGATCGGCACGTCGCAGAGGTCGGGATCGCAGTTGGTGTCGAGCATCGACACCAGAGGGATATCGAGCTTGCGGGCCTCCAGCACGGCGTTGGTCTCGCGGCGCTGATCGACGAGAACCACCACGTCGGGCAGGCGGCGCATGTTCTTGAGGCCGCCCAGATACTTCTGAAGCCGATCGAGCTCACGGCGCAGCACCGCCGCCTCCTTTTTGGGACGCATGGCGATGGCGCCGGAGGACTCCATGCGCTCCAGATCCTTGAGGCGATCGATGCGGGCGCGCATCGTGGTCCAGTTGGTGAGCATGCCGCCCAGCCAGCGCTGGTTCACATAAGCAGCGCCGCAGCGTGCCGCCTCCTGGGCGATCACTTCGGAGGCCTGCTTCTTGGTGCCGACAAACAGAAAGCGCTTGCCGCTGCGGGCGGCGTTGCGCGTCCACTTGTAGGCATTGTTCATGCAGACGGCCGTCTGCACGAGGTCAATGATGTGCACCCCGTTGCGCGCGCAGTAGATGTAGCGCGACATCTTGGGGTTCCAGCGACGGGTCTGGTGCCCAAAGTGGGCGCCAGCCTCCATCATCTCGGCGAGGGTGACAACAGCCATGGCTTGAAGGTTTCGGGTTTGCCTCCACCTGCCAGGGACCCGCGATCCACGGTGGTCAGACCACCGGGTCGCCGCAGGGCAGACAGGCCGTGAATGGCGCTGCCGGATCCTGCCGGGTCACCCGAAACGCGCAGGTGTGCGGATTGGGGGGACGCTTCAACTTATCAAACGGCCCCGCCGGCTCAACGCAGCGCAGCGCGGGCTTCGGCGAACAGGGCCCGCACCCCGAGGCGGTTGAGCGGCAGCCGCAGCAGCTCCATCGCCAGGGCGGTCTGGCCGCGGCGGATCAGCCAGGCGAGCAGAGGCCTCAACGTGCGCTCGTTGACCAGCCCGCCGAGGGTGAGCAGCTCCCAGAGCAGGCGATGCAGCCAGGTGTACTGGATGATGAAGCGCACCCGCCAGGTGGGGTGCTTGCGGTAGAAAAGCAGCCCCATGCGGGCCCGCTGCCGCTCCACCTCGATCAGCCGGGGGATCTGGTCGAGGCTGAGGGCGGGATGCCAGTGATAGCCGGCGGCCTCGGGGCAACGCACCAACCGCACTCCCATCTGCCGCAGCCGCTCGCCCAGCTCCAGGTCCTCCCATCCATACAGCCGGAAGGCGGTGTCGAACAGGCCGGAGCGCTCCAGCAGTTCACGATCGATCGCCACATTGCCGGTGGCGAAGTAGGCCCAGGACAGATCGGTGGGCTTGTGGGGCTCGCTGGTGGGATCCTCGAAATTGGCGGTGTTGATCACCGCGCCGTAGGTGAAGCAGAGCCGATCGCCCCGCTGGCGCCAGCTGCGCTCCAGGGCGCGGGCATGGCAGAGCAGGAAGCTGGGGGTGACGACCAGATCGCTGTCGATGAACACGATCACATCGCCACGGGCCTCCTGCACGCCGCGGTTGCGGCCCTCCGCCGGACCGCCGTGCTGCTGACGGATCAGCCGCAGGTGAGGGAAGGCGGTGGCGTGGGCATCAAGCCAGTGCACCGTGTCGTCGGTGGAGCCGTCATCCACCAGCACCACCTCGTAGCGCTCCAGGGGCGGCTCGAGGATCTGCCGCTCGAGGGCCTCCAGGCACTGCCGCAGGATCGGCAGGCGGTTGTAGGTGGGGATGACGACGCTGAGGAACATGGGGCCGTCAGGGCTCACGGTGATTTCAGCGCAAGAATGCAGCAAAAGGGGGGACCCTCTGGATCCCCCCGGTCGGCTCGGCGATGCCGAAGCGCTGATGGCCTGGATCAGTCGGCGGCGCCGCCGTTGTTGGCCGTTCCGGTCACGCCGTTGCCGGCGCCTTCGCCGCGGCCCTCATTGCGCAGCTTGCGCTTCTTGAACTTGCGCGCGTAGGCGCGGTTGCGCTCCTGCTTCTCCTTCTTCAGATTCCTGCGCTTGGCCATGCGTGCGGCGACTCATCACGGGGTTGATGATGCAGCCTACTCAACCGCCGTGGCCCTGCCGGCATCGGGCAGCTTCGCCGCGCTCCAGATCCGCTCACCTGAGGTGGATTCCACCAGCTGACCGTCCTCCATCCGCAGCACCCGATCGGCGATATCGAGGATGCGCGGATCGTGGGTGACCATCAGCACGGCACAGCCGCGGGAGCGGGCCAGACCCTGGAGCAGGTCGACCACCTCGCGGCCGGTGCGGCTGTCGAGGGCGGCGGTGGGCTCATCGGCCAGCAGCAGCCGCGGTTCAGCCGCCAGGGCCCGGGCGATCGCCACCCGCTGCTTCTGCCCGCCGGAGAGATCGTGGGGCAGCTTGTGCAACTCGTCGCCGAGGCCCACGGCCCGCAGCCATTCCCGCGCCAGGTCGCGTCGGGCCCTGTAGCCGAGATCGGGCAGCAGATCGGAGCCCATCTGCACGTTCTGCTCGGCGGTGAGGCAGCGGAGCAGGTTGTGACCCTGGAAGATCATGCCGATCTCACGGCGCAACCGCTGGCGCTGGCCGCGGCTCGCCCCATCGAGAGATTCACCGAGCACCTGCACCGAACCGCTCTGCACCGAACGGAGCGCACCCACCAGGGTGAGCAGGGTGGTCTTGCCACAGCCGGAGGGGCCGGTGAGCAGCACCACCTCCCCGGCATCGACCCGCAGATCCACCTGCTGCAGCACCTGACGGCGGGTGTCGCCCTTGCCGAACCAGTGGCTGAGGCCGTCCAGCTGAATGGCGGGGGGCCCGGCAGCGACAGAGCGGGGTGGAGAGGGATGCAGCATCGGCTCAGAAGATCTCGGCCGGATCGGCATCGGCCAGTCGCCGCATCGCCAGGCCGGCCGATCCGAGGCACATGATCAGGATCAGCACCAGCACGGTCGTGGCGCGGGTGAGATCCATGGTGACCGGCAGGCGCGTGGCGCTGCGCACGAAGGCGTAGAGCCCCTGGCCGGCCAGGTAGGCGGGGATGTAGCCGAAGGCCACCAGCAGCAGACCCTCACGGGCCACCACCCCGAGGAGGGTGGGAAGCCTGTAACCCATGGCCATGAGGGTGGCGTATTCGGGCAGGTGGTCGCTCACATCGGAATAGAGCACCTGGTAAACGATCACGCAGCCCACCACGAAGCCCATCGCCGCCCCCAGGGTGAAGATGAAGCCGATGGCGGTGCTGGAGCGCCAGTAGTCCTGCTCGAAGGCGATGAAGCCCGCCTTGGTGAGCACCTTCACGTCGACGGGCAGCTGCTGCTGGAGTCGCTTCTGCACCGCTGCCAGATCGGCTCCCGGTGCCAGCCGGATCAGCCCCACCTCGATGCTGCCGGGCGGGGTGTTGGGCATCAGATCGAGGAAGGTCTCGGAGCTGGTGATCAGGTTGCCGTCGGCCCCGAAGCTCGTGCCGATCGACACCAGCCCCACCACCCGCACCCGCTTGCCGGCGATCTCTGTCTCCACGGTGCGGCCCTGGCGGAGCCAGCGGGCGACCGGGCCGAATTCAGGCCGGGAGCCCTCGTCGAACAGCACCCGTCCCTTCTGGGTGAGCAGCTGGGCCTTGGCCGCCAGGGTGGGATCGGTGAACAGGCTGTCGGCCGGCTCGAAACCGAGGGCCAGGATGGCCCGGGTGGCTCGGTTCTCGGGATTGCGCCAGAGCATCAGGCTCCAGTGCATCGGCGTGATCGAGCGCACCTCGGGATCGGCCATGGCCTGCACCAGCCGGCGCCGGGGGAAACCCGCCATGCGCACCGAGCTGGTGGAGCGGGGGCTGATCAGCACCAGATCCGCATCCACCAGCCGGTGCACGGTGACGCTGGCATCGAACAGGCCGTCCCGGAAGCCGAACTGCATGAACATCAGGATCCCGGCGAAGGCGATGCCCGCCAGGGCCACCGCCAGCCGCATCGGCTGACGGGTGAGCAGCAGCCAGGCCAGGGGAATGCGTCTCCCCTGCCAGAACCCGTTCATGGCTGCAGCCTGCCGATCACCTTGAGACCGGCGAGGGAACGGACCCGCTCGGCGGAACCGGAATCGAGACGCACCCACACCTCCACCACGCGGGCATCGGCATCACCGCTGGGATCGGTGCTGAGCACCTCGCGCTGGCGCACCTGGGGGCTGACCAGACGCACCGTGCCGTGCAGCTGGCCCTGGAAGCCGCCGCTTTCGCTGGTGATCGTCACCGCCATGCCCGGCTTCACCCGGGCGATGTCGCTCTCGTAGACCTCCAGCAAGGCCTCCATGCGGTCGCTGGCGCCCATCTCCAGGATGCCCTTGTCGGCTGGCCGCTCGCCGACGCGGGTGTGGATCTTGAGCACGGTGCCGGCCAGGGGTGCGCGCAGCTCCGTGAGGACCAGATCGGCATTGGAACGGGCCAGGGAGGCGCGGGCCTCCTGCAGCAGACCGTCGAGGGTGAGCAGCTCCTGCTCGCGGCGGTCGAGTTCATCGGCGGCCACGGCGCCGGAGGCTCCCAGCCTGCGGTAACGCTGCAGCTCGCGGGTCTCCAGCTTCAGGCGGCGCTCGAGATTGGCGATACGGGTGCGCAGCAGTGCGTTCTCGGCCCGCACGGCCGGACCGTTGTCGAAGGTGGCGAGCAGGGCGCCCCTGGGCACCTGATCCCCCTCGGCCACCAGCAGCCGGGTGATGCGTGGGCTGCCGCCCACCCCGGTGATCGGAGCGGCCAGCAGACGCACCTCACCGGAGGGCACCAGTCGGCCCAGGGCGGCGACCGCCCGTGGAGCGGCCGGCCGCGAAACCGGTGCCGGCTTGACGGCAGCAGGCCTGGGGCTCTGACTGCGGGTCCAGGCGAAGACCACCGCCCCAGCCAGGACGACGGCGCCGGCGATCAGCAGGGGGCGACGGGATCGTCGAACAGGAGTTCCTCGATGTAGCGGTCGGCCCAGTGGGGATCGAACGCCTTCTCCAACACCCGGCGGGTCTTGTCGTTTTGCTTCTGTTGCTTGCAATAGCCGAGCTGCCCGTGCCACCGCGCAACTGTATCGGGGTGCTCGGGGGGCTGAGACACCGCCGTCCCGGCGGCGGCGGCCAGCAGTTCGAGCGTGAAGGCCACCTCATCGACGAACCAGCTCTCCTCCTCGGGGCCCTCCGGCCGGACGAACAGCACCTGGGGCGAGAAGATCGAACCCCAGGGCGGCAGCTCACGCACCTGGGAGAAGGGCGGCCGCCGGCGGGCCTCCAGGGCCGAGAGGATCCCCTGAGGGAGAGAGCCGCTCACCGGGGAGAGATCGACGATCGCCGCCGAGACGCCGCCCCGGCCGGCCACGATGTCGGCGCCGAAGACCGGCAGGTCGTAGCGGGGATCGGGGAAGAAGACGCAGTGCAGGATCTGCAGGCCGGCCCCGAGGCGTGCGGTCTCCAGATGCAGCTTGCGCAGTCCGCGGCAACGGTGCACCTCGTTGCGGATGAACAGGGCATCGCCATCGAGGCTGCCGCTGATCGCCTCGAGATCGGCCGCGATCGTCACCGGCTCCAGCCCGGGGAGCAGGGCACGGCAGGCGCGGATCCGCTCCGCCAGCACATCCACCAGCGGATGGATGCCACCGGCCTGGAGCATTCCCGCAAGCGCCGGGTCGGTGGAGGCCTGGTTCATGGGGCGCCACAGCCAGCAGAATGGCGATCCTGCCATGCATCCGTGAGTCGATCCCCCGTCCGCCCTGCATCGTTGCTGCCCGGCCTGGAGGATCCGATCCATCAGCGACTGGCCAATGGCGCCGAGATCGTGCAGCTGCCGCTGGCTGAAGCACCACTGATCTGCCTCGACTTCTGGTGCCGGGCCGGCAGCGCCTTCGAGACGTCGCAGGAGAGCGGCATGGCCCACTTCCTGGAACACATGGTGTTCAAGGGCAGCCAGACGCTGGCGGCCGGGGAGTTCGACCGGCGCATCGAGGCCCTCGGGGGCAGCAGCAATGCGGCCACCGGCTTCGACGATGTGCACTTCCACGTGCTGATCCCGCCCGAGGGGGCGGCCGAGGCCCTGGAGCTGCTGCTGGATCTTGTGCTGCACCCGCGGCTGGAGGCCGAGGCCTTCGCCATGGAGCGGCAGGTGGTGCTCGAGGAGCTCGCCCAGAGCGAGGATCAGCCCGAGGAGGTGGCCCTGCAGCGGCTGCTGCATCAGGCCTGCCCTGCCCATGCCTACGGGCTGCCGATCCTGGGCCGGCGCCAGGAGCTGCTGCGCCACGCCCCTGCAGCCATGGCGGGCTTTCACCAGCGCCTCTACGGCGGCCGCAACTGCGTGCTGGCCCTGAGCGGCGCCGTGGCCGATGGGGAACTGCTGCAGCGGGTGCTCGATGGCCCCCTGGCGGCACTGCCGGCAGGTGAGGCGCCGAGTCCCAGCCCGCTGGAGCAGGTGATCGCCGGCGAGCAGCGGATCGTCCTGCCGCGGCTGGAGGCGGCCCGGCTGCTGATGGCCTGGTGGCAACCTCCCGCCTCCGATCTCCACGGGGCGATGGGCTGCGATCTGGCCACCAGCCTGCTGGCGGAGGGGCGCCGCAGCCGCCTGGTGGAGCGCCTGCGCGAACAACTGCGGATCGTCGAGAGCGTGGATCTCGATCTGCATGCGATGGAGTGCGGCGGCCTCGCCCTGCTGGAGGCCGTGTGCGAACCGGAGGATCTGCCGGCGGTGCGCGAGGCGATCACCGCGGTGTGGCAGGAGCTGATGGATCAGGAGATCAACGAAGCGGAATGGCAGCGGGTGAAGCGGCTGGTGGCGAATGCCTACCGCTTCTCGCTGGAATCGGCCGGCGCTCTGGCCGGTCTGATCGGCAACAACAGCCTCTGGGGCCGGCGTCATCGCCTCGATGCGCCGCTGGAGCTTCTGGAGCGCTGGGATCCGGACAGCCTGCGGCTCCAGGCGCTGCCGCTGCTGAATCCGGAGCGGGCCGCCGTGCTCGAGGCGGTGCCGGCATGAGCAGCGGCGTTGGCTCACAGGTCCTGGAAGAGGGGCTGACCCTGAGCGGCGGATTGCCACTGCGGCTGATCCATCGCCCCGGCCCGGCGCTGCTGGCAGCCCGGTTGGTGGTGCGAGGGGGAAGTGCGGCAGATCCCGAGGGTCAGCGCGGGGCCCACCAGCTGCTGGCCGGCTTGATGAGCAGGGGTTGCGGCGATCTCGATGCCGAGGCTCTGGCCGATCGGGTGGAGGGAGCCGGGGCGGGTCTGCGGGCAGAGGCGGGAGAAGACAACCTGGTGCTGGCTCTCAAGTGCGCCGCACCCGATGCGGCCGAGCTGCTGCCCCTGCTGCTGCAGATGGTGCGCCAGCCGCGGCTGGAACCCGATCAGCTGGAGCTGGAACGGCAGCTGAACCTGCAGACCCTGCAGCGGCAGCGGGAGGATCCCTTCCAACTGGCCCACGACCAGCTCAGGCGTCAGCTCTACGGCCGGGGCCCCTACGGCCACGACCCACTGGGGGTGGAGCAGGAGCTTGAGAACATCGAGCAACCCCAGCTGCAGCCGCTGGTGCAGGGTCTCGGGGCCCAGGGTGCTCTGCTGGTGCTGTGCGGGGAGCTGCCGGAGCAGCCGCTGGCGCTGCTCGAGAGCGCCGTGCCGGGAGAGCCCTGGAGCACTGGGCTGCCGCTGCCCGCAGGACCCGCTGCAACGGCCCACGACGGCGCAGGGCCGCGCCTGTGCGTTCTGGAGCAGGAGACCGAGCAGCTGGTGCTGCTGCTGGGCTGCCGCACCCTGCCCTTCGGCCATGAGGACACCCTGGCGCTGCGGCTGCTGCAGGCCCATCTGGGTGTGGGCATGTCGAGCCGGCTGTTCATCACCATGCGGGAGGAACGGGGCCTGGCCTACGACGTGGGCGTGCATCTGCCGGCCCGGCTCGTGGAGGCGCCCTTCGTGATGCATCTCTCCACATCGGCGGAGAGGGCGGCGGAGGCCTGCGCCTGCTTGCTGGAGGAATGGCAGCGGCTATTGGAGCAGCCCCTTTCGGCAGCGGAACTGGAGCTGGCCCTGGCCAAGCACCGCGGCCAGGACGCGATGGCCCGCCAGACCTGCGGCCAGATCGCCGAACGCGCCGCCCTGCTGCTCAGCCACGGCCTGCCGGCCGATCACTTCGAGCGCTGCCTGGAGCGGGCCGGGAGCCTCAGCCCCGAGGAGCTGCAACGGGCGGCCCAGCGCTGGCTGCAAGCACCGAGCCTCAGCCTGGTGGGCCCTTCAGAAACCATTGCGGCAGCGAGCCGGGTGTGGGAGCGGCACCGGACAGGGGAGGGGTGAACCCTTCGCCCGACCCAGCCCGCGCCCGCTTTGCGTGCGTCTGGACCCGACGCACGAAGCAACCGATCCGCTAACCCGCTGCACCCTCACCCACGGCGCTCTCCAGCAGCTCCCCCGCGATCAGATAGGTCCCGCGGCGGAAGCGCACGGCGTAGTGGCCCTGGGGCCGCAGCTCCATCACCACCCCGACCTCCTGGTCATCGACCAGGTCCGGTGGCCGCAGCATCGGCATCGGATCGGCGCTCTTGAGATAACGGGGCCGTTGCGTCAACCGCACCATCTGCCCGACCGCGAAGCTCTGCGGCGTTGCTGGAGAGGCTTCTGCTGCTGCGGCGTCCCCTGAAGCGGTGACCGCAGCCGTGGGGTCTGACGCGGAGGCGGGCATCCGAAGGCTCCTGATCATCTGCCCTCTCAGCATGGCGAAGCGTCCGGTGGCATGGCCTGCCGCCAGCTTCATCGGGCCCACCCTTTTCAGCTGCAGCCACCTGCTGCAGGATGGGCCCCTATCACCACACTGCGCCATTGCGAGCCCTTGCCACCTGGAGCGGTGCCATCGCCGGGCTGCTGCTGATCCTGGTCGGTGGTCTGATCCCAGCCGCCTTTCCGGTGCCAACCGGTGGTGACCTGCACCTGCAACCCCTGGGCATCACGCTGCAGGTGCCGGCGCTGCTGCTCACCGCCCTGGTGGCAGGCCCCCGCAGCGCCCTGCTGGCGGCCGTGGCCTATCTCAGCGTCGGGCTGTTCCAGCTGCCGGTGTTTCATGAGGGCGGCGGTGTGGCCTACCTGCTCGACCCCGGTTTCGGCTACCTGGCCGGCTTCATCCCCGCCGCCTGGCTCGTCGGCAAGCTCTCGCGCCAGAGCGGCGTTGATGATCCCCTCAGCCTGGCGGTGCTCGCGGGCTTCGGGCTGCTGGTGATCCATCTGTGCGGACTCACCAATCTGCTGCTCGGCACCTTGGCAGGCCGCTGGGGATCGGCCGCCGGCACGCTGCTGCTGGGCTACAGCATGGCGCTGCTGCCCCAGCTGCTGTTGTGCTGCGCCGTGGGCCTGCTGGCCTGGCTGCTGCGGCGCCTGCTGCTCATCCCCTCGTGAGCCCCGCTCCATCCACCAGACAGAACCAGCCGACGCCCGCGCGACGCCAGCGCTGGCCCTGGCTGGTGGCCCTGGTGGTGCTGGGACTCGATCAATTCAGCAAGGCCTGGGCGCTGCAGCAGCTGCCCGCTGGCCAGGTGGCCCCGCTGCTGCCCGGGTTGCTGCAGCTGCGACGGGTGGGCAACAGCGGCGCCGCCTTCAGCCTGCTGAGCGGCAACAGCCTGGGATTGGGCCTGGTCAGCGCTGCTGTGGCCCTGGCGGTGGCAGGCTGGATGCTGCTGCGCCCGCCGCAGGGCCGCTGGTTGAAACTGGCGGCAGCCCTGGTGCTTGCCGGGGCCATCGGCAACGGCCTCGACCGCTGGCGTCACGGCGCCGTGGTCGACTTTCTGGAGCTGGTGCCGATCCAGTTCCCGATCTTCAACATCGCCGATGTGGCCATCAATGTCGCCGTTGTCTGCTTCCTGCTCGACAGCTGGCCCCGCCGGCAACCGCCAGGACCACCTGCTTCCGTCTGAGGCGCCCAAGCGGCGCCTGATGCCCTGACGCGCCATGGCCGAGACCGCTCTGGAAATCAGCCAGCCCGGCCAGGAGACCCGCCGGATCGTGCTCCATCCCGGCTGCTATCGCATCGGCCGCGACAGCACGGCGGAGGTGGTGCTGCCCCATGGGGCGATCAGCCGTCGCCATGCCCTGCTGGAGCTGCGGGGCGGCCATTGGCTGCTGCAGGACGACCAATCGACCAACGGGCTGTGGTGGAAGGGCAGACGGATCCAGCAGCTGCTTCTGCGCGATGGCGACCGGGTGCGCTTCGGCCCCGATGAGCAGCAGGACCTGCCCGAGATCCGTTTCAGGGCGCCTGGGGCCTCGCGCCGGCGCCGCCTGCTGCGGGCGGGTGCGCTGGCTCTGGCGGCGGCGGCAGGGGGCGGCCTGCTGCTGCTGCTGGTGGGCGCAGTGCAGCAGCCGGTCCGCAGCCAGCTGAGTTCGCTGCGGGGCCCGCTGCTGTTGTTCGATCGCAACGGGCAGCCGATCGCCTCTGTCAACGACCAGAGCCGCCGCGAGCTGGCCTCGCTCGACGGTTACGCGCCTGTGCTGATCGATGCCCTGCTGGCCAGCGAGGACAGCCGCTTCTGGTGGCACCCGGGCGTCGATCCGATCGGCACCGGCCGCGCCCTGCTCAGCAACCTGGTGGGTGGACGGGTGCGTGAAGGCGGCAGCACCCTCACCCAGCAGCTGGCCCGCAGCCTCTATCCCGAGCAGGTGGGCCAGGGGGAGACCCTCGGCCGCAAATGGCGGGAGCTGTTGGTGGCGCTGCAACTGGAGGCCCGCTTCAGCAAGCGCGATCTGCTGCTGAGCTATCTCAACAACGTCTATCTGGGGGCGGGTTGGGGCTTTGAGTCGGCCTCCCGGCGCCTGTTCGGCCGGTCGGCCGCCGACCTGAAGCTGGAGGAAGCGGCCCTGCTGGTGGGGCTGCTGCCCTCACCCAACAGCTACGACCCCTGCCTGGATCCCCAGGCCGCCCTGGATGCCCGCAACACCGTGCTGGCGAAGATGGAGGACAACGGCAGGCTCAGCGCTGAACAGGCCAGGGCCGCAAGGCGCCGGCCGATCCAGCTGGCGCCGGCCGCCTGCCGGCCGAGCAAGCGTCGGGCGCTGCCGTTCTACAGCGATCAGGTGCGCCGGGATCTGGAACGCACGGTGGGACCGGATGTCGCCAGCGAAGGCAACTTCCTGCTCGACACCTACCTCGATCCCAACCTGCAGGAGCTGGTGGAGCGCCTGCTGCGCCAGCAGATCGATGCCAGCCGCCCCCTGGGGGTGAGCGAAGGGGCGGTGGTGGTGCTCGACAGCCGCACCAACGGCATCCTGGCCCTCGCCGGTGGGCGCGATTACCGCCAGAGCCAGTTCAACAGAGCCACCATGGCCCTGCGGCAACCGGGCAGCACCTTCAAGCTGATCACCTATCTGCTGGCCCTGGAGCAGGGAGCCAAGCCCGAGGATGCGATCCGCTGCGATGGGCTCGACTGGATGGGCCAGCACTTCGCCAGCGGCTGCGGCGGCAGCATCAGCCTGCGGCAGGCCCTGGCGATCAGCAGTAACACCGCCGCCCTGCGGCTGGCCCGCCGAGTCGGGCTGGAATCGATCGTGCGCAAGGCCCGCGAACTGGGCATCACCACACCCCTCAATCCCGTGCCGGGCCTGGCCCTGGGCCAGAGCGAGGTGACCCTGCTGGAGCTCACTGCCGCCTACGGCGCCGTGGCCAGCGATGGCCTCTGGCGCGCGCCGACCACGATCCGCCAGCTCACCGATGCAGAAGTCTGCCGCGGCAGCAACGCGGGCTCCTGCAACAGGCAGTCCGGCGCGTCGAAGGGCAGCAAGGCCTCCAGCGATGCGGCCACGCCGCTGGCCCCGGGCCGCAGGGTGATGAAAGCCTCCACGGCGAAGACGCTGCAGAGCATGTTCGCCTCGGTGGTGCGCAGCGGCACCGGCACCGCCGCCTCCCTGGGCGGAGGTGAATGGGGCAAGACCGGCACCACCAACGACGGCCGCGACCTGCTGTTCATCGGGGTGGAGCCGAAGCGTCACTGGGTGATCGGCATCTGGCTCGGCAACGACGACAACCGCCCGACCCAGTCCAGCAGCGCCCTGGCAGCCTCCCTCTGGGCCGAGATCGTGCGCAGCTCAAGCCCATCGAGCTGAGGTGGGGCGCCGCTCCGGCTTGGCGGATCGTCAGCGGGGCGGGATCATCCAGTCCATGGCCAAGCCCCAGCCCAGGACACTGCAGCCATGAAGATGCCGGGCCGCCTCACGCTCTGGCTGGCCGCAGGCCTCCTGCTGCTGGTGGTGGCGGCCGTGGTGCTGCAGGCCCTGAACCAGCTGATCTGGCAGCTGAGCTACTGGCTGCCGGGCTGGCTGATCGGCCCGCTGCTGCTGCTGATCGTCGCCGCCCTGCTGCTCGCCGTGGGGCCGATCGCCTGGCCCTGGCTGCGTTCCCTGTTGCGAAGTGGCCGGGCTGAGGGCAAGGCCAGCCCGCCACCCCCCTCCCGCAACCGCCGCGAGGCCGCCCAGCGCAACCTCAGCGCCATCGAGCAGACCCTTGAGCAGGTGCGCGATGCGGTGGAGCGGCAGGCGCTGGAGCAGGAGCGCCGCCGCATGCAGGCCGAGCTGGAGCGGGGCGATCTGGTGATCACCGTGTTCGGCGCCGGCTCCACGGGCAAGACATCGCTGATCCGCAGCCTGCTGGGGGAACTGGTGGGAACGGTGGGCGCCCCGATGGGCTCCACCAGTGAGACAGCCCGCTACCGGCTGCGGCTGAGCGGTCTGGAGCGGGCGGTGATTCTGGAGGACACCCCCGGCATCCTGGAAGCCGGCAGCGAAGGCCGCCAGCGGGAGCGCACCGCCCGCAACCAGGCTGCCCGGGCCGATCTGCTGCTGCTGGTGGTCGATGGCGACCTGCGCCAGGCCGAGCTGGAGGTGTTCGACACCCTGGCCAGCCTGGGCAAGCGCCTGCTGCTCGTGCTCAACAAGTGCGACCTGCGCGGAGAACAGGAGGAACAACGGCTGCTGGCGCTGCTGCGCCGACGCTGCGCCGGGCGGATCGCTGGGGAGGATGTGGTCGCCGCCAGCGCCTCGCCCCAGAGCGTGCCGATGCCGGGCGGACGGCCGCTGCAACCCCAGCCGGAAGTGGAGGCCCTGGTGCGGCGGCTGGCGGCGGTGCTCCACGCCGACGGCGAGGAACTGATCGCCGACAACCTGCTGCTGCAGTGCCGCCAGCTGGGTGAAGCCAGCCGCAACCTGCTCGATCGTCAGCGCCGCCGCGACGCCGAGGCGATCGTGGACCGCTACGGCTGGATCGGTGCCGGCGTGGTGGCTCTCACCCCCCTGCCCGGGGTGGATCTGCTGGGGGCGGCGGCCGTCAATGCCCAGATGGTGGTGGAGCTCGGCCGCGCGTACGGGGTGACCCTCAGCCGCGAGACCGCCCAGGACCTGGCCCTTTCGGTGGGGCGAACCCTGGTGGGTCTCGGCCTGGTGAAGGGGGGCCTGGCACTGCTGGAGACCGCGCTGAGCCTCAACCTGCCGACACTGCTGCTGGGGCGCGCGCTGCAGGCTGTGGGAGCGGCCTGGCTGACACGCGTGGCCGGGCGCAGTTTCATCGTCTATTTCCAGCAGGGCCAGGACTGGGGCGATGGCGGCCTGCAACAGGTGCTGCAGCGGGAGTACGACCTCAGCCGGCGGCAGGACGTGTTGCAGCAGTTTCTGCAGGCGGCGCTGCGGCGGGTGGTGGAGCCGCTGCAGCGGCAGCAGGAGCGGCTGCCACCACGGCCTGGGGGCTGAAGCCCAGGGCCTCCGGTGGCGGCGGCAGCAGCGGGCCGCGGCTGTCGAGCAGGGTGATCAGCACCAGATAGGCCACCCCGATCAGGATCGAGAGGGCACCGGTGAGGATGGCCACCCAGCGGGCGCGGCCGGAGTCCGGGGGCGTTGGTCTGGGGCTCTGGGTCATCGCCTGGTTTCAATCCTCCAGCGGCGTGCTGGCCACCACGTCGGCCAGCCGCGCGAGATGCTCGGGCCGGGTGTGGGGGTTGCCCAGGACGGCCTTGAGGTGATGCAGGCCTTGATAGTGCGGCCGCGAAAGCATCAGCTGCTCGGCCAGCAGGGCGGCGCGGCAGCGCTCCGACCAGCGCGCCAGGGCGGGGGCGTCGCCGCAGCGGGGACGGAAGGCCAGCAGGTGCAGGGGGCCACCACACAGCAGCAGCCTCCCGTCGCTCGCCAGCCGCTGCTGCAGCAGACGCCTGCGTTCGATGGCGCCATCGACCAGGGCGTTGATTCCCTCGAGCCCCAGCTGACGCAGCCCCAGCCAGAGCTTGAGGATCTCCGCCGGGCGGCTGCCCTGCAGACCGAGCTCGCCGCCATGGCCGCCGCCCCAGCTGGGCTCCATGTAGGGCAGACCGGTGCCGAAGGCCTGCTGCATCACCCCGGCCTGGGCCAGCAGCAGTAGAGAGGAAGTCTTGGTGATACCAAGCAGCTTCTGGGGGTTCACCGTGATCGAATCGGCAAGCTCCAGCCCCTGCAGCCGCTGCCTCTGATCCGGAGCCAGGGCGAAGACGGCGCCGATCGCCCCATCCACGTGCAGCCAGTGGTTGTGGCGGCGGCAGAGCGAAGCGATGGCGGGCAACGGATCCACGGCACCGCGCACCGTGGTGCCGGCCGTGGCCACCACGGCGATCACCGGCGTACCGGCCCTCTCCAGCTGGACCAGCGCCTGCTCAAGCGCCCCGACGCAGAGCCGGCCGTCCGCATCGACCGGCAACCGTCGCAGAGCCTGGGGGGGCAGGCCCATCACCGTCATCGCCTTGGCGAAGGAGACGTGGGCGTCCTCGCTGCAGAGCACCACCGCATCGGCGCGTTGCGCGAGCCCGCGGCTGCAGCGTGCCGCCACCAGGGCCATCAGATTGCTGAGGGAGCCGCCGCTGGCGGGCACGCCACCGGATCCCTCCCCCAGGCCGAGCTGCCGCGCGAACCAGCGGCAGAGGCCCCGCTCCAGGCGGCTGAGGCTGGGGGAGAGCTCCTCGGCCAGCAGATTGTTGTTGAGGCCGGCGCAGATCAGATCGGCGGCGATCGAGGCCGAGAGGGCCGGTGGATCGAGATGGGCCAGAGCCCCGGGATGGCTGGGATTGAAGGCCCCCTCCATCACCTGCTGCAGATCGGCCAGCAGCCGATCGGGGCCGAGGCCCTGAATCTCCGGCTCCAGGCTCGGCAGCACGCTCAGAGGCGGCAGCGGCGATCCGCCGGAAGCACGGGCCAGCCAGTCGCAGAGCAGGCCGGACGCCCGCTGCAGAAACCGCTCCAAGGCAGGATCCAGCTGCTCCGGCGACGCGAAGGGGGCCAGCTCGGCCAGATCCACGGCCCCTGAGCCCCGCAGGGCTGAGTCCTGCGGGGACACCCAGGAGGCGGGAGACTGGGACCGCTGGACGGGGATCGCGCGAGCCAACGGCGATGGACGATGTGGAGGCATTCTGCCCCGTGCCCGCTCCGGCCGAACCCGCAACGATGCCGCAGCCTCCCCCACCCCTGCCCCCTGCCCTGCAGCGGCTCTGGATGGAGCGGCTGCTGCGGCTCGCCGCCAGAGTCGGAGCGGAAGGGGAGATCCCCGTGGCGGCGGTCCTTCTCGATGGCCAGGCCCGCGCCCTCGGCTGGGGCTGCAACCGCCGCGAGCGGCAGCAGGATCCCCTCGGTCACGCCGAACTGGTGGCCCTGAGACAGGCCGCCGCCAGCCGCCGCGACTGGCGTTTCAACGACTGCACCCTGCTGGTGACCCTGGAGCCCTGCCCGATGTGCGCCGGTGCCCTGATCCAGGCCCGGGTGGGACGGGTGCTCTACGGAGCCAGCGACCCCAAACGCGGGGCGCTGGGGGGCTGCCTGGATCTGGCCGCAGACCCGAGCGCCCATCACCGGATGAGCGTGGAGGGGGGCCTGCTGGACAGCCAGGCCCAGGCGATGCTCAGCAACTGGTTCCGCCAGCGCCGGGCGCTCTGAGCCTCAGGCCGGCGAAACCCCGTGGCCTCAGGCCACGGTGGCCATGGCGGGTGCGGCGGAACGGAAGGCCGGAAGTTCGGTCTCGAGCAGGTTGAGCAGCCGGTCCACGTTCTCCGGTTGGCTGTTGAAGCCCATCAGGCCGATGCGCCAGACCTTGCCGGCCAGGGCACCGAGGCCGCCGCCGATCTCGATGCCGTGGCGATCGAGCAGGTGGCGGCTGAACGCTTTGCCATCCACGCCCTCAGGAATGCAGACCGTGGTGAGGGTGGGCAGACGCAGCTCCTCGCGCACATGCAGCGACAGCCCGAGTCGCTCCAGACCGGCCCAGAGGCGTTCGGCATTGCTGCGATGCCGGGTCCAGGCGGCGTCGAGTCCCTCTTCCGCCAGCAGGCGCAGCGCCTCCCGCATGCCGAAGTTCATGTTCACCGGAGCGGTGTGGTGGTACACCCGATCGCTGCCCCAGTACTGATTGAGCAGGGAGACATCGAGATACCAGTTGGGCACCTTGCCGCTGCGCCCGGCCAGCTTCGCCTCGGCCCGCGGCCCCATGGTGAAGGGCCCGAGGCCCGGAGGGCAGCTCAGGCCCTTCTGGCTGCAGCTGTAGGCCAGATCGACCTTCCAGGCATCGAGAAACAGGGGAACGCCGCCGAGGGAGGTGACCGTATCGAGCAGCAGCAGGCAGTCGTGCTGACGGCACAGATCCCCGATGCCCTCCATCGGCTGGCAGACGCCGGTGGAGGTTTCGGCGTGCACCATCGCCAGGATCGCCGGCCGGTGCGTGGTGAGGGCCTGCTCGATCTGATCGAGGCTGAAGGCCTCGCCCCAGGGGCAGTCGATCGTCACGACCCTGGCGCCATAACGCGAGGCCATGTCGGCCTGACGCAGCCCGAAGTAACCCTTGACCGCCACCAGCACCGTGTCACCGGGCTCGATCGTGTTGGCCAGGGTGGCCTCCATGGCGGCGCTGCCGGTGCCGCTCATCGGAATCGTGAGGCGATTGTCCGTCTGCCAGGCGTAACGCAGAAGCTCCTGGACCTCCCCCATCAGCTCGAGATAGAGCGGATCGAGGTGGCCGATCGGCATCCGCGAGAGGGCCTCGAGGACGGTGGGATGGGCGTTGGAGGGTCCGGGACCGAGCAGCAGGCGCGCAGGCGTGGCGATCGGATCGAGGTGGATCCGATGGGAGGAATCGACGGGAAGCTGCACGGGGGAGACCAAGACCGGGTTTGGACGGAAGAACCTGAGATTAAGGAAGCGGACCACCCGGATGGACCGACGGCCAGGGGGGCAGCATCGGTGACCTCAGCGGGCGCGGACGTCGCTGGCGGCCAGACCGCGGCAGAGGTGATCGAAGGGAGCCCGGGCCAGGGCGGCGGCATCGGAGAGACCGGCATCCGAGAGCATCTCCACCACCACCTCAGCCAGCAGGGCGATGGCGCGCACGGTGGGGCCTGTGGGTACGCCCAGGCTCTTGTAGGTGTCATCGAGGCCGTTCAGCACCCGCTCGTCGAGGATCGTGAGATCGTCGGCCACGAGGGCGTAGCTGGCGTAGCGCAGGAAGTAGTCCATGTCGCGGAGGCAGGCCGCCAGGCGCCGGGTGGTGTAGGCATTGCCACCGGGGAGGATCAGCTCGGGGTTATCGAGCCACAGGCGCTGGGAGGCCTCGCGGACGATGCCGGCCGCTTCCCGGTTGATCAGCTCCACCGCCAGCAGCCGCTGGGCGGCCTGGCCGTAATAGCTGTCGATGCGATCGATCGCGGCGCGATCCAGATACCGGCCCAACTGGTCATACCGGCCGATCACACCGCTGATGGCATCCCGCATGGTGGGTCAGGAATCGAGGCACCTGGAGCGGAAGGTAGCACTCATGAATCGCCAGATTCCTGTGCTGGGGCTGGATCTGGGCACATTGACAGAAACGGTTACGCGATCCCTCCGCGGGCCATGGCCAGGGATCGAAGCCACCGCCGGCGCACCATCCTGAGCCGGACACGGGGGGCTGGAGGCAGGAAGAGAGCCTGAAATGGTTACACCGGATACAAAACGGGGCTTGGGGCGCTCCGTACGTTCGCCTGGTCAAGGGAACACCCGGGCTCCATCCAGCCGTTCTCGCTCTCCTCCTCGATTTATGGCCAACACCGCCCAGGACGTTCTTCGTCGCATCAAGGACGAAGGTATCGAGCTGATCGACCTGAAGTTCGTCGACCTGCACGGAAAGTGGCAGCACCTCACCGTCTGCAATGACCTGATCGATGAAGCGTCCTTCACCGAGGGCGTGGCCTTCGACGGCTCCTCGATCCGGGGCTGGAAGGCGATCAACGAATCCGACATGGCGATGGTGCCGGATCCCAACACCGCCTGGATCGATCCCTTCTACAGCCACAAGACCCTCAGCCTGATCTGCTCGATCCAGGAGCCCCGCAGCGGTCTCCCCTACGGCCGCTGCCCCCGCGCGCTGGCCCAGAAAGCGCTGGATTACCTGGGCACCACCGGTCTGGCCGACACCGCCTTCTTCGGTCCGGAGCCCGAGTTCTTCCTGTTCAACGACGTTCGCTACAAGAGCAGCAACGGCAGCAGCTTCTACAGCGTCGATGCGGAGGAGGCCGCCTGGAACACCGACCGGATCGAGGAGGGAGGCAACCTCGCCTACAAGATCCAGCTGAAGGAGGGCTATTTCCCTGCAGCCCCCAACGACACCTTGCAGGACGTGCGCAGCGAGATGCTGCTGACCATGGCCTCCCTGGGCGTGCCCGTGGAGAAGCAGCACCACGAGGTGGCCACCGGCCAGCACGAGCTGGGCATCAAGTTCGCCGAGCTGATCAGCGCGGCCGACAACGTGATGATCTACAAGTACGTCGTCCGCAACATCGCCAAGAAGTACGGCCTGTCGGCCACCTTCATGCCCAAGCCGGTGTTCGCTGACAACGGCAGCGGCATGCACGTGCACCAGAGCCTGTGGAAGGGCGGTCAGCCCCTGTTCTTCGGCGAAGGCACCTACGCCAACCTGTCGCAGACGGCCCGCTGGTACATCGGCGGCCTGCTGAAGCACGCCCCCAGCTTCCTGGCCTTCACCAACCCCACCACCAACAGCTACAAGCGACTGGTGCCGGGCTTCGAGGCGCCTGTGAACCTGGTCTATTCCCAGGGCAACCGCTCGGCTGCGGTGCGCATCCCCCTCACCGGCCCCAGCCCCAAGGCCAAGCGCCTCGAGTTCCGTTCCGGCGATGCCCTCTCCAATCCCTACCTGGGCTTCGCGGCGATGCTGATGGCCGGCATCGACGGCATCCGCAACCAGATCGATCCCGGCGACGGCACCGACGTCGACCTGTTCGAGCTCTCCGCCGAGGAGCTCTCGAAGATCCGCACCGTGCCCGCCTCCCTCAACGGGGCCCTCGAGGCGCTCGACGCCGACAAGGACTACCTGCTGGCCGGCGGCGTGTTCACCGAGGACTTCATCAGCAACTGGATCGCCCTCAAGTACGAGGAGGTGCAGCAGCTGCGCCAGCGGCCTCACCCCCACGAGTTCGTGATGTACTACGACGCCTGATCGGCGCCGCCACATCGCGCAAACGCCAAAGCCCCGGCCCCGGCCGGGGCTTTTTGCTGTCGTGCAGGCGCTGCCCATGGGCATGGCGCCCGGCTCCCGCGCCCAAGGCCGCATTCGCGGCCGCCATCCGCTGAAATGGGAGGCCCCGAGCCCAGGCGGCAACCGATGGCCGACGTCGTGACCAAGCTGGCCTACCAGACCATGCAGCAGGGCAAGAGCCTGGTGGGACTGGTGCACAAGGAGACGAGCACCCGGCTGATGCAGCTGCTGATGCCCGCAGGCAGCCCCAGCACCGAGCCGCTGCCGCAGGGAGTGCTCAATGCCCTGCGGGCCTCGATGGACCGGTTGACCGAGCGCGACTGGCAGGAGGCCGAGGAGGGGGTCTACCCGAGCTCGCTGCTGTTCGACGCCCCCTGGCTCGACTGGGCCAGCCGCTATCCGTTGCTGTGGCTGGATCTGCCCCAGACCTGGAGCCGACGGGTCAAGCGCAACGTGCGCGACCTGCCCGATGACGTGGAGCCGGATGCCTATCCCAGCTACTACCTGCAGAACTTCCACCATCAGACCGATGGCTACCTCAGCGATCGCTCCGCCGCCCTCTACGACCTGGGGGTGGAAATCCTGTTCAACGGCACCGCCGATCCGATGCGGCGCCGCATCCTCAAGCCCCTGAAGGAAGGCCTGCAGACGTTTGCCGATCGGCCCGCCTCCTCCCTGCGGATCCTCGATGTGGCCACGGGCACCGGCCGCACCCTGCGCCAGCTGCGCGGGGCCCTGCCCCAGGCCCAACTGGTGGGCCTCGATCTCTCCAGTGCCTATCTGCGCCAGGCCAACCGCTGGCTGGGATCCCTCCCCAGCGAGCTCCCGCAGCTGGTGCAGGGGAACGGCGAGGCCATGCCCTTCGCCGATGGCTGCTTCCAGGCCGTCAGCTGCGTGTTTCTGCTCCACGAACTGCCGGCCGAGGCCCGCCAGAACGTGATCAACGACATCTTCCGGGTGCTCGAGCCCGGGGGCGTGCTGGTGCTGGCCGATTCGGTGCAGCTCGATGACTCACCGGAATTCCGCCTGCCGATGGAGAACTTCCGCCGCGTCTTCCACGAGCCCTACTACCGCGACTACATCGCCGATTCGATCGACGCCCGGCTCGCGACCGCCGGCTTCGAGGCGATCAGCGGCAGCTCCTATTTCATGACCCGGGTCTGGAGTGCGCGCAAACCGCGCTAACGCAGCAGCAGCCTGGCGATGATCAGCCCCAGACCTCCCCAGCGCAGCACCGTCCAGAATCGATCCGCCCTGCCCTGGGGAGAACGCAGGCCGGTCGGCAGGGGGTCAAGCAAGCGCTGGGCCAGAGCCAGCCGCTGACGCCGCCGCCGCTGCGCCGCTCCGTTGCTGTCCCGATCGCCGCGGGCCTGGCCATGGGCCAGCAGGCTGGCGAGCGGATGCAGCACTCCCAGGGGCCTGGGCGACGGGCGCTTCAGCCTGCCGCGGGGGCCAGGGTCCGACGAGCTGGAGCGGGGCATGGACAGGGGACGTGGGCAGGGGACGTGGGCAGGGGACGTGCGGATGAGACACGGGCGGGAAGCCTGCGGCAGTGTGGCTGCACCAGCC
>JBAWXG010000002.1:0-59379 GCA_037144195.1 Synechococcus sp. ELA057
GAGACCATCGCCCAGGTGCTGCTCGGCCAGCACAAAGGCCTGATCCAGCAGGTGGGGACCAAGCCGCTCACCATCGATGAGCTGCGCAAAGGTTCGATCAACTCCGCCGTGATCGGTGCCTACGAGCTCTGCCCCAAGCTCGTTCCCGACGATGTGGCCAAGAAAGTGCAGGATGCCCTTTCCAAGCAGCCGAAGCCGGGCGGCGCACCCGCTGCTCCCGGCGGCGGCCAGTGATCTCCTGAGGCGAGAAGGGGGACCGGCGCCACAATGACCGGGCCCCCTTTGCCGTTGCCATGCCCCCCGTGCGTCTGGCCGATTACCGGCCATACCCCTATCTGCTGGAGCGCACGGATCTGACGGTGCGGCTGCAGTGTCAGCTGGCCCTGGTGACGGCCCAGTTGGCCTTCATGCCCAATCCGTCTGCTGCCGCCGATGGCCCTCAGCCCGGCGGGCCGCTGGAACTCGCTGGCGTGGATCTGGCCCTGAAAGCGCTTGCGATCGATGGAGAGCCGCTCGATCCTTCGGCCTACCGGATCCAGGAGGGGCGCCTGATCCTGGAGCATCCGCCGCTGGGAGCGTTCGTGCTCACCACAGAGGTGGTGATCGACCCCTGGGCGAACGGCAGCCTCGAGGGGCTGTACGCCAGCGGTGGCATGGTGACCACCCAGTGCGAGGCCGAAGGCTTCCGGCGCATCAGCTTCCATCCCGACCGGCCCGACCTGCTCAGCCGCTTCCGGGTGCGCCTCGAAGCCGATCGGGAGCGGTTCCCGGTGCTGCTTAGCAACGGCAACTGCATCGAGAGCGGTTCCCTGCCCGATGGCGAGGGCGGTGAGGCCCGTCATTACGCCGTCTGGGACGATCCCTTCCCCAAGCCCTCCTATCTGTTTGCCCTCGTGGCGGGTCGCCTGGAGGAGGTGTCCGGCGGCTACACCACCGCCGCCGGCCGACCGGTACGCCTGCGGCTGTGGGTGGAGCCTGGCGATGAGCCCTACACCGCCCACGCCCTGGCATCGCTGCAGCGGGCGATGGCCTGGGATGAGCGGGTCTACGGACTCGAGTACGACCTCGACGAATACAACATCGTTGCCGTGCGCCACTTCAACATGGGCGCCATGGAGAACAAGAGTCTCAATATCTTCAACTCCAAGCTGGTGCTGGCGGATCAGGAAACGGCCACCGACGACGAGCTGGAGCGCGTCGAGAGCGTGATCGCTCATGAATACTTCCACAACTGGACCGGAAACCGCATCACCTGCCGCGACTGGTTTCAGCTGTCGCTCAAGGAAGGATTGACGGTGTTCCGCGATCAGTGTTTCAGCGCTGATCTGCACGGCCAGGCGATCAATCGAATCGAGAACGTGGCGCTGTTGCGCAACACGCAGTTCCGAGAGGATGGCGGACCTACCGCCCATGCTGTGCAACCCGACAGCTATGAAGCGATCGATAATTTCTACACCACCACGATCTATGAAAAAGGATCGGAGGTGATCCGTGCCCTGCAGACCCTGCTGGGTCCGGATGTGTTTCAGCGCGGCATGGCCCTGTACGTGCAGCGCCATGACGGCAGCGCCGCCACCTGTGATGACTTTCTGGCCGCCATGCGGGACGCCGCCGAGCAGCACTGGGCCTCGGAAGGGCCTGAGGGGCAGCCCCGGGCACCCCGTTTCGATTTCGCAGCCTTCCGCCGCTGGTACCACCAGGCCGGTACACCGGTGCTGCAGCTGCATCGCCAGTGGGACGGAGAACAGGGGGCACTGACCCTCACGATCCGTCAGTCCACCCCGCCCACCCCCGGGCAGAGCGACAAGCAGCCCCTCGTCATTCCGCTGGCCCTGGGCTTGGTGGGGCAGGGCGGTCAACCGCTGCCCCTGAAGTTGGAGAGGGAGCAAGCCGCTGGCTCCCCGCCGCTGCCCCTGCTGCCGCGGCACTGGGGGGAGGGCACACGCCTGGTGGTGATCGACCAGCCCGAGCAGGAGCTGCGCTTCGTGGGGCTGCCGCGCCAGGCCCATCCGCCGGCCCTGTCGCTGTTGCGTCATTTCTCAGCACCGGTGAAGCTGGAGCTGGGTCGGCCCAGCGCCGAGCTCGTGCATCTGCTGGCTTGTGACAGCGATCCCTTCGCTCGCTGGGATGCCGGCCAGACCCTGCTTCGCCAGCTGGTGCTGGCCCGGGCCGCCGCGCTGCAGCAGGCGGAGGCCTCCCATCCCAGCCAGGCGCTGGAAGAGGAGCTGATCGATGCCTTCGGGCGGATCCTGGCCGATCCCTCCCTCTCCCAGGCCAGCCGGGCGGTGCTGCTGGCGCTGCCCGGCCTGCCTGAACTGGAGGAGGCCTGCACGGAACCCGATCCTCCCGCTCTGTTTGCCGCGCTCGAGGGGTTGCGTCGCCGCTTTGGGCAGGTTCTGGCCGAACCCCTGAACCAGGCGCTGGAGGCCTGCATGCCCGAGTGGCCGCTGCCCTGGCCCGAGGGGGTCGGTGATCGGCGCCTCACCGCACTGATCTGGAGCTGGCGGGTCGCCGCCGGCGACACCTCGGCGATTGCGGCGGCGCGGGCTGCGGTGGATGGCCGCTCGATGACCCTGGCACGGGCGGGTCTGCGGGCCCTGCAGAACCAGCCGATCCCCGCCCGCCAGGAGGCGATGGCAGCTTTCTACACCCGCTGGCAGGAGCGACCCGTGATCCTGGATGCCTGGTTTTCGCTTGAGGCCTCGGCTCCCTTCGCCGATGGTCTGGAGCGGGTGGAGCGTCTGCTGCAGCACCCCCGCTTCGATCCGGCGGCCCCGAATTCCGTACGGGCGGTGCTGGGGGGGCTGGTGGCCAACACCCCCGTGTTCCATCACAGCGATGGCAGCGGCTACCGCTTCCTCGCCGGGCAGATCGCCGCGCTCGATCGGCGCAACCCGATCACGGCCTCGCGCCTGGCGAAGGTGTTCAGCCGCTGGCGCAGCTACGGGCCCGAGCGCCGTGCGCGTCAGCACGAGGCGCTCGAGCAGTTGGCCGCCGCCGCGCTCTCGCCTAACAGTCGTGAGGTGGTGACCCAGTGCCTGCATGCCGGAGAGGCGGCCTGAAGCCCCTCTCCCGCTGGAACTTCTCGATCAGCTCACGGGCACCTGCACGGCCTGGGTGATGGCTTGGGTCGCTTTGCGAGGCAGCGTGATGCACAGCTGGCCATCGCGGCAGCTGGCGTTCAGGCCGCTCACATCGCAGTCATCCGGCAGGCTGAAGCTGCGGGTGAAACCGCCGTAGGAGCGCTCCAGTCGATGGAAGCGGGCGTGGTCTTCCCGTTTCTCCTGATGGCGTTCCCCCTGGATGGTGAGCACACCCTGATCGAGGCTGACGTGGAGATCCTCCTTGGCGATGCCGGGAACATCCGCCTCGATCACATAATTGCCATCGCGCTCCAGGATGTCGACGCGGGGATTGGCTGTGATCATCGACGCCAGGCCGGCTCTGCGGGCCAGCGGCCAGGGAAAGGATGACATGGTTCGCTCCAGCATGTCTTCGATGTCCTTGATGGTTTCGTCTTTCATGGTGTCCCGTTGAATCAATGCCATCAGATGGTGCTCCTCCAGGAGAAGTGTGATTAACAAAGAACAGATGGAGATGCCTGATTTGGCTCGATCTCCACTCAGAACCTAGGTGGATCCAGATGGCTTGAATGTTGCTGTGGCCGTGGATCTGCGGCAGTTGATCACCGGCTGCGCAGCGCCTTATGTGCTGCTGGCAGCACGGCCCAGGGTGTTCTGCCGCGCCACCACCATCACCGCCGCCATCAGGGCCAGGCTGGCGAGCGTCAGGATGAGCAGAGCCTCCAGGGCAGCGGCGCCAAGCGGTGCCAGCTGCAGCAGCTGCCGGATCGCGGGTACCCCCAGCGCCACGGCACTGAGCAGGCCGCCCACCGGGGCCATGATCCAGGCGATCCAGGGGGACTTTCCCCTGCCCCGGCGCGCCTGCATGCCGTTCAGCCCCACCAGCCCTCCGCCGGCCAGGAGCAGCAGCACCAGCACCAGGCTGCGGCGCTGCTCCAGCGGGATTCCGGGGACCAGGGCCAGGGTCATCGCCGCCAGGGTCAGCACCAGGCCCTGGGCCAGGGCGATGACGGAGGTGGTCTGGGCGATCAACGGCGCCTGCGCCGGTTTCGGCGGGCGTCGCATCTGGGAGCCCTCTGCCGGCAGGGCCTCAAACACCAGGGTGCAGGCCGGATCGATCACCAGGTGCAGCAGGGCGATGTGAACGGGCAGCAGGATCAGTTCGCCCGTTCCGGTTGGCTGATTGACGGCGCTGCTGAGCGGCAGCAGGGGCAACAGGCTGAGGGCGGCGATCGGCAGGTGAATCGCCAGGGTGTAGCCGAGGGCTCCCTGCAGGTTGGCCTCGATGCGGCGGCCGAGGGCCAGGGCGGCCACCAGGTCGGCGAAGGTGTCGCGCAGCAGGATCAGATCGGCCGCCTCTCGGGCCACGGCGGTGCCCATGCGCCCCATGGCGACACCGATGTCGGCCGCCTTGAGGGCCGCTGCATCGTTGACTCCATCGCCTGTCATCGCCACCACGGCCCCCAGACGCTGCAGACCCTGCACCAGGGCCAGCTTCTGGGCCGGCCGCACCCGGGCGAACACTGAGCTGCTCTGCAGGCAGCGGGCCAGCTCGGACGGCGGCAGCCGCTCGAGATCCTCGCCGCACAACACGGGCCCGGGGGGCAGGCCTGCCTGGTCGGCGATGGCGCGGGCGGTGATTGGCCCGTCGCCGGTGATCATCAGCACCCGCATCCCTGCCGTTCCGGCGGCGGCGATGGCCGCCGGCACCTCCGGCCGCAGGGGATCGGCCAGACCGATCAGCCCCACGGGCATGAACGGGAAGGCATGCACGTTCGCCGGCAGCTCTCCCTCGCTCAGCTCCGCCTGCCCATGCAGCGGGGCGCCATCGAGCCCCTGGGCCACGGCCAGCACCCGCAGGCCCCGCCCGGCCAGCTCGGCGGCCGCCTGGCGCAGTGCCTCGGCCTCCTCCCCCTGCAGATGGCAGAGATCGGCGATGGCCTCAGGTGCCCCCTTGGCGGCCAGCTGCCAGCCGCCCCTGCCGTCGCGCCACAGGCGTGAGAACACCAGCAGATCGCTCTGCAGGGGATATTCCCGCTGCAGCGGCCAGTCGGGATGGAGGTGTTCGCTGCCCAGATCCTGCTCGTTCGCCAGTCGCTGGATCGCCTGTTCCATGGCATCGATCGGCTCCGGACGGCTCGCCAGCAGGGCCAGCTCCAGCAGCCTGTGCCAGGGCTCCTCCAGGGGTGCCCCGCTCTGCCAGAGCTGCCGTTGCGGCCAGCTGAGCAGACACTGCACCGCCATCCGGTTCTGGGTGAGCGTGCCGGTTTTGTCGACCGCGAGCACCGTCGCGCTGCCGAGGCTGGCCACGGCCGAGGGCCAGCGGGGCAGCACGCCGATCCGCGCCAGCCGCAGGGATCCCATCGCCAGAAACAGCGACAGCACCACCGGGATCTCGTTGGGCAGGATCGCCAGGGCGAGGGCGAGGGCCGCCAGCAACGCCTCCTGCCAGGCCCCGCCGAGGCCGATTCGCAGCAGCGCCAGCAGGGCGCAGAGCAGCAGGGCGAGCCGCGTCAGCCGGGTGGTCAGCCGCTGGGTGCGGCGCTGCAGCGGCGTCGCCGGCGGGACCACGGCTGCCAGGCTGCGGCCCATGCGCCCCAGTTCGGTGTCGGCGGCCACCGCTGAGACCCGCGCCAGCCCATACCCACTGGCCACCAGCGATCCCGCTCGCACCATCTGCCCCGCCCCACGCTCGACCGGCAGCGATTCGCCGCTGAGCAGCGATTCATCCAGCCACAGGCCCAGGGCTTCCTCCAGCGGCCCATCGGCGGCCACCCGGTCGCCCTCCTCCAGCCGCAGCCGATCGCCGCAGCGCAGCTGCTCTGCCGGCAGCAGCCGTTCCACGCCATCGCGCAGCACCCTGGCCCGGGGGGCGTGCAGCCGCGCCAGCTCGGCCAGGGCGTGATCGCTGCGGCGCTGCTGCACCAGATCCAGCAGGCTGATGGCTCCCACGAACAACAGCAGGATGGCCGCCTCGCCGCGTTCTCCCAGCAGCCCGTAGATCAGGGCGCAGGCGAGCAGCAGCAGGTTGGTGGGTTCGAGCAGAACCATCGCCGCCGGTGGATGTTGCCGATTCCATCTTCGGCATCCCGGCCGAGCGCGCCCAGAAATCACCGGTTCTGCCTCGGAATCCTTCAGCCTGGAGATGGCTTGCCGGGATGAAATAAGGAGCAATGAAGGAGCCATGAAAAAGGGGGCAGTGACCTGCCCCCGCATGGGTTGATCGATCCCTCCAGGTTTTCCTTGGACGACCTGATCAGGCCTTCTCGTCCTCGTCGTGGGCGAAGCGGTTGTAGAGAAAATCGAGCGCCTGGTTGCGGAGCTCGTAGTAGCGGGGATCCTCCATGATGTCCTCGCGGGTGCGGGGCCGCGGGAAATTGATGTTGAGCACTTCGCCGATGCCGGCGGCGGGGCCGTTGGTCATCATCACGAGTCGATCGGCGAGGAACAGGGCCTCGTCGATGTCATGGGTGATCATCAGAACGGTGCATTTCTGGGTGTTCCAGATCTTCAGCAGCTCCTCCTGGAGCTCCTCCTTGGTGATCGCATCGAGGGCCCCGAAGGGTTCATCGAGGATCAGCACCTCGGGGCGGATCGCCAGCGCCCGAGCGATCGCCACGCGCTGCTTCATGCCGCCGGAGATCTGGGTGATTTTCTTGTCGGCTGCAGCTGTCAGACCCACCAGCTCGAGGTGCTCCATCGCGATCTGGCGTTTCTCGTGATCGGGTAACTTCGGTTTCACCGAATCGACGCCAAGATAGACGTTTTCATAGGCCGTCATCCAGGGGAGCAGGGCATAGCCCTGGAACACCACCATGCGATCTGGACCCGGTCTCTCGATCGGCTTGCCGCTGAGGAGCACCTGGCCCGAGGTCGGTTTGGCGAAGCCGGAAACCATGTTCAGCAGGGTGCTCTTGCCGCAACCCGAGTGGCCGATCACGCAGACGAACTCTCCTTGATGCACATCGAAATTGATGTTTTCCAGCACCGGATAGGGGCCGCTGGGAGTGGGATAGACCTTGCCCAGTTGTTCAAAGCGAAGCAGTGGGCCAGCCCCCGCCGCAGCGGGGGAATCCTTGGGCTGTTGCAGGACGGATGCAGACATGACGAAGCACGCGAAGTGGAGGACTGGAGGGTTCAGGCCGCCAGGGGGCGGGGAACACCGAGGGGGATTTCGGCGACGCTGAAGTCGCGGTGCACGCTGACGCTGTTGAGATAGCCGATCGGATCGTTGCCATCGAAGGGTTTGCCGTCGAACAGTTCGATGGCGCCGCGCTGATAGCTCACGTCTTCGAATCCGAGTTCCCGTGCTGCTGTGCTGTAGACGCTGACATTGCAGATCCGCTCGAGGATCTCCACGTAGTTGCGCGGGAAGGGAATTTCGGCCCAGCGGGCCAGCTGGGTGAGGATCCAGAGGTGCTCGCTGCGGCTGGGGCGGTTGACGCCGGGCCCGAAGAACAGGTGGTGCGGTTCACCATGGGGGGCGAACTGTCCCTGACTGTTCTGTTGTGCGCCGAAGCTGATCAGCTCCTTCTTCATGCCGAGGTAGCGGCGATCGGAGAGCAGCTCGGCCATCTCATCCCAGTGGCTCGGGTTGGCGCAGAACTGGCAGGCCTCCAGCAACGCCTTGGTCAGGGCGATGTGGGTGTTCGGATAGGCCAGGGCCCAGTCCTCGCGCACGCCCAGCACCTTGCCGGGGTGGCCGTTCCAGATCTCCAGATCGCCCACGATCGGCACCCCGTGACCATCGCGGCTGGCACGAAGGTTCCAGGGTTCGCCGATGCAGTAGCCATCGATCGAGCCGTCCTTGAGGTCGGCCAGCATCTGGGCCGGCGGCAGGGTCTGCAGGTGCACATCCTTGTCGGGATCGATGCCGCTGGAGGCCAGCCAGTAGCGCAGCAGCAGGTTGTGCATCGAGGCCGGATGCACGATGCCCAGGGTGTGGGGCTCCCGGTTGTGGCTCTGCAGCCAGTTGCGGTAGTCCTCCACCGAGCGCACCCCCTGGTCGGCCAGGCGCTTGGCCAGGGTCACCTCATTGCCGTTACGGCTGATCGTCAGGGCCGTGACGATCGGGGTGGGGTCGCCGCCATGGCCGCCGGCGGTCATCCAGACCGGCATGCCAGAGGGCATCAGGGCCGCATCGAGGGTGCGGTCGAGGAAGCCATCGGTCACGCCGCGCCAGCTGGTCTCCCGCACCAGCTGCACCTCATCGAGGCCGTGCTTGCGGAACAAGCCCTTGGCCTCGGCGATCGCCATCGGCGCACAGGCGGCCAGGGGGATGAAGCCCAGATCGACGTTCACCTTCTCGAGGCCATGGCGCGGCAGCACCTTGTGGGGCTTGGCCTGCCACTGCTTCACCCGCTTCTGGCGGTTGAGGAAGTAGATGATCTCCGAGCGCAGGCTGTAGTAGCTCGGGTGGTGCACCACAGTCATCCGTTGGCGCGGCCGCGGGATGTCCACCTCGAGAATGCCGCCGATCTTCGAGCCGGGGCCGTTGGTGAGCATCACGATCCGGTCGGAGAGCAGCACCGCTTCATCCACGTCATGGGTGACCATGACGGCGGTGAGCTGATGTTCGTTGCAGATCTGCATCAGCTTCTCCTGCAGATTGCCGCGGGTGAGGGCATCGAGGGCCCCGAAGGGTTCATCGAGCAGCAGCAGTTTCGGCTTGATCGCCAGAGCGCGGGCGATTGCCACCCGCTGGCGCATGCCGCCGGAGAGCTCGTGCGGCAGCTTGTGGCCGGCATGGCCCAGACCGACCATCTGAATGTGTTCCTCGATCAGGCTTTTGCGCTCCTCGGCGGCGAGACCGGGGAACACCTCATCGATGGCCAGGGCGATGTTCTGCTCGACGGTGAGCCAGGGCAGCAGGGAGTAGTTCTGGAACACCACCATCTTGTCCGGCCCGGGCCGCTTCACCGTCTCGCCGTCGACGAGCACGGTGCCGCCGGTCGGCAGATCGAGGCCGGCGATCATGTTGAGCAAGGTGCTCTTGCCGCAGCCGGAGTGGCCGATCAGGGAAATGAATTCACCTTTGCGGATCTCGAGATCAATGCCCTTCAGCGCCAGGTAGTTGCCGCCGCCGCTGAGGGGAAAGTTCTTCTCGAGCTCCTGAACGTTGACCAGGGTTGCTGTTGTCATGGGTGCTCAGGCAATGGAATCAGGGACTGAGTTGCAGGGACCACAAGCTGAAGCCCACCACCATGCCGCTCATCAATACGAACCGGATCACCAGAAAGGTGAAGGCGTTGGCGGGTCGGGTGATTACACGCTCGACGCTGGCGAGGCGCTCGCTGAGAGGTCTTAGAAAAGGTGGGCTGACTGGACGTGTCATCGGATCACGGATACATGAGCTTGGCTTGGCCATCCATCAGGCTCACTGACCAGCTGAGATCCGCTTCTGCAGCCAGGTCATGCAGCGATCCAGAATCAGACCGATGGCGCCGATCCAGATCACGCCGAGCACGATGTCGGAGACGTAGCTGTTCTGATAGGCATCCCAGATGAAGAAGCCAATTCCAGGGGTGCCTGGCATCACGATTTCAGCGGCGATGATCGCCAGCCAGGCCAGACCGATGGAGATGCGCAAACCGGTGAAGATGTAGGGAAGTGCCGAGGGGATGAGCACCTTGGTGAAGAAGCGCCGGTTCGACATCTGCAGCACCAAAGCCACGTTGCGGTAGTCCTGCGGAATCTGGCGCACGCCTTCGGCGGTGTTGATCAGGATCGGCCAGATGGAGGTGATGAAGATCACGAAGATGGCGGCCGGTTGGTTGTTCTGGAACAGCACCAGGGCGATCGGCACCCAGGCCAGCGGCGCGACCATGCGCAGGAACTGGAACAGGGGATCAAAGGCGCGATCGAGTGACTTGTTGAGGCCGACCGCGATGCCGACGGCGATCCCGACAATGGCGGCCAGCGAGTAGCCCAGCGCCACACGGCTCAGGCTGCTCATGGCATGCAGGAACAGACCCTTGTCGAGACCGCCGCGATCGAAGAAGGGATAGAAGAGCAGATCACGGGTGCGTTCTTCCGTGAACAGGCTCAGCGGACCTGCCAGCTTGGTGAGACCGAGGCTGGCGCTCAGCTGCCAGAAGAGCAGGAAGCCGCCGATGCCGAAGAGGGGAGGGAGGATGGTTTTGCGGGAGTTTTTCCACCACAGCGCCAGGCCGGAAGGGGGCGTGCGATCCCCGCGGCTGGTGGTGGGAGCGGTGCTGGTCGTCATGGGGACAGTCCTGGAGAGGAAATGGAGGGTCTTTCGCGAATCAAGGAGGGCCAGGCTTCTGGTTTGGGAAGGCCCGCCGCCGGCCTGGTGGGACGACGGGCCTGTGTGAATTACTTCTTGATCTTCAGAGAATTCAGGTAAGCCTGGGGATTCTCTGGGTCGTAGACGACCCCATCGAAGAACGTCTCTTTGCCACGACTGGAACCGCTGGGAATCTGGTCGGCGGGTATACCCAGCTCCTGGGCTGCCTGCTTCCAGAGGTCCTCACGTGTCACCCTGTCGTTGATCATCTTGGCCTGTTCAATCGTGTCGACAGTGCCGGGGAAGAACTTCCAGCGCATCGACTCGAGCAGGAACCACAGGGTCAGGCTCTTGTAGGGATAGGAGATCACACCGCGATCGCTGTTCCAGTAGAGCGGGCCCATCTTTGGATCCGTTTCCGGAGTGCCACTGGCGCCAATCTTGTACTGGCCCTTGAGCGATTCCTGCAGCACCGGCAGCGGCACGTTGTACCACTTGCGGGAGCTGAGGATCTTGGCCGCTTCATCCTTGTTCTCCGGCTTATCGAGCCACATCTGGGCTTCGATCAGGCCCTTGAGCAGGGCGATGGTGGCCTTGGGATACTTATCCACCCAGTCGGAGCGGACGGCCAGGTATTCCTCGGGGTGGGCCTTCCAGATCTGCGCGGTGGTGGCGGCGAGGTAGCCGATGTTGTCCTTGGCGATACGGGAGGGCCAGGGATCACCGGTGGAGAAGGCCTCCATGGTGCCGTTCTTCATGCCCTGAAGCGTTTCAGGGGCCGGCACCTTGAGCAGCTCGACCGCCTTGTCGGGATCGACGCCATTGCCGGCGAGCCAGTAGCGGATCCAGATCTCCTGGTTGGCCTTCGGGAAGGTGTAGGCGGCACGGAACTTGCGGCCCTCCTTCTGCTGGAACTTGTCGAAGAAGCCGGGAGAGGTCTGGCTGAGATTGATGCTCAGGTTGCCGTCCTTCACCGAGTTTGAGGCGGCGATGCCGTTCCCCTGGCTCATCAGCATCGCCAGCACCACCATCGGCACCTTCTTGCCGTTCGTGATCGCTCCTTCGCTGATCATCTGGGGCATGGGCAGCTGCCACTGGCCGCCATCGATGCCGCCGCCGGAGGAGCCGAGCACCACGTTGTCGCGGGCTGCTCCCCAATTGGCCTGTTTGGAGAGCTTCACCTCCAGGCCGTGCTTGGCGAAGAAGCCCTTCTCCACCCCGATCACCAGAGGTGCGGCTTCCAGGATGGGGATGAAGCCCAGGCTGATCGTTTTGGCTTCCAGTTTGTCCTGGGCGGTTGTATTGATGCTCGCGACTTTGCTGCTGGCATTGCCGCTGCGATCGGGGGGATTGCCCAGGCAGCCGGTGAGAACGACGGTGCTCGCGAGGCTGCCGCTGAGGAGGGCGAGAAAACGACGACGCTTGGCCATGGTGAGGATCGGAGGGAACGACGCGAACGTTGTGCTCAGGCAGATGGCTCGTGGATGCCATCAAGCGAGGGGCAACCATGGCTGCACCCTGGAGGCCCTGGATTGGGGTTGCATTTCGATCGCTGACTGGGGCGGATCAGCGGGATGTGGTGACAGGGAACGGCGGACCCCGATCACCTTGGAGGATGGTCATGATGGTCAGGTGTTGACGTTTCCGGAGCGCTGCAGCAACGGCACCGCTTCGCGCAGCAGCAGTTCATCGCAACCCTCCTTGATCAGATAGCGCTGCTGACGGAAGTGCGACATCGCCTTGGTCACCGTCACCCGGGTGAGTCCCGCGATCTCCGCCATGTGTCGGTGCGTGAGATTCATGTCCTCCAGAGACAGACTCACCCCACGGCTGCTGATCCGGCCGAAGCGTTCACCCATCCACAGCAACAGCTGGAACAGGCGTGCTTCCGCCGGCCGGATGCGACTCAGGCGCAACAGGGTGGCCGTCTGCAGGCCGTGCTGGATGAGGAAGTCCTGGCGTTCTTCTTCGCTGGGGTCGACCTCTTCCACCCGGGCATTGGACAGGGCCAGCAGTTGCAGGGGCTTGATCGGAATCAAGGCGGGCATCACCAGATCGCCTGGGCCCCAGATGCCCAGGGTGACGTTTTCGCCTTGATCGCCCCAGCTGGCGAGGCGCAGGTAGCCCTCTTCGATCCGCCAGTTCAGATGGCAGGGAACCGCTGCAGAGGACTGCAGGCTGAGTTGCAACGGTCCGGGCATGGTGACGGTGCGCATGGCGAGGGAGGGTGAGGTGTTCAAGTGTCGTGATCAACTAAAGTTTGAATCTGCAAGCATGCAGAGTCGAGTGCTAAGAACTCATTTCGCGCAGCAGAATCAATCCGGAGCATGCACTTGGTGCAGTCCGTGACAGGTGAGTACGGCTTGCCAAATCATCTCTGTGCTTGTTGTGCAGAGATGGCGATCCCCAGGGAGCGGGAGAGGCAGGCATGAAGCTGTTGTGCTGCCACTGCCCCGGCTCCTTGTGAAGAAGTCCCGGCCAGTGGCTATCGATGGCCAGAAGACATAGAGGAGGTCGCTTGCGGTGACGTGCGCAGACCTTAGGGGGTGGTTGTCGACACCTGACGAATTCTGTTGCGAAGGATGGCTGATTTGTCCGATAAGCCTGCTTGATGCCTCTGCCCCTGGGGTTTTGGCAGCTGTTGCCTCAGCCTTCAATCTGCAGCCATCGGTCGTCGCCAGCACCTGCGGATGTGGGCGTTTTCCCTGCTGCTGTCTCGCATTCCTGCTTGACTGAACATTCCTGGAGAACGAGGTTCGCTGCCTGCCTGGCGGCGGATTTTTTTTGTGTCTGGGGTGTGCTTAACGCACTTCAGCCTGGCTTGTTGGTTGTGCCGAATACCTGTTTCTCTCCGGCAGACTGATTTCGGTTGAAGTCGTGCAGGGTGCCGCTTCCCTTTTCGCCGTATCAGGCTGCCCGGGTGGCCCTGGCCACGCGCCACGGCAAGGAGCGTGTGATCGGCCCTGCTCTGCGTCATGGTCTCGGGGCCGAACTGCTGCATCTGCCCCAGATCGACACCGATGCGCTGGGTAGCTTCTGCGGTGGCATTCCCCGCCATGGCACGGCATCGCAGGCCTGCCTTGCCAAGGCCCAGGCTGCTCTGGAGCTCGGTGGCACCGGCCTGGCGATCGCCAGTGAAGGCAGCTTCGGGCCCCATCCCAGCGTGCCCTTCCTGGCGATGGGTCTGGAGTGCATGCTCTTCCTCGATGCTGAGCGGGGGCTGTGCCTCAGCGAGGAGCTGCTGGCGCGTCGAACCAATTTCGACCGGTTGCAGCTCAGTCCCGAGGAGCTGAAGCTTGGCCTGGATGGCCCGCGCCTGCGCGACTGGTTGCTCCAGGTGGGTTTCCCCAGCCATGGGCTGATGGTGCGGCCCCAGTCACCGCTGCCGATGGCGACGGCCCCAGCGACCGACGCTGTGGTGGCCAAGGGGATTCACCAGCCAGGACCGCTGATCCAGGCGATGGCCGAGGCCTCAGCGTTGGCCCCACACGGCGTGGTTCAGCTGGAGACCGACATGCGTGCCCACTGCAATCCCACCCGCATGGCCAGCATCCGCCAGCTGAGTTTTCGTCTGGTGCGGCGCCTGGCCACTCCCTGCCCGGCCTGCGGGGCTCCGGGCTGGGGCCGGCAGCGCAGCCTCGCCGGGCTCCCCTGCGCCTGCTGCGGTTCGGCCACCACGCTCAGCCGCGCCGATCTGCTGGTCTGTTGCTCCTGCGATCACAGCGAGCAGCGGCCCCGTTCCGATGGCCTGCTTCTGGCCGATCCGGTTCACTGTTCGTTCTGCAATCCCTGAACAGCAACGCTCGTGGCCCTAGCGGTTCGGGGTCGTCCAGTCCTCGAACCAGCCCCGTTTCCAGAGCCAGAACGTCTGTCCTAAAGCGACCAACAGCATCAGCACCATCACCACCTCATAGGCGTAAGGCAGATGCAACTCGGGCATGTCGTCGAAATTCATGCCGTAGACCCCGGCGATGAAGGTGAGTGGCGCGAAAATGCTGGCCACGATCGTGAGCGTTTTCATCACCTGGTTCATCCGGTTGCCCACGCTGGCCGCATAGGCCTGGGTGATGGCGTCGCATTGGTTGCGCAGCAGCTCGGTGGTCTCGAACAGCAGGGTGACCAGCTCAGCCATGTCCTGAAAACCATTGAGAGCTTCAGGACCCAGCAGCGGCTGGCGCTGGCGCAGCAGCACCTGGATCTGGTGGCGCAGCGGCCAGATCTGGCGCCGGATCACACGGATGTTGGCGCGATGCACAAAGGTGCGTGACAGCAGCCGCGGTCGCGCATCGCGCAGCACCTTCTCCTCCAGATCGTCCAGGCGGTTGGCGATCTGCTCGAGCATCGGAAACAGCTGGTCGAGCAGCTCATCGACCAGAAAATGGAGGATGTCGTCGAGATCCAGCTCCCTGGCATCCCCTGCCTGATTCAGCAACCAGTCGGTGAGCTGGGGGAAGGCATCGTTCTGGGGCGTTTCCTCGAAGGTGATCAGGCGGCCCGGCATCAGCAGGAAGCCCACCTGGGAGCTGATCAGATGCAGCGGATCGCGCGAGACGCCCAGCCGGTGCAGCACCACCAGCAGCGCGTCGCCCAGGGAATGGACGACGGGCCGTTGAGGCACCTCCAGCAGCGGTGGCAGCAGCTCTTCGGGGATCTCCAGGATCCGCAGAAAGGCATGGATCTGCGGCTGGCTCCACAGACCCATCACCCGCAACCAGATCGGTTGGTCCTGGCGCAGCAGCGAGGCCAGGTCCTGGGGGGTTTTCAACCCAACCAGCCTTGGCCCCTGCTCCTCGAACAGCATGACGCTGAAGCTGCTCGGTTGCAGGCCCCCATGCACGTAGAGCTGGGGCGGCAGGCCCGCGGGCCGCTCCTCCATGCGGTGTGAATGGAGTGCTCCGGGAGTGGGGCGGCGCAAGGCAGGCAACCGGTGGACCGGATGTTCGCACCGGATTCTGCGCTCTGCTGGTTAAGGCTTGCTGCAGGCCATCGCTGCACCTGGCCCGACGCCAGGCCACCGATGCCGAGGCGCTCCCACAACGGTTCCGCAGCAGAGACGGTCAGGCGGAGCGCCTGCGGGGCCATCCGCTGATTACGATTCTTGCGATTCGTGGATCTGAAATGACCGCCCCAGGGACCATGCCCGAGCCCGATGGAGCCGGACCTGGGCTTTCGGATCATGGGATTCAATCACCCATGGAGGCTTTTTCCAGCTATCGCGGCGAGGATTGGAGCCCCCAGCGTCTGGCCTTCCATCAGAACCTGATGGCTTTCGCCGAGCGGGTGGGGCTGATCGTGGGACTGCAGAGCAATGGCAAGGTTTCGCAGGATGAGGCCTATCTCGAAATCCGCAGCATCTGGAATGACCTCAAGGAAAGCAAGGAGCATCTGCTGGCACCAAACCAGGACGGCAACGGCTGACGCCGAGCAACCGGTGTTGAGATCCTCTTGATGACGTCTTAACCCTGCGCTGTTCAGGCTGGGGCATCTGCCTTGGGACCCATGGTCAGCACCTTGCCGGCGGGTCAGGACATCCCGGCACCTTCGATCTTTGAAGATGCCCCCCGCACCGGACTCACCGCCGATGATCTGCGGGATGGCATCACCGAGCACCTGTTCTTCACGCTGGGGCGCTCCGCCAGCACCGCCTCGCCCCACGACCTCTACATGGCGCTGAGCCATGCGGTGCGCGATCGGCTGATGAGCCGCCATCTGGCGTACAAGGATGTCTTGCGCCGCCAGCACCCCAAGTCGGTGGCCTATCTCTCGGCCGAATTTTTGTTGGGTCCCCAGCTGGGGAACAACCTGCTGATGCTCGGCATCCGCAAGGAAGCCCAGGAGGCGGTGCAGCATTTCGGCATCACAAATCTCGAGTCCCTGCTGGAGATCGAAGAGGAGCCGGGGCTGGGCAATGGCGGCCTTGGGCGGCTGGCAGCCTGCTACATGGAATCGCTCGCCACCCTGGAGATGCCGGCCACCGGCTACGGCATCCGCTACGAATTCGGCATTTTCGATCAGGTCATCCACAACGGCTGGCAGGTGGAAGTGACCGACCAGTGGCTCAAAGGCGGCTGGCCCTGGGAGCTGGTGCATCCCGACAAGGGCGTGCGGGTTGGTTTCGGCGGGCGGGTGGAGGCCTACACCGATGCCGAAGGCCGCTACCACTCCCGCTGGCTGCCGGCGGAATTCGCCCTCGGCATTCCCCATGATGTGCCTGTGCTCGGGTACCGGGTGAACACCTGCGCCCGGTTGCGTCTCTGGCGGGCGGCCAGCAGCCAGAGCCTGGACCTCGGTGCCTTCAACAGCGGCAATTTTTCAGGAGCCGTCTACGACGAGGTCAGCTCCCAGACGATCACCAAGGTGCTCTATCCCAACGACAGCACCGAGGCAGGCCGTCGGCTGCGGCTGAAACAGCAGATCTTCTTCGTCAGCTGCTCCCTGCAGGACATGCTGCGCAATCTCAGCAAGCGGCAGTTGCCGCTTAGGGATTTCGCCGATCACTGGGCGGTGCAGCTCAATGACACCCACCCAGCGATCGCGGTGGCCGAGCTGATGCGGCTGTTGATCGACGAACACGATTTCAGCTGGGATGAGGCGTGGTCGATCACCAGCCGCTCGATCGCCTACACCAACCACACCCTGCTGCCGGAGGCCCTGGAGTGCTGGGATCTGCAGCTGTTCGGCTCGCTGCTGCCCAGGCATCTCGAGATCATTTATGAGATCAACTGGCGTTTTCTGCAGCAGGTGCGTCTTCACGCCCCGGGCGATGAGGCCCGGCTGCGACGCATGTCGATCATCGGTGAGGATGGCCATCAGACCGTGCGCATGGCCCATCTGGCTGTGGTGGCGTCTCACCATGTCAACGGTGTGGCGGCTCTGCACAGCGATCTGGTCCGCACCTCCCTGCTGGCTGATTTCGCCCAGCTGTGGCCGCACAAGTTCTGCAATGTCACCAATGGGGTCACGCCTCGGCGCTGGCTGGCCCTGGCGAATCCCCCCCTCTCTGAACTGTTGGAGCAGACGCTGGGGATGGATTGGTTGATCCAGCCGGAGCGCTGGCGCGAACTGGAGCGCTGGGCCGAGGATCCCGCCTTCCTGGAGCGATGGGCCGCCTGCCGGCTGGAGGCGAAGCGTCGCCTCAGCGACAGGATCGGCAGCCTCTGCAACACGATCGTCGATCCCCTCAGCCTGTTTGATGTTCAGGTGAAGCGGATTCACGAATACAAGCGCCAGCACCTCAATGCGCTGCAGGTGATCTGCCGTTATCTGCGCATCAAGAACGGTGATACGGCCAACATGGCTCCCCGCACCGTGGTGTTCGGCGGCAAAGCTGCAGCCGGTTACTACATGGCAAAGCTGATCATTCGCTTCATCCATGCGATCGCCGATGTCGTCAATCAGGATCCCCAGACCCGCGGACTTCTGCGCGTTGTTTTCCTGCCGGATTACAACGTGAAGCTCAGTGAGAGCGTCTATCCGGCTGCTGATCTTTCCGAGCAGATCTCCACGGCCGGCCTCGAGGCCTCCGGCACCGGCAACATGAAATTCGCCATGAACGGTGCGATCACCATCGGCACCCTTGATGGCGCCAATGTGGAGATCATCGAGCAGGTTGGGCAGGAAAACTTCGTGCTGTTCGGCCACACGACCGAGCAGATCCAGGAGCTGCGCATGCACTATCACCCCTGGGAGTGGCTGCATCGCATGCCCTTGCTCCAGGAGGCCTTCCTGCTGGTGCAGAACGGTCACTTCAGCAATGGAGACCGCGACATCTTCCAGCCCCTTGTGCAGCAGCTGATGTCCTCGGACCCGTTCTTCCTGCTGGCTGATTTCGAGGCCTATCTCGAGGCCCAGGACCGCGTCGATGCGGCCTGGCATCAGCCTGCCGTCTGGCAGCGTATGGGCCTGCTCAACATGGCGCGCAGTGGATTCTTTTCCTCCGACCGCGCCATCCGCACCTACGCCGATCAGATCTGGTCTCTGCAGGCCGCGCCTGTGGACATGACCTGCTCTCTCCCCATCCCCACCCCATGACCTCTGATTTCTCCCCCGAACTGTCCACCATTCAGTCGCTGTCGGGCTCCCGGCCAACCCGATCGGTGGCTGCCGGTGAGGTGATCTACAGCCAGGGCGATCCCGGCGATGTGCTCTACGGCGTGGTCTCCGGCACCATCGAGGTGAGCTGGGGTGGCGCTCAGCACGAGACCTTCGGCCCTGGCAGTTGCTTCGGTGTCGCGGCCCTCGTCGATGAGGACCACCGCCGTTTCGGTACCGCCATCGCCCGTACCGATGCGGAGTTGCTGGAAATGGACCGGCTGGAATTCCTGTTCGCGATGCAGGAACTGCCCCTGTTCGGGCTGGAGATGCTCCATGACATGGAAATGCGCCTCCAGAACCTGAAGCGTCAGTCCAACGCCTGAGGCGATCGCCTCACCGGTCGGGGGCGGCGCAGCGCCATGCTGAAGCCCCCCATCGCTTCGGCGTCCATGGATCCCGCGGGCACGGCCCTGGAGGCGCTCCAGGGCTATCTCCATCAGACCCGTCTGCTGGGCTCGATCAGCAGTGCCCTCTATTACGACCAGAACACGGTGATGCCGGCTGATGGTGCCGGCTGGCGCGGTGAGCAGCTGGCTCTGCTGGCCACCCAGCTGCACGAACGCCAGAGCAGTGATCGCTACGCCGATCTGCTGGCGTCCGCCGAGACCGCGGCCGGTGCGGACCCACCTGTGGAGCTGGGCCGCAATCTGCGCCTGCTGCGGCTGGAGCTGGAGCGCCAGCGCGCCCTCGATCCGCAGCTGGTGGCCCGGCTTGCCCTGGCCCAGTCGCGCGGCAATGCGATCTGGCAACAGGCTCGCCGCGCTGATGATTTCAGCCTGTTCGCCCCGGCGCTCAGCGAGCTGATCGCCCTGCGACGGGAGCAGGCGGCCCAGCTGGCGCCTGTGGAGCCGATGCCGCTGAGCCCTTGGGAGGTGCTGGCCCAGCCGTTTGAGCCCGATGTGCGCAAGGCGCGCCTGGATCAGTTGTTCGCTCCGCTCATCAGCGGGATCCCGCCCCTGCTGGAGCGGGTGGCCTCAGAGGCGGTTTCCCAGGCCTCCGCCGCCGGGACCGATCTGCCTGAGAGCCTGCAGGAGCAGCTCTGCACCGAGCTGCTGGAGAGCTGGGGCTACGACGGCCGCCGCTGCCAGCGTTCCCGCTCCGCCCATCCCTTTTCCTGCACCCTGGGGCCTGCCGATTTCCGCATCACCACCCGCGTGGTGCCTGGCCAGCCCCTGTCGGCCTTCCTCGCCACCGCCCACGAATGGGGGCATTCGCTCTACGAACAGGGCCTGCCCCGCCGCAACGATCACTACTTCCCCTGGCCCCTCGGGGAGGCCACATCGATGGGGGTGCATGAGAGCCAGTCGCTGTTCTGGGAGTGCCGCGTGGCCCGTGGCCGCGCCTTCGCCGCACGCTGGCATCCCCGTTTCTGCGCCCCGCTGGGTCGCGATCCCTGGGGCGGTGTCCACGGGTTCTGGCGGGCGCTGAATCCACTGCGGCCGGGCCTGATTCGGGTGGAGGCCGATGAGCTGAGCTACAGCCTCCACATCGTGCTGCGCTACGAGCTGGAGCTGGCATTGCTGGAAGGGGATCTGCCGGTGGCGGATCTGCCCGGGCACTGGAACCGCCGCATGACGGAGCTGCTGGGAATCACGCCGCCCAGCGATGCCCAGGGCTGCCTGCAGGACATCCACTGGGCGGAGGGGCTGTTCGGCTACTTCCCCTCCTATGCCTTGGGCCATCTGATCAGCGCCCAGCTCTCCGAGGCGATGGAGCGGGATCTGGGTTCGATCGATCAGCGGATCGCCGCTGCGGATGAGGCTGCTCTGCGTGGCTGGTTGGCCGAGCGGGTCTGGCCCCTGGGTCGCAGCGTCAACGCCGAGCAGCTGGTGCTGCAGGTTTCAGGTGAGCCGCTGCAGGCGGAACCCTTCCTGCGCCATCTCCAGGGGCGGGTGGACGCCTTGCTGCAGGCGAGCTGAGGCCACCGGCCCCCAGCCTGATCGGCCGGGGTCGCTGCTTACACTGGCGCCGCCTCAGAGACCCCCATGGCGAACATCGATCATGCTCCCAGCCGCAGGATGCTCAACCTGCTGCATGTGCTGCCCGCCTTCGCTGATGAGTCCGAACTGCGGCTGAATGCGATCGTCGAGCTGAACTCCAGCACGATCAACAAGTACGAGCTGATCACCGAAACCGGTCAGCTGAAGCTGGATCGGGTGGGCTATTCATCCCTGGCCTATCCCTTCGCCTACGGCTGCATCCCGCGCACCTGGGATGAGGATGGCGATCCCCTCGACATCGAGATCGTCGGCGTCACCGAGCCCCTGATCCCCGGTTCGCTGGTGGAGGCCCGCATCATCGGCATCATGACCTTCGACGATGGCGGCGAGGTCGACGACAAGGTGATCGCCGTGCTGGCGGATGACAAGCGCATGGATCACATCACCAGTTATGAGCAGCTGGGTGCCCATTGGCTCAAGGAAACCCAGTACTACTGGGAGCACTACAAGGATCTGAAGAAGCCGGGTACCTGCAAGGTCAATGGCTTCCTCGACAGCGGCGAAGCGGTGCGGATCATCAAGGAGTGCGAGCAGCGCTATCTCACGGCCGTCGAGCCCAGGCTGGTGGATTGATCCCCATCGTCTGAACGCAGCCTCCCCTCAGCGCTCGCCTCCGATTCCGATGCCCAGCCAATCCCTTCGCTCTGCTGCCGGCTCCAGCGCCGGCCTCCTGATCAAACCTCTCTGGGCCTGTGCACTGGCGGCCGCGATGGTTGGCACGGGCTCGGGCTCGGCTGCACCGCTCAGCGCCAACGCCGGTGCACCCTTGTCTCCGGCCGCCTCTCCCGCGCAGGCCACTGCTCCCGATGCCGTCAGCACCCGCCGGATCGTGCTCGAGCTGGGCAAGCGCACAATCAGCCTGCTGGAGGGCAACCAGCTGATCGGCAGCTGGCCCGTGGCGGTGGGTGATCCAGCCACGCCAACCCCCATCGGCAGCTACGCCATCCTCAACAAGGTGGTCAATCCCCAGTACCAGAGCACCAAGTCGGGGAAGAACAACCCCACCATCGGCCCCAATGGACCCCTGGGTGATCGCTGGATTGGTTTTCACACCACCGCCAACAACCAGTACGGCATCCACGGCACCCCGCCGGCCTGGGAGTGGACCGTGAAGTCCCGCGCGGCCGTCTCCCATGGCTGCGTGCGGATGCTCACCCCCAACGTCCGTTTTCTGTTCGATCGGGTGGATATCGGTACCCCGGTGATCGTGCGGCCATAAGGCGTAGCGGCGCCACAGCCGGAAGACTTTCTGCAGATCAGCTGTGGGGGCTTTTGTTTGATGGGTAGGAACCCCTAGGGTCTTGCGACCGTTGCCAGCGGCGGGGCGTAGCCCTGCCCATTCATGAGCCAGGGACGCGTCCCCACCGTCAATCCTCTCAACAGCACAGCCCTCAAGTGGGGCAGCGATGGAGAGCTCTCAGCCCTCGATCAGCAGCGCATTCTGCAGCTGCTGTGCCGGGTGGATCCTGTGGCTGAATCCCTGATTTCCGGGCTTGCAGATGGCACTGGCGAGCAGCCTCTTTCAGAAGGCCGGGCCTGAAAGCCAACCTGCCACCCACGCACAGGCCTCTCTCTCCATCCCCCCCCGTCAGCTTCTCGCCGTTTCACGCAGTGCCGTCTCTGAGCTGAGGAGCACCGGAGAGCGGCTCATCCTTGCAGCCAACGCCCGGGCCATTCCATCACGGCTCGCCAGGCCGCGGAAGCTCTCGATCGGCAGCCCATCGGCGGGCAGTCCATGGGGCAGGTGGCCTCCGATCCCCTCCTCCAGAGCAAAGACCGGCACCTGGCGCAGTCCTTCCGGGGTGAGCTGATCCTCGAGTCGATCCAGGTGGGCATCGAGGGGCAGCCAGACCAGATCGCCGCGCCGGCAGTCGATCAGCTTCAGCGGCTGGCCCTGGCGTTCATCGGCTGCCATCAGGGTGCTGCGCAGATCAGCCAGGGTCACCAGGCCGACGGCAGAACCGCCATCGACCACCAGCAGGCAGTGGCCGTGGCTGGCGAGCAGCCGCGCCAGGGCCTCCGCCGCCGGCAGTTCGGCAGGGAGGATCGGCGGCAGCGACGGTTCGAGCGCTTCGCTCACGGCCACCTCCGCCAGCTGGCTGCGGCGGCGCTCCTCCTGCAGGTCCGGCCCCAGCACGCCCGTGGCCTGGAAGCCGAGCCAGCGTTCCACCAAGGCGGCGCTCAGGCCGGCCGCCGCCATCAGCGGCAGCACGATGCGGATGTCGCGGGTCAGCTCGAACAGCAGTAGCAGCGCCGTGAGCGGCGCCCGGGCACTGCCCGCGAGCACCGCGGCCATGCCCACCATCGCGTAGGCGGGTGGTTCGGCGACCGGCAGATGCAGAAACCCGTCACCCAGAAACTGGCCATAGCAACTGCCGAGGACCGCCCCGAGAAACAGCGATGGGGCGAAGCCACCACCCACGAACCCGGTGGCGTTGCTCACGGCGGTGGCCAGCAGCTTCACCCCGATCAGGGCCACCAGGGTGAGCAGAGAGATGCCGCCATCCCGGCCCAGAAGCGCCTCCACCGTGTCGTAACCCACCCCGAGCACCTGGGGGAAGGCCAGGGCCATGCCCCCGACGGCCGCGCCGCCCAGGGCGGTGGCCAGACCCGGAGGCAGCAGGGTCACGATCCGTTGCACCCGCGGTTCCCTGCCCGCTGACATCAGGCTCACCAGTGCCCACGACATCAGGCTGGCGAGCAATCCCAGACCGAGATAGAGCGGCAGCTCCAACAGGGATCGCACCTCATAGGCGGGCAGGCGCAGGATCGGGTCGTCGCCCAGGCACACCTGGGTGATCAGTGAGGAGGCGATGGCGGCCACCAGCACGGCTCGCAGGCTGGGGCGGCCCTGAATGGCACTGAAACTCCCCTCAAAGGCAAAGAACACCCCCGCGATGGGGGCCTTGAAGCCAGCCGCCAGGCCGGCCGCCGCCCCTGCTGCCACCAATGCTTTGCGGGACTGGGGCGAGAGTCCGCCCCGCAGTCCCATCCACAGGCCGATGTTGCCGCCGCTTTCGACGCTTGGACCCTCGGGGCCCAGGGAGGCGCCGCTGCCGAGGCTGAGGGAGGCCGCCAGCAGACGCATCCAGGGGAGGCGCGGTTTGGGGTCCACCGTGCCCTCGGCCATCGGCATCAGGCTTGGCAGTCCGGGGCCGATCGTGCCGCCGAGCCAGCGCAGCAACCCCACGGCCAGCCCCCCCAGCGTGGGCACCACCACCACGGGCCAGAGCTCCAGCGGATCGAAGCTGGCGGGCACCACCTCCGTGGGTATCGGGATCGGTGCAGGTGGCGGTGGGGAGCTCAGCAGCCCCAGGCTGCCGAGGCCCAGCTGCAGCAGCGCCTTGAGAGGTGTGCCGCTGTCGTTGACAAGCGGAGGGATCTCGAGCGGCGACAGCTCCGGAGCCGGTGTGGCGCTGGAAGCCCTGCCCACCGCCAGCAGCCATTCCACGAACGGGCCGTAGAGGAAGTTGTTGATGAAGCCGAGAAGGAAGTGGAAGCCCACGATCGCCAGCCCGGTGAGGCTCCCCACCAGAGCGGCCCAGGCCAGCAGGTTCCATTGGTAGGGAAGAGAGCGTGCATCGCTGCCGGGCGCTTCCGCCCTGGGCGTCGCTGCTCCGTTGCGCGCGGCTTCAGGCCTGGGGGCGGACGCTGGCAAAGATCTCCTCCAGGATCTCGGTGGCCCCCTGGCTGCGCAGGCTGCGGGCCAGGCGGATGCCGATCGCCTCCGGGTCAGCCTGGGGGCCTCGCTCCTCGTCGCGGATCAGGCGCAGGCCATCGAGGCTGGCGACCATGCCCGTGAGCACCAGCTCGGCGGCATCCCCCTCGCCTTCGAAACGACTGTTGACGCCGATCGGCACCTGACAGCCACCCTCGAGTGTGCGAAGGAAGGCCCGCTCCGCCAGGCAGCGCCGGGCGGTGGGGGTGTGCTCCAGCACCTTGATCTGATCGAGCACGGTGGTGTCACCGTCGCGGCATTCGATTCCCAGGGCTCCCTGGCCGACGGCATGCAGGGAGATGGAGGGATCGATCAGTTCGTGGATGCGGGCGCCCAGACCGAGGCGGCCCAGGCCGGCTGCCGCCAGGATCAGGCAGTCGAATTCCCCCGAATCCAGCTTTTCGAGCCGGGTGATCACGTTCCCCCGCACATCCTTGAAGCTGAGGTGAGGGAAGTGGTGGCGCAGCTGCGCCAGGCGCCGCAGCGAGCTGGTGCCCACCACAGCGCCCTCCGGCAGGGTGGCGAGGGTCTTGTCCTGGTGCTTCTGATGCACCACGAGGGCATCGGCGGGATCCTCCCGCTCGGTGATACAGCCCAGCATCAGGCCCTCGGGCAGGTTCGTGGGCAGGTCCTTGAGGCTGTGAACGGCGATGTCGGCCCGATCCACCAGCATCTGGGCTTCGAGCTCCTTGGTGAACAGGCCCTTGTCGCCGATCTTGGCCAGCGCCACATCAAGGATCTTGTCCCCCTGGGTGGCCATCGCCTCGATGCTGATCTCCAGGCCTGGATGGGCCTTGCTCAGTTCATCGCGCACCCAGTGGGTCTGCACCATGGCCAGCTGGCTGCGGCGGGAGGCGATGCGCAGAGTGGAGCTGATCATCGGGGCACGAGGAGGCAGTGAGGTTGCCGGTACACAACCATGCAGCCTACGGAGTGACGGTCGGCAACCAGGCGGACGGACAATCAGGCCGGCTGGCAATCAGGTCTGCTGGCAATCAGGTTGGCTGGCAATCAGGTCTGCTGGAAATCCGTGGATCCGCTGAACAGGTCCAGGGGCAGCGGGCCCCAGGTGTCCTCCGCATCGGCATTGTCGGGATTGTGACCGGTGATCAGCAACCCCTCGCCCACGCCGCTCTCGCTGCGGATGCGGAAGTTGCCGCTGCGCTGGTTGCCCTTGAGGAACACAGGTCCTCGGCCGGGACCGTCCTCCGTTGCCCTCTCCTCGACCAGGGGCGGGAAGCCCTGGCAATGCTCGAGCTGCCGCAGGCAGGCCACGGCGGCTTCCCGATCCGCCGCCATCACACCGATCGTGAACCAGGTGCAGCGGGCCATCCGCAGCGAGAGCTCTTCGAGCAGATCGCGTCGCTGATCGGGATCGAGGGAGGGGGCTTGCCGCAGGCCGCGCAGGGAGGCCAGCGTGATCGGCCCCTGTGCGGGGGAAGGTGACGTGGACGGTGCGCTCACGATCGACTGGGGTCGCAGACGCCCAGGCTCCCATGCCCGAAGCAGCGCTCCGCAGCGATATCCCTCAGGGGCTGTTCCAGACGAATCGGGAGGAGGCGGCGTAATTCCAGACGAACACCACCAGGATTCCTGCCAGCTGGGCCCAGAAGGCATCGTGGGACACCAGGCTGTAGAAGGCGGAAGCGACCCCCACATTGGCCACCACCGGCAGGGAGGCCACCACCAGAAATTTGCACAGTCCCTGCACCAATCGCCAGCCGCTCTGACGCTGGAAGCGGAAGGTGAGGGCGTTGTTGATCAGGTAATTGGAGCTCGCTGCCGCCAGCACCGCCGGTGGCAGAGCCTGCTCGAAGCTCAGCCCCAGCAGCATCAGCAGGTGATTGATCAGCAGCTGCACGATCACACCGCTGGCCCCGACGAGGGCAAAGCTGATCGCCCGTCTGGGGATGCATCGCCACAGCAGCGTGTGCAGGATCGAAACCCCGAGATCCCAGACGATCGCCAGATCCAGTTTGGAATCACCGGCCATCCTGGGCTGAAACGCCAGCGGCACTTCCGTCACATGCAATCTGCCGCCACTGAGTGAGAGCAGTTCATAGAGAAATTTGAAACCATTCACATCCACCCGCCGGACCCAGGGCAACACGGCTTCCGGCTGCATCACCATGAATCCGCTCATGTAATCGGTGAGCCGTCTGTAGTGCGGAAGGCTGAACCGGGCCACGCTGTTGGCCCAGCTGGAATTGCGCTCCCGCTGTCCACTCAGGCCATGAATGCGGGCATCGGGATGGAAGCGGCTGCCCACCACCAGATCCGCACCGGTCTGTTTCAGCGCCTCTACGGCCGCGACGATCGTGGCTGGCTCGTGCTGGCCATCACAATCCATCACCACCACCAGATCGCCTGTGGCATCGAGGATGCCCTCCTTGATGGCGCTCGAAAGGCCCGCACGGCCTACCCGGCGGATCAGACGCACACAGCCATGGCGATGGGCCAGATGCCGCACCTCCTGGGCCGTGCCATCGGCGGAATCGTCGTCGACGAAAAGGATCTCGAGCGAGAAGTCGCTTTCCAGCGGCAGCAGCTCAGCAACGATCGGCGCGACGTTGTCACGCTCATTGAAGGTGGGGAGCACCACCGTCAGGCGCTGGTTCGAATCCGCAGCAGGACTGGACAAGCGCCTTGATCAGCAGCAGAGCCGGGACCTTACTTGATGTACTCCTTGAGCACCCCGTTGCGGTTGGGGTGGCGCAGCTTGCGCAGGGCCTTGGCTTCGATCTGACGGATGCGTTCGCGGGTCACGTCAAAGATCTGACCGATCTCCTCAAGGGTTTTCATCCGTCCGTCATCAAGGCCGTAACGCAGCCGGAGCACATCGCGCTCGCGGGGGCTGAGGGTGGCAAGCACGCCCTCGAGATCTTCGCGCAGCAGATTCTTGGCCACATCTTGCTCGGGATTTTCGATGTCGGCTTCGATGAAGTCGCCGAGCCGTGAATCCTCCTCCTTGCCGATCGGTGTCTCCAGCGAAATCGGCAGCTGGGCGCTCTTGGCGATGAACCGCAGTTTCTCGATCGTCATCTCCATCGACTCGGCGATCTCCTCTTCCGTGGGCTTGCGGCCGAACTCCTGGGAGAGGGTCTTAGTGGTCTTCTTGATCCGGGAGATGGTTTCGTAGAGGTGAACCGGCAGGCGGATCGTGCGGCTCTGGTCGGCGATGGCGCGGGTGATGGCCTGCCGGATCCACCAGGTGGCATAGGTGGAGAACTTGTAGCCCTTTTCGTGGTCGAACTTCTCGGCGGCGCGGATCAGGCCGAGGCTGCCCTCCTGGATCAGATCCTGGAAAGACAGGCCTCGATTCATGTATTTCTTGGCGATCGAGACCACCAGGCGCAGGTTCGACTGCACCATCTTTTCCTTGGCCCGCCTGCCAAGCATCAACCGGCGGCGGAACTTGATCACCGGCATGTCAAACAGGGCCGCCCATTCCTTGGTATCGGGATAGTTGCCCTTGTCGGCCTCGTATTCGGCGGCCTTCTCCTCCAGCTCCAGCAGGTCCGCGATCTTGCGGGCCAGTTCGATCTCCTCATCAGGCCGCAGCAGGCGGATCCGCCCGATTTCCTGCAGGTACACCCGGATGGAATCTTCGGTGTAGACGCCTTTGGGCCCGACCTTGATGCTGGCCAGTGCCTTGGCGCCCTTGGCGTCCCGGGCGCTGTCCTTGCTGTCCTCGATCCCGGCCTGGGCCTCGGGGCTCTGGCCTTCCAGCAGGGCATCGCCGATCGCCTCGAGATCGGTGAACAGCTCTTCACCCTGCTCCGCGATGGCCTCCTCGCTGGCAGGGGCCTGACTCGCCTTGCTGCCCGCTTTCTTGGCGCCGAGCGGTTTGGCCGTCTTGGCTGCCTTCGCTGGGGCGTCGCCCTTTGGGCTGGCGGCACTCTTGCCGGCCTTGCGGGGTTTCGCCGGCACAAGGCCGTCCGCATCCACCGTCAGAACGATCTCGGGGAGGGAGGTGGGCTTGGCGGCGACGGGGCTCATGGCAGCTTGGGTGATGGACGTGGGGAGGCGACGAGGCACAGCGAGGCGCGGTGCCGGCAGGGTCAGGGACTCTGAGAAGGCATGGCGTCGGAAATGGCGCCTGAGGCGGCTCTGCTCAGGCGCAGAGGAGGTTGTGGACGCGGCTCGGCTGGCGAGCAGCCGGGTGGGACTGGACAGCACGGATGGTCAGGGCGGCGGATTAAACCTGACCCGAATCCGAACGTCCATTGCGGAGGGACCCTCCACGGACGTTGGATCTCTCGCAGGCAATACCGGTCGCGCCAGGACGGTTTCGTTGTTATCGGATTGAGCTTTGACAGGGCTGTCAGGGGTGGTCGCAGATCGGGGTTGGCAGGAGTCACCTCCTCGCCAGACTGGTTGGATCTTCCCACTGGACGGAACTCTGTCCGGTTCCGACGGCCTTCCATCGAGGCCAACGACCACATTCTAGTTACGGAATGAGACTCCTGCAAGACTGCACGTCCCATGCGCCTGACGCCCTGGCCTCTGCGGCGGCCTGATCGCTGGGTCTCGCCCTGTCCAGAGCCTTTCAAGGGCCGTCACCCTTCGTTCCTTCACCAGCCACCGGCCCTTCCTTGATCTCCTCCGGGACTGGAATCACGCGCGATGGGGGCAGCACCGATGGCTCTCAGACTCCATCAACCCAGGGTCCCTGGCTGGACGTATGGCTGGAGGCCGGTCGCGAGGGCCGTGTCTTCACCTATGCCTGTGGACCCCATCGGCAGATCCGTGTGGGGGATCTGGTGGAGGTGCGGCTCCAGGGCCGGCGCCATCGGGGTGTGGTGGTGGAGATCCACGAGGCTCTCGCAGCCATGCTGGACCCGCTGCGGATCCTGCCCGTGGAGCGGCTGGTGCAACCGGCCGCCGTGGATCCCGCCTGGCAGGAGCTGATTGAGGCGGTGGCGCTCGCCTGTCACACCAGTGGCTTTCGCACGCTGCGCAGTGCCCTCCCGGCGGGCTGGCTGGGGCAGCGACCGCCCCGTCAGGGGGAGCCCCGCAGGATCTGGAGCCTCTCTGTGGTGGCGGATGCCGCTGCGGCAGGGACTGCTCCTCCAGAAGCATCACCACCCACGGCGCGGCAGCGCCAGCTGCTTGAGCACCTGCATCGCTGCGGTGGCAGTCGCCTGCTGCGGCAGCTGCTGGCCGAGGACGGCTTCGGACGCGGAGTGATCGCGGCCCTCGAGGCGCAGGGCCTGATCCGGCGCGATCGGGTGCCGGCGGATCCGCTGCCGGGATCTCCTGCTCTGCCGCCGGCCGATGCTGTCCCGATCGGGCTTGAACCCCAACGGGCCTTGACCACGGCCCAGGCGACAGCTGTGGAGGCGATCGCGAGTGCGGCTCCGGGGGACTGCCTGCTGCTCTGGGGTGTCACCGGTGCCGGCAAGACCGAGGTCTATCTGCAGGCGGCGGCCCGGGAGTGCGGCCGGGGGCGCAGCGTGCTGCTGCTGGCCCCGGAGATCGGCCTGATTCCCCAGCTGCTCGATCGCTGCCGTGCCCGCTTCGGATCGGGAGTGATCGAGTACCACAGCGGTATGGGCGATGGCGAGCGCGCTGAGGCCTGGCGCCTCTGTCTGGCTGCGGCCGCCGCCAGGAAGCCCTTGCTGGCCGTGGGCACCCGTTCAGCGGTGTTTCTGCCGCTGGATCCCCTGGGCCTGATCGTGCTCGACGAGGAACACGACGCCTCTTACAAGCAGGAGAGCCCGATGCCCTGTTATCACGCCCGCGATGTGGCACGGCTGCGCGCCCGCCTGGGTGGCGCCAGGGTGCTGCTGGGAAGCGCCACCCCGTCACTGGAGACCTGGCAGCAGTGCCGTGATGCCTCCCATCCGGAGGCCATCCGCCTGCTGCAGTTGCCGCAGCGGATCGGTGAGCGCCCACTGCCGCCGGTGCGGCTGGTGGATATGCGTCTGGAGCTGGCGGAGGGCCATCGCCGTCTGCTGAGTCGACCGTTGCTCTCACGCTTGGAAGGGCTGGCGGAGCGGCAGGAGCAGGCGGTGGTGCTCGTCCCCCGACGCGGCTATCGCACCTTCCTCAGCTGCCGCAGCTGCGGCCAGGCGGTGCTCTGCCCCCATTGCGATGTGGCGTTGACCGTGCATCGGGGCAGCGGAGCCTCCGGCAGGGAGTGGTTGCGCTGCCACTGGTGCGACCACCGCCAGGAGCTGGGCGATCGCTGCGGCCATTGCGGCTCGAGCGCTTTCAAACCCTTCGGCGCCGGCACCCAGCGCGTGATGGAGCAGCTGGCGGAGGAGCTCAGCGGTCTGCGGCTGCTGCGTTTCGACCAGGACAGCACCCGCGGACGCGACGGGCATCGGTTGCTGCTCAAGCGCTTCGCCGCCGGAGAGGCCGATGTTCTGGTGGGGACCCAGATGCTGGCCAAGGGGATGGATCTGCCCCGGGTGACCCTGGCGGCCGTGCTGGCCGCCGATGGCCTGTTGCACCGCCCTGATCTGCGTTCTTCGGAAAGCTGCCTGCAGTTGCTGTTGCAGCTGGCGGGCCGGGCCGGCCGGGGAGAGCTCCCCGGGGAGGTGCTGGTGCAGACCTACTGCCCCGAGCATCCGGTGCTGCGCCATCTGGTGGACGGTCGCTACGGCCGCTTCCTCGAGGAGGAGCTCGCCATGCGGCGGCAGGGGGGTCTGGTGCCATTCCGGCGGGCCTGCCTGTTGCGCCTGGCGGGCCCTGGCGCCAGCGGCACCGCCACGGCTGCAGCTGCCCTGGTGGAGCGCATCCGCGGGGATGTGGAGGCCGCTGGATGGACCCTGGTGGGCCCGGCGCCTGCCCCGGTGGCCCGGGTCGCCGGCCGCTCCCGCTGGCAGGTGCTGCTCCACGGCCCCCCCGGTGCCGCTCTGCCGCTGCCGCCCGAACCCGTGCTGCGTTCTGGGCTCCCCAAGGGAGTCAGCCTGGCGATCGATCCCGATCCGCTGCAGCTGTGAGCCAGGATCAGGCAGGCAGCTGGGGCGGCCCGAAGCCCAGGCGCAGCCGGATGCGTTGCAGCGCCAGGGTGAGCGCCAGGGTGAGCAGGACCAACAGGCTGCCCATGCCGAGGGGGCTCCAGCGCCAGCAGCTCAGATCCAGATGGTTCGCTTCCCCTGGCTGCAGTCGCCAGAGCAGATGCCCCTGCTGCCCGCTGCGGCGCGGCTGGATCGCGGCAGGCAGCGGCATCGCGTGCTGGCTGGCAGCGAGGCCCGGCGGGGTGATCTCCAGGGAGAGCGCCAGTGAGGGCAGTGGATCCAGGCTGCGCAGATCCAGGTCGAGGCTGAGCTGCTGCTGCACCCCCACCAGCCAGTTGGTTTCCTGCAGCACCAGAACCGGTTCCGGCAGGTCCACCCCCGCCAGGGAGGCCGCCGTGGTGATGCTGCCGCCCAGGGCCCGGAGCGCGGCCTGGGCCGGCAAGACATCCGTGCTGATCTGCCAGCCCTCACCCTGGCGCCTGCTGTGGAACGCCACGGGGCCATCCTTCAGGGAGGCCTCGAACCGCTCCATCCAGGGAGTGGCGATCCCTGCTGGACTGCGCAGCTCATGGCGCAGCTGCAGCCGTCCTGGTCCCTCGAACTGCAGTTCAGAGCGGATCTCCACGCATCCGCCCAGCAGTGACGCCAGCAGCAGCAGGGCCAGCACCGCGGCTACAACCGCGGCAAACCCAAGCGGCGAGCGGGTTTCACCCACCGGCGGTGGTGCCGGTTCCTGCTCCTTGCTGCGGCGACGACGACCGGCGACGGAGCCGAACGATTCCAGGCTGCGGGCTTCGCGCAGATCCGGCAACGTCAGCGACCAATGCCGCGGCCGCTGCAGCGCCGGCGCCTCCAGCACCTGCAACAGCTCGCGGGCCCGGCTCCGCAGCGTCGGGTCGACGCAGCCCTGGAGGCTGCGGCAGCAGCTGGCTGCCTGCTCCGTCTGACCCTGTCCCATCAGCGCCGTGGCCATCAGCAGCCTCACGCCGGCCCCGATGGGACTCACGGGCCGATGGGATTCCGCCAGGGGTTCCAGCAGCCTCAGGCTTTGGCTGTAGTCGCCGCAGTCGATGGCGCTGCGGGCCTCCGACAGGATGCGGGCGACGGTGGGATCGAGAGCGCCTTCTGCCATGCCCGTCGCCGGCTTTCAGGTGCTCCGATGGTTGTGGCTGCCCACCACCATGGTGCCGATGCCTGCATCGCTGAAGATCTCCAGCAACAGGGCATGGGCGACCCTGCCATCGAGAATGTGTGCGGCGCCCACCCCCTGGGCCAGGGCGCGGATGCAGCATTCGGTCTTGGGGATCATCCCGCCCGCCACCACCTCCTCGGCGATCAGCTGACGCGCTTCAGGCAGGGTCAGTTTGCGGATCAGGGAGGCTGGATTGTGGCGGTCGCGCAGGATGCCCGCTGTGTCCGTCAGCAGGATCAGCTTCTCGGCTTCGAGCGAGGCGGCCAGTTCGCCTGCCACCGTATCGGCGTTGATGTTGTGGGCCTGGCCTCCCGCATCGGGGGCCACGCTGGAGATCACCGGGATGTAGCCGTTGGAGAGGAGTGGATTGAGAACGGCGGGATTCACAACGGCAACCTCGCCCACCAGGCCGTGGCTGCCATCGCCATGGGTGCGCGCCTGGACCAGGTTGCCGTCGCTGCCACAGAGCCCCACCGCCTTGCCGCCCAGGTGGTTGAGACCATTCACGATCTGCTTGTTGACCCGGCCCACCAGGACCATCTCCACCACGTCCATCGTCGTTGGGTCGGTGACCCGCAGCCCATCGCGGAACTGGGCCTCCACCCCCATGCGTCCCAGCCACTGGTTGATCTCCGGCCCACCGCCGTGCACCACCACGGGCTGCACCCCGACGCTGGCGAGCAGCACCAGGTCGCGGAAGACCGCCTGGCGCAGCTCCTCATGCACCATGGCGGCGCCGCCGTACTTGACCACGATCCGCCGCCCGCTGAAGCGCTGGATGTAGGGGAGCGCCTCGCTGAGCACCGAGACGCGCAGGTTGTCCTGAGGACTGATCAGGGGATCGGTGGTCAAGGCTCGCCAGCGGGAACGGGTGGAACGGACAGATCCTGCTTCTGATCGGATTCCGCAAGGGTTGGGGCAGCCGGCACCAGGCTGAGCAGCAGGTGCTCGGAGCCGACCGGGATCAGTTCGGCCCTCAGGCCAGCCCCGAAGAAACGCCCCAGACGCTCCTGGCGCTCCTGCCAGCGCTCCAGGGCCACGGCCCCGAGGGCGAAGCGCAGCCGCAGGCCGTAGCCACCGGGGGCGGCGAGCTCCTCGATGGATTCAAGCTGAGGTGGGTTGTCGTCGTCCCAGAGCTTGAGGGCCTCCAGTGAGGATTCAAGGTGGGCTTTCTGCCCGTATCGCCACCGCGTGACATCGGCGACCAGCTTGCGCAGCGGTTCGGCCGAGGCGGCGCGACGCAGATCCTGCTGCTGAGGAGGCAGAGGGATGCACGAGGCCGGGGGCAGCTCGGATGATTTCAATGCCAGACCCCCCAGCAGGATCGGAATGCCATAGAAGATCGTCGGCAGGCTGAGATTGGCGTTGCCTCCGCCATAGGCGACGGCGCCCACCACCGTGAGCACCGCGCCCGCGAGGGTGATCAGATTTCCGGGAGACAGGAAGGTTTGCATCCGACCATCTTCAGGCAGCGGGGTGCAGGATGGAGGGAGAGCCGTCTGCCAGGCCCCGACGCAGCCCTGCTGCTCCCCATCCACCCATGACAGCTCCCGTTCCGGAATCCCCCGACACCGCCAGCCTGATCGAACAGCTCAATGGCGATCGTCTCTGGCTGCTGCGTCAGCTCGACAGCGGCCGCTGGGGCGAGTGGCGGCTGGATCTGGCGGCTCTGGAGCGGGAACTGGGGCAGCTGATCGATCAGGCGCGGGAGCGGCTGGGTTCCTGAGCGGCTGGCTGCAGCAGGGCATCAGAAGGGAATGTCGTCCTCATCCACCAGGTCGTCCGCAGGCACGAGCGGGGCGCTGTTCCACACCGGAGGCTGGGGCGGCTCCATTCGATTCGGGGCAGGGGCCCTTCTGGCACTCGCCGCCGCCGTGGGCTGGGGGCTGGCCTGAGCGGCCCTGGGGCTGACGCCGCCATCGACTGCGGCACTGCTGGAGGCAGCCAGCCCTGGCTGGTGTGCAGCGTCAGCGCTGAGGGGATGCAGGCGGGCCAGGGTGAGTTCGGCGCGTTTTTCCTTGACGCCGTCCTGCCGGGCGACCGTGTTCATCCGCATCCGGCCTTCGAGCACCAGCTTCTGCCCCACCCGCACCCGGTTCTGCAGATCCTGGGCGAGATTGCCCCAGCCCACCACCTTGAGCGCGCTGGGCGGGTCATCGGGACGAAGTCCCTCGACCTGCACGGTCATCTCGGCGATCGGTGTCTGACTGTCCTGGGTGTACCGGATCTGGGGCGCCTCCAGCACCTCGGCTTCCAACAGACAGTGATTCACGCCCCGATCCATGCAATGGAGTCCCCATCCTGATGCAAGCGTCCAGGGAATTGCAGTCTTTGCGGTCCAGCTCCCCATCCCCGCGCCTCTGGCTGATCGCCGGCACCGGCGAGGGTCCCGCTCTGGCGGTGGCCTTGTTGCGGGCCGGCTGGAGGCTCCGGGTCAGTGTCGTGACCGCTGCGGCCGCTCTCGCCTATCCGGATGATCCGGCTCTGGAGCTGCAGGTGGGGTCCCTGGGAGGACCCGATGGAGCAGGCGGTACGGCGGCCGTGGCTGGGGTTCTGGCTCAGGCGGTGGACCAGGGAGATCCCTTCGAGGTCGTGATCGATGCCAGTCACCCCTTCGCGGTGCGGATCAGCGCCAGCCTCGCCCGCGCCTGCGCTGGCAGACACCAGCCGCTGCTGCGGCTGCAGCGTCCGTTGCAGCCGCCGGAAGGCGCGGAGCTGATCGAGGATCTGCACCAGCTTGGTGGCCATGTCGTTCCAGGGGATCGGCTGCTGCTGGCGATCGGGGCCCGGCGGCTGTCGCAGGCGATCGATTGCAGCCCCGGTGCCGTCCATTTCGCTCGGGTTCTGCCCAACCCCGCGGCGCTGCAGCAGGCTCGTGCCGCAGGGCTGGCGGATGGGCGTCTCGCCTGCGTGCGTCCCGGACCCGGCCTGTTAGGTGTCGAGCGTGCGCTCTGCCTTCAGTGGCGGATCGACACGGTACTCTGCCGTCAGTCCGGTGGCACCACCGAGTCCCTCTGGCGGCAGATCTGCCGGGACCTGGATCTGCGCCTGCTGTTGCTGCGCCGGCCCTCCGAGCCGGAGGGGGTGACGGCGCTGCCATTCGAGGCGCTGCTTCAGTGGCTTGGAGCGGTGCCCGGAGCCCAGAGGGATCCGGAGGAGCGCTTCAACCCAGATGCCGGGCGACCAGATCCCTGAGGGAGGCCTGAGGCCTTGGGCCAAGCTGGGTCACCACCTCACCGGCGCAGAGTGAACCGAGCCTGCCGCAGCGCTCCAGGCTCTCGCCGCGGGTGTAACCGTGCAGGAATCCGGCGGCATAGAGGTCCCCGGCCCCGGTGGTGTCCACCAGCTCCCCGAGCCGATAGGGAGGGATGGTGATCGCCTCATCGCCGCTGAGCACCAGGGATCCCTCGGCGCTGCGGGTGAGCGCCGCCACCTTGCAGCGCCCGCGTACCTGCTCGGCCGCCTCCTCGAAGCTGTTGGCCTCATAGAGGGAGGTGATCTCCATCTCATTGGCGAACAGCAGATCGACATGGCCTTCCACCAGGTCCTGGAAGCTGTCGCGGTGGCGGTCGACGCAGAAGGCATCGGAGAGGGACAGAGCGACCTGGCCGCCGTTGGCACGGGCCACCGCCGCCGCCGCCAGGAAGGCCGCCTTGGCTTCCTCGCTGTCCCAGAGGTAGCCCTCCAGATACAGCACCTGGGCCTGGGCGACCAGCTCGAGATCGAGATCGGCGGGGTCCAGCCCGACCGAGGCCCCCAGATAGGTGCACATGGTGCGCTGTGCATCCGGGGTGACCAGGATCAGGCAACGGGCGGTGGAGGGGCCGCTGCTGGCGGGCGGGGTGCTGAACCCGGCTCCGGCAGCCCGGATGTCGTGGCTGAAGATCGCCCCCAGCTGGTCGTCGCGCACCCGCCCGATGAAGGCGGCCCTGCCGCCCAGCTGGGCGATGCCGGCAAGGGTATTGGCCGCGGATCCACCGGATGTCTCCAGGCCTGGGCCCACGCTGGCGTAGAGCCGCTCGGCCTGGGCCTCATCCACCAGGGCCATGGTGCCCTTGCGCAGCCCGTGGTCGTCGAGGAAGCGGTCATCGGCCTGGACCAGCACATCGACGATGGCGTTGCCGATGCCGACCACATCAAAGGCTTTGGCTGGCGATCCCATGGGGTGAACCGTGTTGAGGAAGGCTTGGGTTGGCGCCGGGCCGCGGCGCTCGGGCATGCTTCAGGCGCTGAGCAGGGCCCGTTTCGGACCGTGGATGGGATCCTCCACCACGATCGTCTGGTCCCGCTGGGCTCCAAGGGAGACGATCGCGATCGGAACCTCCATCAGATCCGCCAGAAAACGCAGGTAGGAGCGGGCCGTGGCGGGCAGGTCGTCGAGGCTGCGGCAGTCGGCGGTGGAGCACTGCCATCCCGGCAGGCTCTCGTAGATCGGGCGGCAGCGGGCGAAGTCCTCGGCGCTGCTGGGGAAGTGCGTGATCCGCTCGCCGCCCAGCTCGTAGGCGACGCACACCTGGATCGCGTCCAGCTCATCGAGCACATCGAGCTTGGTGATGGCCAGGCAGTCGAGGCCGTTGACTTGCACGGCGTAGCGGCCGATCACACCGTCAAACCAGCCGCAGCGGCGACGCCTGCCGGTGGTGGTGCCGTATTCGCCGCCACGGTCGCAGAGGTGGTCATTGAGGCTGCCTTCCAGCTCGGTGGGGAATGGCCCCTCGCCCACCCGGGTGGTGTAGGCCTTGGCCACGCCGATCACCCGGTCGATCAGGGTGGGCCCCACCCCGGCGCCGATGCAGGCGCCGCCACTCACCGGATTGGAGGAGGTGACATAGGGGTAGGTGCCATGGTCGAGGTCGAGCAGGGTGCCCTGAGCCCCCTCGAACAGAATGTTCTTGCGGCTGCGCGCCGCCTCGTGGATCGTGCGGGTGCAGTCGACCACATGGGGTGCCAACCGCTGTCCGTAGGCGGTGTATTCGGCGATCACGGCCTCGGGATCCAGGGGCTCAAGCCCGTAGACCTTCACCAGCAACTCGTTCTTCTCGGCCAGGGGGCCCGTCAGTCGCTCCCTCAGCCGCTGGGCGTCGAGCAGATCGAGAATCCGGATGCCGTTGCGCTCGGCCTTGTCCGCGTAGGTGGGACCGATGCCCCTGCCGGTGGTGCCGATGCGCCGGTCGCCGCGGCGCTGCTCCATCGCCTGATCCAGCAGGCGGTGGTACGGCATCGTCACATGGGCGGTGGAGGCCACCTGCAGGCCCGAGATGTCGATGCCGTGGCCGAGCAGCATGTCGAGCTCACCCAGCATCACGCGCGGATCGATCACGGTGCCCGATCCGATCAGGCAGGTGGTGTCGGGGTAGAGGATCCCTGAGGGGATCAGATGCAGCTTCAGCACACGGTCGTTGACGACAATCGTGTGGCCGGCGTTGACCCCGCCCTGGTAGCGCACCACCACATCCGCCGAGCGGCTCAGCAGATCGGTGATCTTGCCCTTGCCCTCGTCACCCCACTGCGCACCGATGACGACGACGTTGGCCAAGGACGCAGCGGCCCGCAGCCGCTTCTAAGCAGAAGGCTGAGCCTCTCAGATCGAAGGGGGATCCGTCAAAGACAAATCCGCTCCGCCCTGATCAGGCGCCCCTGGTGGCGCTGGATTCCGCCATCTTGAGCTCCTTCTGCAGGCGGGCCTTGAGGGCATCGGGGAGCGGCCGATTGGCGTAGGCGCTGTAGTGACCGGCCAGGGAATTGAGCGCCGTCTGCATGGTGGTGAATGAACTCAGGCCGTTCACGTCCCGGCGTGGGCGATAGCGGGCGATGTAGGCGTTCGTGAGACTGCGGGCATTGGTCTCGGCATCGGCGCGGGCCGGATCGTCGGCGGGCAGGGCGATGGTGTTGAGCAGGCTCTGGGCCACCAGCACCGTGTCATCGATGTAGATCCCGCTCAGCCCTCCGGCGCTGCTGCAGGCGACAAGCCCGAGGCTCAGGCTCAGGCAGAGGGCCAGGCAGAGGCAGGCCCTCAGCAGCGGGCGGAGCACCGACCGGTGAAACAGAGCAGCCATCAGCGAATCCGCAGCTGGTTGGATCCTAGGCCTCGCCTCTCAGCCGATCTCCCGCTGCAGCGTCGTGAGCAGGGCGTCGGCCTCAAGCTCCCATCGCTGGCCGTCGGCACGCCTGACGAGCTCCACCTGGCCTGAGGCGGCGCCACGCCCAACCACAACCCGCCAGGGGATCCCGATCAGATCCGCATCCTTGAACTTCACCCCGGCCCGCTCCGGTCGGTCATCGAGCAGGGTGTCCAGTCCGGTCGCCCTGAGTTCGCCGTACAGCCGCTCCGCCAGGTCGACCTGCTGGGGCTCTTGAACATTGGCGACCACCACGATCACGGCATAAGGGGCGATCGCCAGGGGCCAGATGATGCCGTTCGCGTCGTGGTTCTGCTCCACGGCGGCCTGGGCCAGCCGCGAGACACCGATGCCGTAGCAGCCCATCCACAGGGGCTCCTCGCTGCCATCCTCGCCTGTGAAGCGGGCGTCGAGGGCCTGGGAGTACTTGCGCCCGAGCTGGAAGATGTGGCCCACCTCGATGCCGCGGGCGGCCTCCAGGTGCTGGGAGGGATCGTGAACGCAGCGATCGCCGCTCTGGGCAGCGCGCAGGTCGACGGTGTGATCCGCGTCGGGATGGAGGCCGATGCCGCCCCAGCTGGCTCCGACGCGGTGGGTGTCGATTCGGTTTCCCCCGCAGACGAAGGCCTCCAGGGCAGCAGCTGTGGGATCGAACAGACGCAACAGGCTGGAAGCCAGCCTGGGCTGGCGGCTCTGGTTGTCGGTGCGGCCGCTGGAGCCTGCGGGTGCCGTCAGCAGCGTCTCCTCCAGATCCGGGCCGAGATAGCCCAGGGGCAGGGTGCTGAGATCCAGGGTCAGTCCCTCGCGGCGCAGCAGATCAGCGCTGAGGGGCTCGATGGCGAGCAGCGCTCCGTGCTCACCCCCGAGGCGGGCGGTGACGGCATTGGCGAGCTTCACCGCGTTGAGCTCCTGATCCCCCCGCAGGCTCACCAGCAGGGGCTGGCGCCAGCCATCCTCGAAACAGGCCAGCTGCAGCAGCACCTTCACCACCTGGCTGGGGTGGAAGCCGTGCGCATCGCAGAGCTCTTCGATGCTGGTCTGGCCTGGTGTGGAGAGCAGATCACCGGTGCCGCCAGAACGGATTCCGCCCTGGAGGATCTCGGGCTCCGCCGGCAGGGACACCGCCCGCTCCTGGTTGGCGGCGTAGCGCCCATCGGGGCTGGCCAGGATCAGATCCTCGCCGGCATCGGCGGTGACCATGAATTCCTGGCTGGCCGATCCGCCGATGGCACCGCTGTCGGCTTCGACCGCCACCGCCCGCAGACCGCAGCGCTCGAAGATCCGCCGGTAGGCACCATCCATGGCGGCGTAGGTGCGCCGCAGGCACGCCTCATCGGCGTGGAAGGAGTAGGCATCCTTCATGATGAATTCGCGCCCCCGCATGAGGCCGAACCGCGGACGGATCTCGTCGCGGAATTTGCTCTGAATCTGATAAAGATTCACAGGCAGCTGGCGGTAGGAGCGCAGCAGGTCTCCGGCCAGGGCTGTGATCACTTCCTCATGGGTGGGGCCGAGTCCAAGCTCGCGACCCTGGCGATCGCTGAGGTGAAACATGATCCCTTCCCCCGCTGTGTATCCGGACCAGCGGCCGCTGCGCTGCCACAGCTCGGCTGGCTGCAACTGGGGCAGCAGGGTCTCCAGGGCCCCGGTGGCATCCATCTCCTCGCGCACGATGGCGGAGATCTTCTGCAGCACCCGCCACAACAGGGGGAGGTAGGCGTAGATGCCCGAGGCCACCCGGCGGATGTAACCAGCCCGCAGCAGCAGCCGGTGCGAGGGGATCTCCGCTTCCGCCGGGTCGTCACGCAGCGTCACCAGCAGCAGGCGTGACACGCGCATGGGATGGGCGGAGCGTTGTGGCCGGACCCTATCACCGTGGATCGGTCCTAATGCTCAACTGTCCTGCCGATACGGAGTGATTGGAAGACCTCTGCTACGGTCCGGCGATCTCGTTTTCGTCCAGCGGACTCCCATGCTCCCAGCCGCAGCCGTGATACCGCAGGCCACGGCCGGTCTCAGCGCGGGGGTCTCGGATGCAGGCCACGGAACACCAGCCGCTGAAGGTCAGATCCCGGTGGACGGTGGGGACGCACTCATCGGCATTGAAGAGGTGCAGAAGTGCCTCAACCGCTCCCGCGCGTCGGTATACCGCTATACCAACACTGACCCGCGCAATCTCAATCCTCCGTTCAATCCACGCAAGCTCAATCCCGAGTACCGCAGCGATCAGAAGGAGCCACTGCTGTTTCATCCCAATGAAGTCGCGCGCTTCGCCAGGGATGTGCTGCGCATCAAGGAGGTGACCGTCGAGGTGCTCAATTCACCGTCGACGGCCACCCAGCAGCTGCTGACGGCCATCCTCGACGAGCTGCGGGCCATTCGACAGCAGATCGATGGTCTCGATGGCATCCCGACCGACATCAACCGCCATCGTCAGCAGCACAATCAGTCCAGGCCTGCCGCCTGAACCATCCACGAGTCCTTCACGCATCGACAGGCTGATCGCAGCAGCGATCGCCAGCCATGGATCATTCCCTTTCTCCTGCCAGTCAGCCAGCTTCCGTCCCAGCCACGTCCGGAAGCTTTTCGCCTGAGCCCGCCCACGCTGCTGCAGACGACGACGAACCCGACAGTCCTGGACGAAGTCCCAGGTCTGAGCAGCCCGACCCCGCTGATGGGTCCCAGGATCCCCTGGCCGAGAGCCTGGGACTTTTGGGTGGAATCCTGATCGGTGTGCTCAGCCTGCTGGTCCCACTGGCAACGGTGATCGCCTGCTCGGACCAGAGTGGCGACAACGCTTGGCTCAGGAGCGGCGCTGCAGCAGAAAGCCCTGAAAGTCGAGCGCCTGAAAAACAGTGGCCGGATCGCTGAACCCGGCGGCATTGACCAGGGCTGTCAGCCGCGACAGGCCGATCGGGTGCAGTCCCGGGCTGAGCGAGGCCAGGGCTTCGGGCGCCCCGGCAAGGCCGCTGGCCTTCTGGAAGCCACTCCAGGCCTGCTCCACCTGGGCCTGCAGCGGGGAGCGCTCAGGGCGCATCAGATCCACCAGGACCAACTGGCCCCCCGGGCGCAGGCTGGAGGCCAGGGAGGAGAGAAAGGTCAGCTTGCTGCCGTCATCGGCCAGCGACTGGAGCACCAGCACCGAGAGGGCTCCGTCGAATGCCGCCGGCATGGACAGTTCTTCGGCGGTGGTCTGAATCCAGCGAATCGTGGCGGGAGCCGTGGCGTTGAGCGGCTGCAGTCGTCGTTGGGCCTCAGCCAGCATGGCGGCGGCGGGGTCGATGGCCGTGAGTTGCCAGTCGGGCCTTTGGCAGCGCGCCTCGAGCAGCTCGGCTCCGGTTCCGCAGCCGGCGACCAGCACCGAGGCTTCTTCACGGCTGGCCAGAGGCGAGGCCGCCAGCAGACTCACGGCCAGCCGCGCCAGGCTGGCGTAGCCGGGGATCAGCTGCTGCACGACCAGGTCGTAGCCGCTGAGGTCGTTGCTGGGCTGGCCGCTGATCGCCAAGGACCTGCTCTCGGGGAATTCATGTTACGGATCGCTGCGGAGGCCGGTCGCACCCCGCCCTGGCCATGGCGTTCGGCCTGAGGTGGACAGCGCTTTGCCTGCTCCCGCGCCGCCGTTGGCGGAGGAAGGTGACGTAAGTTGGGCGGCGCCCTCCCCGAGATCGACCGTGCCCACCATTCGCTTCGAACGTGAAGGCCAGCAGGTCGGCTGCATCGAGGGGGCGAACCTCCGCAAGGCTGCGGTGGATGCCGGTATCAATCCGTACGCGGGCATCAACAATGTCCGCAACTGTGGTGGCCTGGGCCAGTGCGGCACCTGTGTCGTGGAAGTGGTTGAAGGCGCCCGCAATCTTTCTCCCCGCAGCGATGTCGAGGAGGTGTACCTGGCCGATCGCCCAGCCAGCTACCGCCTCAGCTGCCGCACCAGCGTCAACGGCGACGTCACCATCCGCACCCGTCCCTCCGATGGAGCTGGCAGTGGCTCCAACAGCCTGGTGGGAGCGCTCAAGGCCCTGGTCGGCATCAAGTGAGTCGGCCTTCACCCTGCCGATGATCCGCGTCTACAGCTACGCCGGCTGCAGCACCTGCCGCAAGGCGCAGGCCTGGCTCAGGGAGCACAGCCTGCCTGTTGAGATCATCGACATCACCATCCAGCCTCCGGCCCTGGCCGAGCTGCGGGCAGCCATGGAACAGCTCGGCAGGAGCCGGCTGTTCAACACCAGCGGCCAGAGCTACAGGGCCTTGGGTGCGGCAGCGGTGCGTGCTCTCTCCGATGAGGCTGCTCTCGAGGCGCTTGCAGCCGACGGTCGTTTGATCAAACGCCCCTTTCTCGTCACGCCCGCCGGTGCCGTCCTCACGGGATTTCAGACGACGGAATGGCAGTCTCTGCTGCGTCCTGAGATCTGACCGTCAGCAGGTCGAGTTCATCGATCAGGCCCTCGATGCCGGCCCGGCTGATCTGGCTCAGGTAGGTGCGTTTGAAGTCTTCCAGCAGAGCGGCCAGCAGCCGCTGGGATTCCTCTAGGGCCGGACCCTGCTCCAGCGCGTCGGCCAGTTCTTCCCAGAAGCGGTCGATGCAGCTCTGCAGCAGCTGCAGCTGCTGATCGTCGCGACGTCCCAGCCGTTGCCCCGTGGATCGCGTCAGGTCGATCAGGCTCTCGACCATGCCTCCGGCCAGTTGGCGGCTGAGGCCTTGCTCCATCTGCAGCAGCGGTTGAATGCGACGCAACGGTGGCGGCACCATCGTGCTCTGCAGGCTCTGCTGCAGGGCATGGCTCAGCACCCCCTGCAGCTCCGGTGCCAGGCGCGGTGCCACCCGGGCCAGCAGCAGGGGTGCCCAGATCCGTGCCAGCTCCACCAGCTCGCGTCCATCGCGCTCGACGCTCTGGTGGCTGCGCAGGGAGCGGATGCGTCCCGGCCAGCGCCTGGAGCGGATCACCCCCTGGAGGCCGTCGATCAGCTGCAGCGCCAGCACCTCGAACAGCTCCACCGCCAGCAGCGCCACCACCGCCCGGCTGATCACCGCCCGCAGCGGCTCGATGTTGATCAGTCCGCTGCTCTGCAGCCGCTCCACCACGGGCACCACGCGCAGCAGGCGCCAGAAGGGAAGCAGCAGGGGTAGATCGATCCAGCGGCGCAGCAGGGCCTCACTCCAGCTCAGGCCCGTCAGGCGCCGCCGCAGCCGGATCACCCGCATCAGGATGTCGAAGGCGAAGACGCTCTGGAACAGCAGCAGGTCGTAACGCCAGAAGTGATCGGTGGGCCTGCCGTTTTCGTCGATCGACCGCCAGTAGTTGGTGGCGACCAGCGGCAGCACCTGGTCGTGCCAGAAGATGCGCTCCCCTCCCCAGCCCAGCCGGGCGATCCGTTCAGGCGCCAGCAGCTTCGCCGCAGCCTGTTTGGCCGAGTCCAGATCGGCCCTCTGCCGCAGTCGGTTCTTGATCTTCTCGAGCGTCCCCGAGGCGCCGCTGGCCTCGAAGGGGTTGCTGTCGATCATCTGGGCGGTGAGGGCGATCTGCAGCCTGAGGGCCTGCTGCTGGGGTGGTGCCAGCGCGCTCCCCGCCGCCTGGTTCAGCAGCAGCCGGTCCAATCGCTCGAAGTGGTGCAGATAGGCCTGGGTTTCCCGGTGGGGTTCGATGCCCTTGATCGGATCCACCAGGGGGGTGATGTCGGGGATGGCGTGCAGCGGCAGCACCAACGGCACCGAGGGAATCGGGTAGAGGTTGCGCTGCAGCCAGAAGGTGCGCAGCGGCACGTAGGTGAGATCGAAGGCGACCCAGACCAGGTTGATGGCCGCCCAGATCGCCACAAAGCGGTCCCAGTTCCGCCCCAGGCGGCTGGTGCTCAGCGGGATCGCCTCGTGCCACCGGGGGCGGGCCATCAGATTCCGGGGGACGCTGTCTGCCTAATCTGCCCCCTGCACACGTCCTCTGCGGCCTTCGTTCCTTGCGTCCAACGGATCCACCCCAGCGATCGGGTTCCAGCGATCCCTCTCCTGACCGCAGCAACACGGAAGTCGGCGCCCTCGATCCCGCTGCGGTGTCGGCCCCCGGGACACCAGACAACGCCGATCGCGAGAGCCCCTGGGCCTTCTGGCGCACCCTGCTGCTCTATGCCGCCGTGATGCTGGGCGTCCGCCAGTTTCTTCTGGAGGCCCGCTACATCCCCTCGGGGTCCATGCTCCCTGGGCTGCAGCTGCAGGATCGGCTGCTGGTGGAGAAGCTGAGCTACCGGTTCAGGTTGCCCAGGCGGGCCGAGATCGTGGTGTTTCATGCACCCCAGCATTTCGATCCCGTGCTCACCAGCCAGGGCAAGCCCACCGCCCTGCAATGCCTGCTGGTCAACATCCCCCTGCTCGGATCCCTGCCGGCGCTGCAGCAGCCCGCCTGCGATGCCTTCATCAAACGGGTGATCGGTCTGCCTGGAGAGCGGGTCAGTGTGGACCCCCGCGGCGGGGTGCGGATCAACGGCCTGCCACTGGCGGAGCCCTATGTGCGCAACTTCTGCCCCGTCGATGCCCAGGGCCAGGGGCCCTGCAGGCCCATCGATGTGGTGGTTCCCCAGGGTTCGGTGCTGGTGCTGGGCGACAACCGGGCCAACAGCTGGGATGCTCGCTTCTGGCCGGGTGGACCCTTCCTGCCGCAGGGAGAGATCATCGGCAGAGCCTTCTGGCGCTTCCTGCCGTTCAGCAGCTGGGGAGCCCTGGGGCCCACCAACCCTCCTCCCCGATGAGGCCGCTGGCCACGATCGCCCCCTGAGAGCCTCCTGGAGGCCTGGGATGATTCGCCGCCAACGATGCTGAACGAGATCCGCATCCAGCTTCCGTGGCCTGCGGCGAGAACAGGATCCAGCGCCGGCTCCCCTCCGCCAGAACCTCCGGTTCAAGCCCCAGGAAGCGGGCAGGCCCCCAGCACAGACGCTCCCAGAGCAGGGAAGGCCCCCAGCCGCGACCCTCCACCAGTTCCCGCCACAGGGCAGGCAGCACGCCCTTGAAGCCGCTTTCGGGATGGAGGCCATGGCCGGCGATGCCGGCCCTCCTCTGCTCGAGGCTCAGCAGGGTCTCCTCGGCATCGAGGGGCTGGTGATGCACCGCCACGGCGCTGATCAGCCCTTCTGCCAGGGCGTCGATCAGGGCCTGGCGATCAGCCGGGCCTCCCAGGGAGGGCTCGAGGCGCCAGCCCAGAGCAGCCGGATCAAGATTGCCGCTGTCCGCCAGCAGATGCCACCAGCAGACGCTGGCCTGGGGAGGGCTGGGATGGCTCCTGAGCCGCCCTACCGCCTCCGCCGTCGAGAGGTTCATCAACCGCAGGCCGGCAGAGGTCATCCCTGTGCGCAGGGTGAGCACGGTTTCCAGCGGCAGCGTCTCGCTCACGGCAGGATCCACCGGCCAGCCCGCCCGCAGGGCTTCCACCCGCTGGCGCACGAAGCCCCGCTGGCTCAGGGACGGATCCCGCGGCGCCAGCAGCAGGGGGTGATCGCCCATCTCCGCCAGGCGCAGCCCCCGCTCCAGCAGCCCGACGGCAGGCAGGCACGGGCCACCGGCCAGTCCGATCGCCCCGGCCTGGAGCTGGGCGTCGTGTTCCGCCAGCTCTGTGTCCTGGCCGCCAAGGCTGAAGCTGCCCCACTGCAACAGGCGCAGTGGGTCCTGCCAGCGCAGCTGCAGGGCTTCGGGCCGGTCGCGCCAGCGCTGGGCCCAGGGCAGCAGCGCCACGGTGCCGAAGCCGCCTGAGGCGGCCGCCGCCGCCAGGCTGGCGAGGGTTTCAGCGCGACCGGTCAGGGGATCGTCGAGGACGCTGTGGGCATCGACCAGAGCCGGCCCCAGCCACCAGCGGCTGGCATCGCGCTCGAGGGCCTCAGGATCGGCTGCGACCTGGGTCTCGATCGCGCTGATTCTGCCGCCCGTGATCCGTACATCAACCTGACGCGGCGGTTGACCGGAGGCCTCCAGCAGGTTGACCCGGCGGAGCAGGGTGGTGCGGGCCTGGGTCATCGGATCGGGCTGCTGAAGACCGGCGAGGGGGGCGGAGCGCTCAAAGGGCGCCGGCGGCGGTGCGGTCGAGCACGCCGCCGAGGTGAGCCGTGAGGTTCATGCAGGTGACCACAGGTGGTGCTGCGGCCCCATCGGGGTAATCCACCACAGTCACCCCCCCGTTGCCTTGCTTGATCGCCCAGATCGCCTCCGGGCCGAGCCCCAGAAGGGCGCAGAGGATGGTCTTGTTGACGGCGTCATGGGCCACCACCAGGGCGGTCTCCGTCGCCTCCAGGCTGGCCGCGATGCGTTGCCAGGTGTCCAGGGAGCGCTGCCAGACATCGTGGATGGTTTCCCCCTCCGGCATCTGCACGGTGTGGGGTTGTTCCTTCCAGTCGCTGAGCAGCTGGGGCCAGCCCTCGGCGATCTCCCGCTCCAGCCGCCCTTCCCACAACCCGTGGCCGATTTCGACCAGGCCGCGGGTGCTGGTCAGCGGCACGCCGGGATGCTCCAGCAGGATGCGCTCGGCCGTCTGGCGCGGTCTGGCCATGGCACTGGTGTAGGCCCGCTGGATCGAAACGGTCGACAGCATCCGGCGTGCAGCCTCGGCCTGGGCCAGGCCATTGCTGTTGAGGGGGATGTCGATCTGGCCCTGGAATCGCCCCTCCCGGTTCCAGTCCGTCTCGCCGTGGCGCACCAGCAGCAGACGGGGACCGGGGCCGCGGCGGGGGAGTGCGGCTGACAGGTGGGCGGTGCCGTTGAGCGATTCCAGCTGGGTGTCGAGCCCCGGCTCGCCGGCCCCGGGCCGCAGCCGCAGATTGACCACCGAGATCGAGGCATTCTCCAGACGCAGTCGCCGGAAGCCGCTGGCGGGCAGATCGAGCAGGGCCAGAAGCAGGCAGCGCAGGATGCCGTTGTGGGCCACCACAAGCAGGGTTTTCTGATCCGGACCCGTGAGGGCGTCGCGGTGCTGTTCGATCAGGCTGCGTCGCAGGCCGTGGGCCTGCTGCATCAGCTCGACCACCGGCTGGTAGGTGCGACCGTCCGCCCGTTGGAGTTCCAGCGTGTGCGGAGCTTCACGCCAGCGCCGCTCCTGCTCCGGATCCCGCTCCCGCAGCTCGCTGCGCAGCAGGCCTGTCCAGGGGGAGAGGTCGATCTCAAGCAGCGCCTCCGTGAGCTCCAGGGCCGGCGGGCGTGTCTGGGCGGCGAGGATCAGCCTGGCGGTGTCGTGGGCGCGGCTGAGGGGGGAACAGATGGCCCCGTCCAGGGGCAGTTCGCGCAGGCTGAGTCCGACGGCCTGCGCCTGCTGCTCCCCCTGTTCGCTGAGGCGGGAGAGATCGTCGCGGCCCTGAATGCGGTGTTCAAGGTTGAAGCTGCTGATCCCGTGACGGACCAGCACGAGGCGGAGGGGCACGAGGCTTGCGCCGCAGACGGATCCATCGTATGGGACCCCCTGCAGGGAGAATCGGGCCCAGTTCCGGCACCCGGAGATCGTTCCCGTGAGCGCCAGCCCCCCACCGATGCGCCCAGGCCCGATTCTCCCGACACGCCAGCCGCCACTCTGGAAGAGTCTGCTGGCCCTGCTCTGCCTCTCCCTGAGCCTGTTGCTCTGGTTCCAGGGTCTCCTCGACAGCCTGCAGCGCCCCTCCGTGGGCGATGCCCTCAGCCATCGCCAGCTGGAGCTCTCCGCCCTGGTCTCCCAGGCTGTTCACGAACCGCTGCGTTCCACCCTGTTCGGGACCGATCCGCAGGGGGATCTGCGCCGCGGCATCGAACGGGAGCTGGCCCGCTCCAGCGACAGCCAGGCGCAGACCCTGAGCCTTGAGCTGGCCCTGCTGCAGCGCAACAGCGACCCGCAGGCCTCGGAGCGGCGCATCAGCGATCTGGCGCAGAGCGTGGATCCTGCCCGCATGGCGCTGCTGCGCGCTCTGGAGCAGGGGCAGGTTCTCGATGCCCCGATGCGGCAGACGCTGCTGCTCCCCTGGAAGCCCTCACCGCTCCTCTCCCAGCTGGTCTGTGAGCAGATGTCCGGCGACGCCGCCTGCCCTGCAGCAGCCGGGGGCCGGGCGTTGCTGCTGCGTTGGCTGGTGGTCAATCTCCTGCCCTTTCCCCTGATGCTGGTTGGTCTGGGCCTGTTGCTGCGCCAGGCGTGGTTGCGGTGGCGCGGGCGTTTGCCCGTTGCGCCGCCGTGGCTCGGTCCAGATCTCGATCTGACCGACATCACCCTGCTGATTGCCGGGGGCTTCGTCCTGCTGGGCGAGGTTCTGATGCCCCAGCTGCTGCAGGGCCCGCTGGTGGCGACCCTCGCTGGCCTGAAGCTGAGCCCCTCCCTGCAGCAGGGGGTGCAGGTGCTGCTGCTTTATCTGCTGGTGATGGCGGTGCCCTTGCTGATCCTTGCCGGGATGCTTCGCGGTCGCGGCTGTCCGCCTGCTGGAGGCTGGCTGCAATGGCACTGGAGACCGCTGGCTTCCGGGCTTGGCAGAGCCCTGAGCACCCTGTTGATGGCTCTGCCGGCGGTGGCTCTCAGCGGCTGGCTGGTGGAGCGTCTCTGGCCCGATGCCGGGGGCAGCAATCCCTTGCTCGATCTGGTGCTGACCAGTCCCGATCCATGGGCGCTGGCCTGCTTTGCGCTCACCGCTTCCCTGGTGGCCCCCCTGTTTGAGGAGATTCTCTTCCGGGGGGCGTTGCTGCCGGTGCTGGCTCAGCGCTGGGGCGGGATGGTGGGGGTGCTGGTGAGTGCGGCGGTCTTCGCCCTGGCTCATCTGAGCCTGTCGGAGGGTGTGCCGCTGTTCGTGCTGGGTGTCGGACTGGGCTGGCTGCGCTGGCGCAGCGGTCGTCTGGCGCCTTCGGTCCTGATGCATGCCCTCTGGAATGGTCTGACCCTGATCAACCTTCTGGTGCTGGCTTAGTGAAACGAGCGATCGTTCCAGTTGCCGCGGCGGCCCCAGGGTGGTTCACTTGCGCAGGATTTGACGCCATTTGTGGTTGCTACGGCCGCACCATCGCTGCAGACCTCCCGCCGGAGGGACCCCCGCAAGTCGCTGTCGCTGCTTGAAGGGGCTCTGTCTGCCCGTCGCGTCGAGCGGCAGGCTCCCTGGCTGGCGGGGCTTCATCGCCTCAGCACCGGAGCCCTGGCAGGCCTGAGCTTTTCAGTGCTGAGCCTCAGCGCGCTGACGCTTCACTGGCAGAACGAGTGGGCGCGCAGCTTCACCGAGCTTGATGCCGCCAAGACTCTCGAGCATCGTCTGCAGGAATCAGCGGCCCTGCTCGAGCAGCATCATCTCGGTGTGGTGGGCAGACCAGGGCAGCTGGTGCCCACAAGCAGCGAAAACCTGATTCATCTCAGCGAACCGGTACCGGTCCGCGTCCCGACGGCTCAACCCCTGTTCACCGGCATCCAGCTGCGTCAGATGCCGGCGGGCTTCTGATGGCCTCTGTCTCGCGCCGCCCCTCTCCCCCACGGTCTGCGGGCACGAGTTCATCCGGCCCGGGCGGCCCCGGATCCCTCCGCTCTTCGGGCAGCACACGCCGTGCGGGTGTTGCGGTGATGCAGCCCCTCTCCAGCAAAAGGCTGTTGGCTGTCTACGGCCTGCTGGTGATCGCCCTGATGGGGCTCGCCGTCAGGCTCGCCTGGCTGCAGGTGCTGCAGGGGAAGGAGCTGCAGGCCCGGGCCCGGGCCATCCAGACCCACACCGTGGCCCCGCTGCGGCAGCGGCGCACGATCGTCGATCGTATGGGCAGGTTGGTGGCGCTCGACGAGGAGCGCTTCACCCTCTGGGCCCATCCCCGCTACTTCAACGTTCCCGGAGACAAGCCCCAGGCCGTGCGCCCGGCCGCTGATGTCGTGGAGCGGCTGGCCCCGGTGCTGGGGATTCCACCCCGTTCCCTGCTGGCCCTGATCGGCAACCGGCGCACGGGCGTCAAACTCGCCACCGACCTCGATCCCGACACCGCCCAGCGCGTTCGTGAACTCGGCATCAGCGGCCTCGATCTGGATGCCTATCCCCAACGGATCTATCCCCAGGGATCGCTGTTCGCCAACGTCGTCGGGTTCCTCAACCTCGAGCGTGTCCCCCAGGCGGGTCTGGAGCAGAGCCGCGATCAGGAGCTGCGACGTCAGGAGACGGCCTTCAGCATGCGCCGCGGTGCAGACGGCACCCCATTGCCCGACGGGATTCAGGCCGGCTCTCTCTACGGCGACGATCTGAGGTTGCAGCTCACCCTCGATTCACGCCTGCAGCAGGTGGCGATGCAGGCCCTCTCGAAACAGGTGAAGCAGTGGCATGCCAAGCGCGGGGCTGCCCTGGTGATGGATGCCCGCAGCGGCGAGATGCTGGCGCTGGTCTCCACCCCCACTTACAACCCCAACCGGTTCTGGAGTTTCAACCCCGGGCTGTTCCGTGAATGGTCGGTGCAGGATCTCTATGAACCGGGATCGACCTTCAAGCCGATCAATCTGGCTCTGGCCCTTCAGGAGAAGGCCATCAATCCCGCTGGCCGCGTCAACGATGTCGGCCAGCTGACCATCGGTGGCTGGCCGATCTTCAACAACGATCACAGTGCCCATGGCGTGATCGATTTCCCCACCGTGCTGCAGGTGTCCAGCAATGTGGGGATGGTTCAGGCGATGAGCCGGGTGAACAAGGACCATTTCTGGACTTGGCTGCACACCTTCGGGATCGATGTCGTGCCGGACACCGATCTTCCTGGCGCCGTGGCAGGCCAGTTGAAGTCCCGCAGCGAGTTCAGCGGCAGCCCGATCGAGTCGGCCACGGCGGCCTTCGGGCAGGGGTTCTCGCTCACCCCGTTGAAGTTGTTGCAGCTGCACGGGATGCTGGCCAATGGGGGGCGTCTGGTCAGCCCCCACATCACCCGAGGCCTGCGCTCCGGCGATGCGCTGGCGACCACGGGTCAGGCGCCTGGCATCCAGCTGCTGGATCCCGCCATCACCCGCACGGTGGTGAACTGGATGGAGACCGTTGTGCAGAAGGGCAGCGGCAAGGGTCTGCAGATTCCGGGCTATCGCCTCGGCGGCAAGACCGGAACGGCCCAGAAGGCCCACAACGGGACCTACATCCCCGGGGCACGCATCTGCAGCTTCGTGGCGGTGCTCCCGATCGAAAATCCTCGCTACGTGGTGCTGGTGGTGGTGGATGAACCCCAGGGGGGCAATGCCTACGGCTCCACCGTTGCGGTGCCTGTGGCCAAGCAGATCGTGGAAGCGCTGCTGGTGATCGAGAAGATCCGGCCCAGCTCCAAGATCGCTGCGGCGAGTCGCCTCCCATCCGAGGATTCCGTTGCTGCCGCTGGTGCCAGCCCCGCTGCCCCTCCGCCGGCTGCGTCCACGCGGCCTGCACAGTCCAAGCCTGGCGAACGAGCACCCCGCTCCCGCTGACACCGGCCCGCCGCGCCTGCCTTCGCTGGCGTTCAGGTTCTCGTGTCAAGACCGTTGTGGTCGGCGAAAACTGAAGCTCTGGCTAGCGTTCAACCGTACGCCGCGGCGCTGCGCGCTCCCGTCCGATGGCCCATCTGCTCGATCAACTCGCTGCCATGACCGTTGTCGTGGCAGACACCGGCGACCTTGAGGCGATCCGTCAGTTCACGCCCCGCGATGCCACCACGAACCCTTCGTTGATCCTGGCAGCGGCACAGATCCCCGCTTACCAGGAGCTGATCGATCGGTCGCTGCGGGAGTCCCGCCAGGCGATCGGTTCCGCCGCCGGTGCGGATGCTGTCGTCAGTGAGGCCCTTGATGAGATCAGCGTCACCTTCGGCAAGGAGATTCTGCGCATCGTCCCGGGGCGGGTCTCCACGGAGGTGGATGCGCGCCTCAGCTACGACACCGAGGCCACCATCGCCAAGGCGCACAAACTCATCGGTCTGTATGCCGCTGCAGGCATCAGCCGCGACCGGGTGCTGATCAAGATCGCCTCCACCTGGGAGGGCATCCGTGCCGCCGAACTGCTGGAGAAGGAGGGAATTCACTGCAATCTCACCCTGTTGTTCGGCTTTGCCCAGGCCGTGGCCTGCGCCGAGGCCGGTGTGACGCTGATCTCCCCCTTCGTCGGGCGCATCCTCGATTGGTACAAGAAGAGCACAGGCCGCGACAGCTATCCCGGTCCCGAAGATCCTGGCGTCATCTCGGTGAGCCGAATCTTCAACTACTTCAAGACCTACGGCTACAAAACCGAGGTGATGGGGGCCAGCTTCCGCAACACCGATGAGATCATCGAACTGGCGGGTTGCGATCTGCTCACCATCTCGCCGGCCCTGATGGATCAGCTGCGCTCCACCGAAGGGGAGCTGCAGCGCCGGCTCGATCCCCACAACCTGCGCCCCTGTGAGGAGCGGATCCATCTGGAGCGTGCTGATTTTGAAGCGATGATGGCCGAGGACACCATGGCCAGCGAAAAGCTGGATGAGGGGATCCGTGGCTTCAGCAAGGCCATTGAAACCCTGGAGGCCCAGCTGGCCCATCGCCTGGCGGCGCTGGAGGGCGGTGCGGCCTTCACCCACGCCGTCCATGAGATCTTCCTGCTCAATGATCTCGATGGTGATGGCTGCATCACCCGCGAAGAATGGCTGGGCAGCGACGCTGTTTTCGATGCCCTCGACACCGACAAGGACGGACGCCTGGCTCCTTCCGATGTCAGGGGTGGGCTTGGTGCCCCTCTGGCGCTCGGCCGCTGAGCGGCTTTCCCCCCGCGGCCAGTCCCGACAGCATCCGCTGTCTGTCTGATTCCATCAGATCGCTGGCTGCGGGCTCTCAGCCGCAGCCAGCTCCCTTCCCCGCGTTGTCTTCCACCTGAACGAGGATCGCCATGAATGCTCTTGACACCATGCGCGCCCTGGCCAGCAAGGGGGAAGTGACCGATGTGGAGGCCGGTGGGGTGATCTTCCGATCCGGTGAACCGGGCGACTGCATGTTCGGATTGCTGGAAGGCACGGTGGAGCTCACCTGGAATGGTGACCGTGGCCATGAAGTGATCGAAGCCGGAGAGGTGTTCGGGGCCGGCGCGCTGGTCACCCAGGACCACCGCCGCTACGGCATGGCCCGTGCCGTGACGCCGTGCAGGCTGCTGGTGATGAACCGGGAGAAGTTTCTGTTCGCCGTGCAGGAGGCGCCGATGTTCGCGCTTGAGCTGCTCGGTTCGATCGATCAGCGGCTGCGCGATCTGAAGAACTGCGTGCGCAACTGAGCTCCGCCGCGGTTCAGCGGCCCTGAAACAGCAGTCGTCGGATCACCCGCTGGGCGATGTCGCCATAGCCCATCTCCCCGGACAGGATCTGGGCGATCCGTTGCGGTGCGGTGGGCCGCTTGATGCCCAGTTGATATCCCACCTTGGGGACCCGGTAAAACACCTGCGCGATGCGACGGCCCCAGGCCATGGATTCGCCCCACTCGCGCCGCATGGCAGCGCTGTAGTCCGCAAGGGCTGAGGCTTCGCCCGCCAGATGGTGGTCGATCGCCTCAGCGCCCCGAACGCCGCTGAGCAGGGCGGGTCTGAGCCCCTCCGCCAGAAAGGGATCGCAGAGGGAGGCCGCATCACCCACCGCCACCACGCCGGGTTGATGCAGGGGATGGTGGCCGTCCCAGACCCTGAGCGGGGAGAAGCGCCGCTCCCCCGCATCAGGCCGCAGCCCGAGGCTGGGCAGCAACTGCTGCAGCACCGCCTCGCTGTCGGCCGGTTCGCGGCCGACGAAGGTTCCCACCCCGATGCTCCAGCCGTTCTGCCGTGGGAAGGCCCAGCTGAACCCATGCCGCACCAGGCCGAATTCGAAGCGGGCGGTATCCGGCAGCTGAGCGGGGCCCTCCAGTTCCACCTCCACCGCCGTGGCGGCAGCGAAGCGCGGGCGGGCGGGGCCGAGGCCGAGGCGAGCGGCGAATGGGGAGGCCGAACCATCGGCCAGCACCAGCGCCCGGCTGCGGTAGCTGCGATCCCTGGTCCCGACCCGCCAGTGATCCCCATCGCGATCGATGGTCTCCGCGATCGATCGTTCCTCGAGCGCGGCGCCGGCGACAACCGCCTGTTCGGCGATGGCCTGATCGAGACGGGAGCGTCGCACGATCCAGAAGGGGGAATCCCCTGGCAGCTCCGCCGTCACCGGGTCCTCCAGGCACCAGGTGAAGCGCACCTGGCGGATCACCTGGTCCACCACGGGCAGCAGCGGAAAGGGAAACCAGCGTTGCACCGAGGCCGCCATGCCACCACCGCAGGCCTTGCTGCGGGGCAAGGCCTCCCGCTCCAGCAGCAGCACCCTTCGGCCTCGCGCGGCGAGATGAAACGCCGCAGCGGACCCTGCGGCCCCAGCTCCGACGACGATCACATCAAAGATCGGATCGGCGTTCACACCTTGAGGATGTCGGCTTCCTTCTCGGCCAGGTGCTTTTCCAGCTCGGTGATGAAGCGATCGGTGAGCTTCTGGATCCGTTCCTGTTCATCGCGACTCTGATCCTCGGAGAGTTCCCCTTCCTTTTCCTGCTTCTTCACTTTGTCAATGCCGTCGCGGCGGATATTGCGCAGTGCCACCTTCCCTTCTTCGGCGTATTTGGCTGCCAGCTTGCAGAGATCCTTGCGGCGATCTTCCGTGAGCGGCGGAATGTTGATGCGGATCACCTTGCCGTCGTTGTTGCAGGTGAGACCGAGATCGCTCATGGAGATGGCCTTTTCAATCAGGGCCAGCGAGCCGCGGTCGAAGGGCTGGATCTGGATCGTCTGCGAGTCGGGTGTGGAGAGGGTGGCCAGAGCCTTGAGCTGGGTCTCGGCGCCGTAGTACTCGACCTGGATCTTGTCGAGCAGGGATGGGTTGGCCCGGCCGGTGCGGATCGTGTTGAAGGTGCGCTGGGTGGACTCCACCGATTTGCGCATGCTGGCTTCGAGATCCATGGGGGTCGTTGGGTGTCTGGAACGGTTTGGGGCCGGCGCCGCCTGGCGAGGGCCTCAGGCGGGAGCCGTCAGGATGCCGGCCGGATGCTGGTGCCGATCGATTCGCCGCGGACGGCGCGACCGATGTTGCCGGCGCCGAACAGATCGAAGACCACGATCGGAATGGCGTTGTCCTTGCACAGGGCGATGGCCGTGCTGTCCATCACCTCCAGCTCGCCGCTCAGCACATCGAGGAAGGAGAGAGTCTCGTAGCGCACCGCATCGGGGAAGCGTTTGGGGTCCTTGTCGTAGACCCCATCGACCTTGGTGGCCTTGAAGATCACATCGGCCCCGATCTCGGCGGCCCTCAGGGCGGCGGTGGTGTCTGTGGTGAAGAAGGGGTTGCCGGTGCCTGCGGCGAAGATCACCACCCGGCCCTTCTCCATGTGACGGATGGCCCGTCGGCGGATGTAGGGCTCGGCCACTTCCTGCATCGAGATGGCGCTCTGCACCCGGGTGGGCACCCCGGCCCGTTCCAGGCCGTCCTGGAGGGTGATGGCGTTCATCACGGTGGCGAGCATGCCGACATAATCGGCTGTCGCCCGGTCCATCCCGGCGGCGGATCCCTTCAGGCCGCGGAAGATGTTGCCCCCACCGACCACGATGGCGAGCTGGGTGCCGTCGGCCACGACTTCCGCCACATCCCGGGCGACCGACTGGACGATGGCAGGGTCGATGCCGTAACCCTGCTCTCCCATCAGAGCTTCGCCGCTGAGCTTGAGCAGAACGCGCCGGTAAGCCATCGAGCTCTTCGATCCGGCGAACAGTAGCAACGGCGCCGTGTGGCGATCAGGCTCCCGCCTGGCCGGTTCAATATTCGATCCCGGCCTGGGCGCGTACGCCCTGCTCCCGGAAGGGATGGCGCACCATCTTCATCTCGGTCACCAGATCGGCCCGCTCCAGCAGGGCGGGCGGTGCCCCGCGGCCGGTCAGGGCCACGTGGGTGAGCGCTGGGCGGCGATCCAGCCCCTGCAGCACATCCGCCGGATCGAGATAACCAAGCTTCATCGCCACGTTCACCTCATCCAGCACCACCAGCCGGCGGGAGCTGTCTTCCAGGTAGGTGAGTGAGCGTTGCCAGGCCTGCTGCACCAGGGCCCGGTCCCGCTCCCGGTCCTGGGTCTCCCAGGTGAAACCCTCGCCGAGGGCGTGCCAGTGCAGGGCATCGCCGAACAGTTCAAGGGCGCGGGCCTCCCCCGGCTGCCAGCCACCCTTGATGAACTGCACCACCGCCACCTGTTCCCCATGGCCAAGGGTGCGCAGCACCAGCCCGAGGGCTGCCGTGGTCTTGCCCTTGCCATCGCCGGTGAACACCAGCACCAGCCCTTTCTCGCGGTCCCGTTCCGCGACCCGCTGCCGCTGCACCTCCTGGCGGCGCTGCATGCGGCGGCGGTAGCCCCCGGCATCGCTTTCGGGGGCGAGATCTCCGCCCATGCCGAGGGTCTGGGCCTGGGCATCCAGGTCGTTCTCAGGGGGCACGCAGGGGCAAGCGGGGCGAGACCACTCTGGATCCGGATCAGGCGCTGCGCAGGCGGGCCAGGGCCGCATCCACCGCCTGCTGCTGATCGCGCCGGGTGATCCAGTGGTGATACGTGCGGGTGTGGATCGCCACCGAGTGGCCCATCATCCGCGCAGCGACGGTGTCGGGCAGGCCGATGTGAATGGTGCGCACCGCCCAGGCGTGACGCAGGTCGTAGGGGGTGAAGGGCAGCCCATAGCGGTGGAACTGCTCCGACACCCGCCGACCGACCGCCTGCAGGGTCGTGCGGCGGAGGTCGGTGGCCACGGCCGGAAGCGCCCGCGGATCCCGGCCCAGCTGTTCGAGTCCGAAATGCTCCACCCAGGAGGGATCGAAGGGCCAGACCTGATGCTCGCCGGTCTTGCTCGTGGGCAACACCCGCAGCACCCGGTCTCCGCCAGGCGCGAGCCCGGAGAGATCGCAGTAGAACACCTCGTGGTTGCGCAGCCCGTAGGTGGCCATCAGGCCATAGGCAAGCCGCCAGCCGGGGTTGGGAATCTCCGCCACCCGGTCCAGGATCTGGGCGTCGCTGGGCAGCTGCCGGAAGCGGGCACGGTGCAGCCCGTAGCCGCCGCAGCGCTCCCTCCAGTCGTCCGGAAGGTTGATGCCCTGGTGGCGTGCCAGGGCAGCCAGGGCGAGCCCGCATTGCTGGCGGCTGCGGCTGGCGAGCTCGTAACTCTCGAGGGCCTGCTCCAGCAGCCTGCTCGACAGCCTGCCGCCTGCGGCCAGTTGTTCCACCCGCCGCAGATAGGGGCGGTAGGCGGCGCTCCAGGTGCTGCGGCTGCCACTGGGATGGCGCCGCCGGCGCGGATCGGCGAAGAAGGCGGCTTCAAAGGCGTCCAGGCTCACCCTGAGGGGCCCTGGATCAGAACCCGTGGCACGCGGGCCCGTCTGGGCTGCGTTTCGGGGCACGGGCCTGGCAGCGCCCGAGCTCCTGCCCTGGGCCGCTGGGCTCCGCCGCCAGGCACTCCAGCGGAAGCGACCGTTCTTCAGGTCCTCGTGGACCCGCTGCAGGGCCTGCCGTGCCTGGATCAGCCCCTCCTGAGATGCCGGCAACCCGAGACTCAGCCGCTGAACGATCCGCTGCGGATCCGTGTCGCTGCGGGGCAGAGGGCCGCGCAGCCCAAGGCTGAGGCCCCGGCGCTCCAGCCGCAGCCGCACCCCTCCAATGGACAAGGCCTCATTGATCTGCCGCAGCTGTGGATCGAGATCGTGGGCCATGGCCGCCGGCCCTGGGCTCCCGAAGCTCGATGGCTCCTCTGGGTCGGGGCTGGCGCGCAGGAGAGGAGCTGGGCTTGCTGCCCAGGGGAACCGCCGGCGGGACCTTACCGGTGTGATTCCGCCGCTGCCAGGGGGGCCAGGGCTGCCCGCGACAGATGAACCGGTTTATCAGGCCTCGCCGGTGGGGAGGGAGGGCGGATTACGCTCGGCGTTTTGAGGGCACCCGGGAATGGCCAGGGTCGGCGTGCTGCTGCTGAACCTCGGCGGACCCGAGCGCATCCAGGACGTCGGGCCGTTTCTCTACAACCTGTTCGCTGATCCGGAGATCATCCGGTTGCCCGTGCCGGCCCTGCAGAAGCCTCTGGCCTGGCTGATCAGCACCCTGCGCTCCGGCAAATCCCAGGCGGCCTACCGCTCGATCGGGGGTGGTTCCCCCCTGCGGCGGATCACCGAGCAGCAGGCCCGCGAACTGCAGAGCAGCCTGCGCCAGCGCGGGATCGACGCCACCAGTTACGTGGCCATGCGCTACTGGCATCCCTTCACCGAGTCGGCAGTGGCCGACATCAAGGCCGATGGGGTCGATGAGGTGGTGGTGCTGCCGCTGTATCCCCATTTCTCGATCAGCACCAGCGGTTCGAGTTTCCGTGAGCTGCAGCGGCTGCGACTGGCCGATCCCGCCTTTGCGCGTCTGCCGATCCGCTGCATCCGCAGCTACTACGACGACCCTGGCTACATCGGGGCGATGGCCGAACTGATCGCCCGCGAGATCAAGGCCTGCCCCGAGCCCGCCAGCGCCCACGTCTTCTTCAGTGCCCATGGCGTGCCGAAGAGCTACGTCGAGGAGGCCGGAGACCCCTATCAGCAGGAGATCGAATCCTGTGCGCAGCTGATCATGCAGCGGCTGGAGGCTGATCTCGGCCATGCCAACCCCTTCACCCTCGCCTATCAGAGCCGGGTCGGTCCCGTGGAGTGGCTCAAGCCCTACACCGATGACGCCCTGCACGAACTGGGGGAGGCGGGGGTGAAGGATCTGGTGGTGGTACCGATCAGCTTCGTCAGCGAGCACATCGAGACCCTCGAGGAGATCGATATCGAGTACCGGGAGATCGCGACGGAAGCGGGGATCAGCAACTTCCGCCGTGTTCCCGCCCTCGACACCACGCCCTCGTTCATCGAGGGACTGGCCCATCTGGTGCAGCAGGCCCTTGAGGGGCCTGAGGTGAATCTGGATCAGGCGGCGTCCCTGCCCACACGCGTCAAGCTTTACCCCCAGGACAAATGGGCCTGGGGATGGAACAACAGCTCCGAGGTCTGGAACGG
>JBAWXG010000003.1:0-59179 GCA_037144195.1 Synechococcus sp. ELA057
GCCCTGGCAGGCATCCCCACCCCAGCCGCGACCACCGCGACCCTCGCCTGTCTCAGCCGCGGTAGCCCGGAGATCGCCGCGCCCGCCGATCCCAGCAACTTCGGCGACAGGCAGCCGATCAACTGGAAGGGCGAAGCCGTGCTGCACACGCCCCAACTGATCGTGCTGCACGAAACGGTGGTGGATGAAAAAACCGCTCTGGCCCTGTTCCAGCGCCACCAGAGCGATGACGGCCAGCAGGCGAGTTATCACATGCTCATCGGCCGCGAGGGCCAGAGAATCCGCGTGGTCGATGACGACAAACGGGCCTTCGGGGCCGGCGATTCGGCCTTCCAGCGCCAGGCCGTGCAGCTGCGGCAGGCCATCCCCGCCTCAGTGAACAACTTCGCCCTGCATGTGAGCCTGGTGTCGCCACCCAACGGAGCCGATGGCGAAGCCCACACCCATTCCGGCTACACCCCGGCGCAATACAAGAGCCTGGCCCGCCAGATTGCCCTGTGGCAAAGCCGCTACGGCATCCCATCCAGTCAGGTGACGACCCACCAGGAGGTCGATCTCAGCGGCACCCGCCACGATCCCCGCAGCTTCGACTGGAGCGCCCTGGGCCGCAACCTGCGGGCACAGCTGCGGGCCTGCTCTGGCACAGCGCCGCTGGCCAAGACATACAGCCCGGCGACCCAGCCTCCACGGCCATGACCCTGCAGCTGCTGCTCGACAGCGCCGATCCCGCCGACTGGCAGACCTGGCTGCCCAGCGGTCTGTTCCGGGGTATCACCACCAACCCCACCCTGCTGATGCGCGCCGGCCAGCCCTGCACCCCCGCCCATCTGCAGGATCTGGCGCGACGGGCCTTCGATCTGGGGGCCCAGGAGATCCACCTGCAGACCTGGGGAGCCGATGCGGAAACCGCCAGCGCCATCGGCAGGCAACTGGCCGCCATCGACCGCCAGCGGGTGCTGGTCAAGGTTCCGATCGATCTCCAGGGCATCGAAACCGCCCGCGCCCTGATCGCTGAAGGCATCCCGATCACCTTCACCGCCTGCTACGAGGCCCATCAGGTGCTGCTGGCCGCAGCTCTCGGGGCGCGCTACATCGCCCCCTATCTGGGCCGCATCTGCGATCGGGGCCGCGATGGCCACGCCGAGCTGATCAGCATGCAGCGCTGTCTTGATGGGGTGGGCTCCAGCACCCGGCTGCTGGTGGCCAGCCTGCGGCAGCCCTCGGATCTGAGCACCCTGGCCGCCGCCGGCATCGGCACCTTCACCATCGGGGCCCCGATCGCCTCGGCGCTGGTCAGCGTGGAGGCAACCCGGAACGCCGCGGCCGGATTTGAGCGGGATGCCCTGGGCTGAGCGGGATCGGGTCGCCATCGATGCCCGCCCCAGCCAACGATCGCCGCAGCAGGCACGAAAAAGGCGCTCCTTCCGGAGCGCCACGAGCCTCGCTGGGGAGCACCTTCAAGCCGATCAGGCGGTACCGCAGAAGGTGACATCGGGAAACTTGGCCTTGGCCTCCTCGAGCCCCTTGCCGCGACCTTCCTCCTGCCAGTAGTTGATCACCTCGGTGGCTTTGTTGAGAATCTCGACACGCTCGTTGTCGGTGATCCAGCTCTTGCCCTCCAGCTCACCCTTGAGGGTTTCCCAGGCATCCTCGCGGGGCCAGAAGAAGTAGGACGTCAGCGGGCTGGGGCCGCCGCCAACGATCTGATCAACCGCCAGGGCGACGTTGTCGGGAAGCCAGAGGATCTTGAGCAGGAAGCGACCCTCATCAGCCTTGGGGGTATATCCGGAGGGAACGCCATCCTCATCGATGGTGGCGGTGGCCAGGGCGGCACTGCCGCCGCGCATCACCGGCCGGCCCTCACTGGGTGCCTCGGCTCCCAGCACCTCGGCCCCGACCGCGGCTGGGGTGCTGGTGGCTTCCCTGGCGGATTCAGTGGCAGGCATGGACTGGGATCCCAAAGCAGCAGAGCAAACAACTAATCTACCAGCCGACCAGCGGTCAGATCCTGAACCCACGCGCCGTTCTGCTGTTCGACATCGATGGCGTGATCCGCGATGTGGCGCTCAGCTACCGCCGGGCCATCGTCGAGACGGTGCAGCACTACAGCGGAGTGCGGCCTCAGCCCGGCGTCATCGACGCACTCAAGGCGGAGGGACTCTGGAACAACGACTGGCAGGCCTCGCTCGAGCTGCTGCGCCGCGCCGGCCTGGGGCAGCAGGATCAGCGCCCCCTTCCCGCCCTGGAAGACCTGATCGAGGTGTTCAACGGCTTCTATTTTGGTGGCGATCCCGAGGGTGAGCCGGAGCGCTGGCAGGGCTTCATCCGCGACGAACCGCTGCTGGTGGAAGCCGATTTCTTCTCCTGCCTGAGCGCGGCCGGAGTGGCCTGGGGCTTCGTCAGCGGCGCCGAACCGCCTTCCGCCCGCTTCGTGCTGCAGCAGCGGCTGGGATTGATCGATCCCCCCCTGATCGCCATGGGCGACGCTCCCGACAAACCCGATCCCACAGGCCTGCTGAGACTGGCCGAACAGCTGATCGGGGCCAGGCTCGGACCCGACACCCCACCAGTGGCCTACCTGGGTGACACCGTGGCCGATGTTCACACCGTTATGCGGGCCCGGCAGCAGCTCCCGGAGCAGCGCTTCCTGGCCCTGGCGGTGGCGCCACCCCATCTGCACAGCGCGGGGTGCGAGGGCCGGCGCGACCGCTATGAAAACCAGTTGCTCCAGGCGGGGGCTGATGCGCTGATCCCCGCCACCGTTCAGGTGCTGCCCACGCTGGAGCCGATGCTGCAGGCCCCATGAACCCGCTCAGCGCTCCATCGCCGCCACGCTCTTGAGAGCGGCCGCCGTGAGGTTGTCGTGGCCGTGCTCGCTCACAGCCACATCGTCCTCGATCCGGATGCCGATCCCCTTCCAGCGCTCCGCGATGGCGGGTTGGCCTTCCGGCACCGGCAGCCGGTCGCTCACGTACAGCCCAGGCTCCACGGTGAGCACCATGCCCGGCTCCAGCACCACCGGGTGCTCTCCCAGCCGGTAAGCACCCACATCGTGCACATCCAGCCCCAGCCAGTGGCCGGTGCGATGCATGTAGAGGTGCCGGTAGGCCCCCTGCTCGATGATCCCGTCGACATCGCCCTGCAGCAGACCCAGCTGCAGCAGGCCCTCCACCAGCACGCGCACGGCCGTCTCGTGCACGCCCTCGGCCGTCTGCCCCGGGGCCACCGCCGCCACCGCCTGCTCCTGTGCGGCCAGCACCAGGGCATAGAGATCGCGTTGCTCAGCGCTGAAGCGGCCGTTGATCGGGAAGGTGCGGGTGATGTCTCCGTTGTAGTAGTCGCCCAGGCTGCAACCGGCATCGATCAACAGCAGATCACCGTCTCTCAGGGTGTCGTTGTTGGCGATGTAGTGCAGCACGCAGGCGTTGTCGCCGCCGGCGACGATCGAGCCGTAGGCGGGTCCGCGGGCCCCCTGCTCGAGGAAGTGCTGCTCGATCACCGCCTGCACCTGCCGCTCATTGAGTCCGGGCCTGACCACCTGCCGCGCCAGTTCGTGGGCCTCGGCAGAGATGCGCGCCGCCTCGCGCAGCCGCCCCAGTTCGTCCGCGCTTTTGCGCAGGCGCATGGCGTGCAGGATGGGGCAGGGTGCCACCAGTCCCAGGGCCGCCATGCCGCTGCGGGGCGCCCGGTCGAGCTGACGGCCCCAGGCCTGCAGCACCAGCGGCTCCACCGCAGGATGGCGGCCGATGCGGAAGGCGATGCCCTCCGCGCCATCGAGATACCCGGCCAGTCGCTCCGCCAGCTCGGAGCGGGGGTGGGCCAGATCCGCCCCGAACTGCTCCACGGCCCCCTCACAGCCCCAGCGGAAGCCGTTCCAGACCTCGGCGCCGGGATCGCGGGGCTCGACGAACAGCACGAAGGGATGCTCCGGCCTGTGCGGCAGAAACAGGGCCACCGCCCCCGGCTCGTCAAAGCCCGTGAGGTACCAGAAATCACTGTTCTGCCGGAAGGCGTGCTCCACGTCGGCGTGATGGGTGACCAGGGGGGCTCCCGGAATCACCGCCGCCGCACCGCCGAGCCGCTGCAGAAACTCACGCCGGCGCTCCTGCAGCACCGCCGGATCAATCAGGAGCTGGGGCATGGCGCAGGCGACGGCTACAGCGAGAAGATGGCACAGCCGCTTGAATGCAGGTGGCCGTTCTCCGCGATCCCATCATCCAACCGTCGCCATCACCCGCGGCAGCGCCATGACCGACCTGCTGCTGCTGCTGCTCTTCGTGCTGCTGATGCTGGTGGGCTCGTTTCTGTGCTCCGGCATCGAAGCAGCCCTGCTCACGGTCAACCCGGTCAAGGTGCATGAACTGGCCAGCCGGGAGCGGCCCGTACGCGGCGCCCTGCGGCTGGAGAAGCTGCGCCAGCGCCTGGGGCGCACCCTGGCGGTGCTGGTCATCGCCAACAACGTCTTCAACATCTTCGGCAGCCTGATGGTGGGCGGCTATGCCGCAGCGGTGTTCGCCAGACATCAGGTCAGTGGCGCCGCGCTGCCCCTGTTCTCGGTGGCCCTGACGGTGCTGCTGATCCTGCTCGGGGAGATCCTGCCCAAATCGATCGGCAGCAAGCTGGCCCTGCCGGTCTCTCTGGCCACAGCCCCGGCGGTAGACCTGTTCCAGAAACTGCTGCTGCCGCTGGTGCTGCCGCTGGAACGGCTGATGCCGACCCTCACGGCTGAGAACGAGATCAGCACCGATGAGAACGAGATCCGCCTGCTGGCGAGGCTCGGCTCCCAGAAGGGGCAGATCGAGGCCGATGAGGCGGCGATGATCGCCAAGGTGTTTCAGCTGAACGACCTGACCGCCCGCGATCTGATGGTGCCGCGGGTGTCGGCCCCCACGCTCGATGGAGGAGAGAGCCTGGAGAGTCAGCGCGACACCCTGCAGGCCAACAGCGCGCCCTGGTGGGTGGTGCTGGGGGAGGAGGTGGATGAGGTGCTGGGCGTGGCCAGCCGCGAACGGATGCTCAGTGCGCTGCTCGACGGCCGCGGCGGCGCCGTGGTGCACCGCCTCTGCGAACCCGTGGAGTTCGTGCCGGAGATGATCCGGGCCGACCGACTGCTCACCAGCTTCCGTCGCAACAGCAGCGGCGTGCGGGTGGTGGTGGATGAATTCGGGGGCTTCGTCGGGGTGGTGGGCCCGGAAGCGGTGCTGGCCGTGCTGGCGGGCTGGCGGCGCCCGCCGCTGCCCAATGGAGAGGGAAGCACACCGTGAACAGCTGGCCGACGCCTCCCTCGACCCCGGAACGCTGCCGCCTGTTGCTGCGCCAATGGCGTGCCCAGCTCCAGCTCAGCCGCCGCGAGGCCGGCCTGATGGCCCCGGAGATGACGGGTCTCGACCGCCAGCTCGAACGGTTGGAGCAGAGGCGGCTGCGACTGGCGGTCTTCGGGCGGGTGGGCGTCGGCAAGTCGAGCCTGCTCAATGCCCTTCTGGGTGCAGCCGTGTTCGCCACCGATGTGGCCCATGGCTGCACCCGCCGTCAGCAGGTCGAATCCTGGGAGCTGCCGCTGGCAGACATCGCCGCGGTTGAGCTGGTCGACACCCCCGGGATCGACGAGATCGCCGCAGCGGGCCGGGCACGCCTGGCCAGCCGCGTCGCCATCGGCGCCGATCTGGTGCTGCTGGTGCTGGATGGCGACCTGAGCAGGGTCGAGCTCGAGGCCGTTGAGGCCATCCAGGAGAGCGGCACGCCGCTGCTGCTGGTGCTCAACCGTTGCGACTGCTGGCCCGCGAGCGAGATCGAGGCACTCTGCGACAGCATTCAGCAACGGCTCGGCGGTGACGGGGCCCTGCGGCCGGTGGCGGTGGCCGCCGCCCCGCGGCAGGCGACCCTGCTGGCCGACGGCAGGGTGCGCAGCCAGGCAGCCCCCCCGTCGATCGATCCATTGCTGCGCCAACTCCTGCCGCTGCTGGAGCGGCACGGGCCCTTGCTGCTGGGCTTGTCCGCCCTGCGGGCCGCCGATCGCTTCAACCAGGCCCTGCACCGCCAGCGGCTGCTTCAGGGACGCCGCCAGGCCCAGGCCCTGATCGGCCGCTACGCCGCATTGAAGGCCGGGGGCGTGGCGGCCAATCCCCTGCCCCTGCTGGATCTGGCGGGAGGTCTGGCCTGCGACAGCGCCCTGGTGCTGCAGCTCTGCCATCTCTATGGCCTGCCGATGACACGTTCAGGCGCCCGGGCCCTGCTGCTGCGGGTCTCCAGCCACAACGCCCTGCTGGGGGGCATCCAGCTGGGGCTGCAGATCCTGCTGGCCGGAGTGCGGCAGTTGCTGCTGCTGGCAGCCCCGCTGAGCGGCGGTCTCAGCCTGGCGCCCGCCGCACCGGTGGCCCTGGCACAGGCCGCCCTGGCGGTGGCGACCACGCGCCGCACCGGGCGGCTCGCCGCCCAGGCCCTGCTGCGCAGCAGCCAGGCGGGAGGCCAGCCCGGTGCCCTGCTGCGGCGCCTGGTGGAACAGGATCCCCAGAGCCGCGTCTGGCTGCAGGAGCTCTCCTGTCGCCGTGCCAGTCGCCGGGAGTATCCCTGGCAGACGGGCGGCCAGGTGGGCGAAGCCCTGCTGCCGTGAGCGGGCCGGACATCGCCCTGTTCGGCACCAGCGCCGATCCGCCAACGCTGGGCCATCGCGCCCTGCTCGAGGGGCTGCTGCGCATCTATCCGCAGGTGGCGACCTGGGCCAGTGACAATCCGCTCAAACGCCATGCCGCGCCTCTGGAGCTGCGCACCGCCCTGCTGGCTGCCCTGGTGGAGGCGATCGACGACCCACGGCTCGAGCTGGTTCAGGCCCTGAGCAGTCCCTGGACCGTGGAGACCCTGGAGCGAGCCCACCGACGCTGGCCCCAGAGCCGAGCGGTGCTGGTGATCGGCAGCGACCTGGTGGAGCAGCTGCCCCGCTGGCGACGCTCCGCCGAATGGCTGCCGGGATGCCCCGTGGCGATCGCGCCCCGCCAGGGCTGGCCATTGGAGCAGTCGGCCGTGGAACGGCTCCGGCAGCTGGGGGCTCAACCGCAGATCCTCGAGCTGGAGGTGCCGGCAAGCGCCAGCTCAGGGCTGCGGGCCTGCGGCGATTCCAGTCAGCTCCCTGCCGAGTTGCTGCCGCTGCTGCGCCAGCAGGATCCCTACGGACTGGTCCCTTCGACGGCACGGCCCGAGCCCTGAAGCCTTCCTGCCGCAGAGCTCTGTCGCTTCAGGCTCCTGCGGACGGCCATGATCCCTGAGGCAATCCAACGGACCGTTCCACCGCCGATGCGTCTCGCCCTCGCCCAGCTCAACCCCCTGATCGGCGACATCGCAGGCAACGCTGGACGCATCCAGGCAGCGGCCGAGCGTGCGGCCCTCGAGGGCGCCGCGCTGCTGCTGACCCCGGAGCTCTCGCTGTGGGGTTACCCACCCCGGGATCTGCTGCTGAGGCCGGTCCTGCTGCAGCGCCAGCAGGAGCAGCTGGAGGCGCTGAGCGGCTCCCTGCCGGCGGGCCTGAGCGCGCTGGTGGGCATGGCCGAACCGGCGGCATCCAGGGGCGCCCCCCGGCTCTGGAACGCCCTGGCCCTGGTGCAGGCCGGGAGCTGGCGCGTGGTGGCCCGCAAGCGCCTGCTGCCCAGCTACGACGTCTTTGACGAGACGCGTTACTTCCTCCCCGGGGATAGCGCTGCGGTGCTGGAGTGGCCGGAGGGGGAGCGGAACCTGCGGCTGGGGCTCAGCATCTGCGAGGACCTGTGGGTGGAGCAGGAGCTGCAGGAGCTGCGCATGGCCGGCGTGGATCCGGTCGGCGAGCTGGCGGCTCAGCAGCTGGATCTGCTGTTCAACCTGTCGGCCTCCCCCTTCGGGCGGGGGAAGCTGGCGCTGCGCAGGCAGCTGGCCGCCCGCGCCGCAGGACGGGTGGGAGCGCCTGTGGTCTATCTGAACCAGCTGGGCGGGAACGACGAGCTGGTGTTCGACGGCGGCAGCTTCATCGTCGACGCCGGTGGCGCGCTGCTCTGGCAGGGCCCCTGCTGCAGTGAGGTGCTGGCGCTGTGGGACAGCAACGCTCCCGAGGATCCGGTGCTGGAGCTGCCCATCGACGCCTCTGCGGCATGTAGGGCTCCTGTCCAAGCGGCTCCGATCAGGCTCCAGCACGATCCCGGGGAGCTGGAGCAGCTGCTGCGGGCGCTGGTGCTGGGGGCGGCGGACTACAGCCGCAAGTGCGGCTTCAGCGGAGCGCTTCTGGGATTGAGCGGCGGCATCGATTCCGCCCTGGTGGCGGTGATCGCAGCGGCCGCACTGGGGCCTGGCCAGGTGGCTGCCGTGCGCATGCCCTCACCCTGGAGTTCGCCCGGCTCGCTCGACGATGCCGAGGCGCTGGCCGATCGCTTGGGGCTATCCCTTGGCACCCTCCCGATCGCGGGACTGATGCAGGGCTTCGATACCGCCCTGAGCCCGGCACTCGGCCATCGGCCGGAGGGTGTCACCGCCGAGAACCTGCAATCGCGCATCCGCGGCACCCTGCTGATGGCCCTGGCCAACCAGCAGGGGCGCCTGCTGCTCTCGACCGGCAACAAATCGGAGCTGGCCGTGGGCTACTGCACCCTCTACGGCGACATGAACGGCGGGCTCGCGGTGATCGGTGATCTGTACAAGAGCACGGTGTTTGCGCTCTGCGACTGGATCGACGGCCCCGAAAGCCAGGCCTGCCGCGCGGAGCTGGGCCTGCCGGATCAGGGCGAGCTGATCGGCGCGGCGATCCGCACGAAACCACCGAGCGCCGAACTCAGGCCCGAGCAGAAGGACAGCGATTCCCTGCCCGATTACGCCGTGCTCGACCCGCTGCTGCGCCAGTTCATCGAACGGCTGGCCAGCCCGGAGCAGCTGATCGCAGAAGGCACCGATCCGGCCCTGGCCCAACGGGTGTTCCAACTGCTGCGGCGCGCCGAATTCAAGCGGCGCCAGGCGGCCCCGGTGCTCAAGGTGAGCGGCCGCTCCTTCGGCGGTGGCTGGCGGATGCCGATCGCGGCGGCCTGATCCGCGGGGTCTGTCTAGCGTTCGACGGGTGCCTGTTCGATCAGCCCCGCCATCAGGCCCCACCCGACATGGCCTCCTCAGGACCGCGCACCCTCGCCTCGCCCCTGGCCAGCATCGGGGTGCCCACGGAGATCAAGCGCGACGAGCGGCGGGTGGCGCTGACACCCGATGCGGTGCGGGAACTGGTGTCCCAGGGGATGGAGGTGCGGATCCAGGCCGGAGCTGGCCTGGGGGCCGGCTTCTCCGATGCGGCCTTCCACGACTGCGGGGCCCGCATCGTGCTTGCCGAGGAGGCCTGGGCGGCCCATCTGGTGGTCAAGGTGAAGGAGCCCCAGCCGGAGGAATTCGGGTTCCTGCGGCCCGATCTGGTGCTGTTCACCTACCTCCATCTGGCGGCCTATCCGCAGGTGGGCCGTGCCCTGCTTGAAGCCGGAACCACCGCGCTGGCCTACGAAACGGTGCAGCTGGAGGATGGCAGCCTGCCGCTGCTCGCCCCGATGAGCGAGGTGGCTGGCCGGCTGGCGGCCCAGGTGGGAGCCCGCCTGCTGGAGCAACCCCAGGGAGGCCGCGGGGTGCTGATCGGCGGCTGCACGGGCGTGCGGCCGGCGCGGGTGGTGGTGATCGGGGCCGGCACCGTCGGCTGGAATGCAGCCCGCGTCGCTGCCGCCATGGATGCCGAGGTGCTGCTGCTCGACCAATCGCCGCAGCGGCTGCGGGCGCTCGAAGCCGAGCGCCGCGGCCGGCTGGTGGGCCTGGTGAGCAGCCGCGGGCTGATCGAGCGCCTGATCCCCGAGACCGACCTGCTGATCGGAGCCGTGCTGCTGCCGGGCGGCCGCGCCCCCACGCTCGTGGACGAGGAGCTGGTGCAACGGATGCGGCCAGGCTCGGTGATCATCGACGTGGCGATCGACCAGGGGGGATGCATCGCCACCAGCCTGGAGACCAGCCACAGCGACCCGGTCCGCACGATCCACGGCGTGCAGCACTATGCCGTCGGCAACATGCCCGGCGCCGTGCCGTTCACCGCCACAGAAGCCCTGGTCAGCGTCACCCTGCCCTACATCCGGGTGATGGCGGGCCGCGGACTGGTGGACGCGGTCACCGACCGACCGGAGCTGCTCTCCGGCCTCAACACCGTGGATGGATCCGTCTGCCACCCCGGGGTGGCCAAAGGGCTGCAGCTGGCGCCGCGTCACCCGATGGCCTGCCTGCGCTAGGGCCGCACCAACGCCGACGGATCGATGCCCTCCCGCAGGGCCAGCACCAGCCCGGCGGCCTCGCTGTAGGAGCGGGCCTGCAGGGCCGGCAGCCCCAGGGCTTCGGCCCCGACCTGCAGCAGACAGGGATTCTCGACAGCGATGAGGGGCACACCCCGCTCGGCGCAGGCCAGCACGGCAGCGCCGCCCAGCGCCCCGGCCGGTGCCACCACCGCCCCCAGATCCGCAGCCCGCAGCAGGGAGGAGCCACTGGCGGGCTCCCGGCGCAGATCGGGGGCACGGCTCAGCCCCACCAGCACACAGGGCAGGAAGGTGTGGCCCAGCTCCTCGGCCGCGGCGCGCGGATCCAGCTGCGGATCGGGATCCAGCGGCAGCAGTGCCGGAGCGTGAGCGCATGGAATCCCGAGGTGGCGCACCAGCAGATGGCTGATCACCGCCTCGGCCCCGGCCAGTGCATCCACGCCCGATCCGGCGCGATAGGCGGCCAGCGCCGCGCTGCCGGAATCGTCCGGGAACCGGGCCACCACGGCGATGGCCGTGGCTCCGGCGTCGCGCAGCCGCTCTCCCGCCCGCAGCAGAGCATCGGGCCGCTCCAGCGTGCCCCAGCTGCTGCCACTGTCCGACAGGCTCAGCCTCACGCCGAGGGGGGCCTCGCTCTGCAGCACCGGGCCGATCGTCAGGCCGAGGCTGGCCTGGCAGGCCTCGATCACCTGCCGGTGGCGCAGCAGCAGCTCCGGCTCCATCCCCCCATCCAGCAGGACACCCACCCGCTGGCTCGGCCGCGGCGCCAGGGCCAGCTCGCCGGCGGCGAAGCGATCGAGGGCCCAGCCCTCCACGTAATGGATGCGGCGATCGCTCCAGTACAGCGAGGCGGCATTGACCACGTTGGGATGGGTGATCAGACAGCCGCTGGCGGCCGCCAGCAGACGGGCGGCAGGCAGGCCGTCACCGGCGTAGCCGCCGAGATCACAACCGATGCCGGTGGGGATCAGCAACAGGGTGGGCAGCAGCGGGGAATCGGGCATCAGCCGGCATCACCCGCTGGACATGCAGGATCCGCCTGCAAGCCGATCCCCTCAATCCGCAAGCCGCGATCGGGTTCCACCGCCGTGATCGCCCAGCGCAGCGGCTCGGCTCCGGCCCAGCCCCGGCGGGCGAACTCAGCTTCGATCGCCTGTAGCAACGGCCGCAGGCGCAGCGGCACGGACGTGTCGTGGGGATGCCAGACCGTGAAAGGCACCAGCCGCGGACTGGCGATCCCTGGCAAGGATCGGGGCAGGGGCGCCTCCACCTCAGCGGCTCACTTCTGGTACTGGCCGAACTGGACCTCGTAGAGGGCATCCTCCTGTCCGGCCAGCAGCTCCAGATCGCTGCAGGGGAAGGCGACGCACAGCAAGGCGTATCCCTGCTGCTGCAGATCAGCCTTCACGCCCATGGCATCGGGCTGATGCACCGTGCCGCTGCGGATCAGGGCGGCGCAGGTGGTGCACACACCCGAGCAGCAGGAGCTGGGCAAGGGCACGCCGGCGGCCTCGGCGGCCGCCAGCACCGTCTGATTCGCCCGGCAGGGAAAGCTGTGCTCGACGCCTTCAACGCTCGCCCTGATCCGGTAGGTAGGGGTTTCGGTCACCGCATTGCCGTGGTTCTCCCCCCATCCTCTCTGAAGGCGGGACGCCCCACGAGCGCCCCAGGGCAGCACCGGAGCTGCGGCGCCGGCCGGCACCGCGAAGGCCCTGCATTAGGGTTTGTTACGAAACCCTTGACATGGGCCAATGTTCACCCTCGATCGGGCCACGCGCATCTTTCCGGAGACCCGCTCGGCCGATGTGGTGCCCGCCCTCACGGCCCGCTACCGCCTGCTGAGCGCCGAGGACCAGCTGGCCCTGATCTGGTTCGCCTATCTCGAGATGGGCCGCACGATCACCATCGCGGCTCCCGGCGCCGCCCGCATGCAGTTCGCCGAGCCCGTGCTGCGTCGGATCCGCGAGATGAACCAGGCCGAACAGAGCCAGGTGATGTGCGATCTGGCCAACCACGCCGACACCGAGATCGGCCGCTGGTATGCCTCCTGGTCGGTGAACATCAAGCTCGGTTTCTGGTACCAGCTAGGCGAATGGATGGAGGAGGGCATCGTCGCCCCCATCCCCGAGGGCTACCAGCTCAGCGCCAACGCCGCCGCCGTGCTCGCTTCGCTCAAGACGATCGACAAGGGGCAGCAGATCACTGTGCTGCGCAACTTCGTCGTTGACATGGGATACGACAGCGACAAGCTCGGTTCCCTGCCGCGGGTGAGCGAGCCCGTCGTGCCCCCCACCGCCCCCGAGCAGCGGGCCAGTGTCGTCATCGATGGCATCGACAACGCCACGGTGGTGAATTACATGAATCTGCTCAACGCCAACGACTTCGACCAGCTGATCGCGCTGTTCCTCGACGATGGCGCCCTGCAAGCGCCCTTCCAGCGGCCGATCGTGGGCCGCGAAGCGATCCTGCGCTTCTTCCGGGAGGATTGCCAGAACCTGGTGCTCCTGCCCGAGCGGGGCGTGAGCGAACCCTCCGAAGGTGGGTTCACCCAGATCAAGGTCACCGGCAAGGTGCAGACCCCCTGGTTCGGGGCCGGTGTGGGCATGAATGTGGCCTGGCGGTTCCTGCTCGATCCCCAGGGCAGGATCTATTTCGTGGCGATCGATCTGCTCGCCTCGCCGGCCGATCTGCTCCAGTTCGCCCGTTGATCGCCTGGGACATCCGGCCGTCGGCCGCCGCCACACCCAGCCCCTGCCTGCGGGGGCTGGTCTGGGCCGCAGCGATCAGCCTCGGCTGGATCGGCAGCCTGGCGATGCTGGTGCTGATGCCGCTCGAGGGGCTCTGGGCTTCATCGGGCTGGCTGCTGCCGGCCGTGCTGATCCGGGCCTTTCTGCAGACAGGGCTGTTCATCGTCGCCCACGACGCCATGCACGGCTCGCTGCTGCCGGGCTCCCGCATCTGGAACGACCGGATCGGGCGCCTGGCCCTCGGGCTCTATGCGGGCCTCCCCTGGGAGCGCTGCCGCCGCCATCACCGCAGCCATCACAACCACCCCGGCAGCGCCACCGATCCCGACCATCACGATGGCCGCAACGAAGGCGCCTGGGCCTGGTATCTCCGCTTCATGGCGACCTACCTCAGTCCCGGCCAGATGACCTGGCTGCTGAGCACCTGGCTGTTCACCCTGCTGGCGCTGCAACCGTTCACCACCCATCTGGTGGCACGCCTGCTGCTGTTCTGGACCCTGCCCCTGCTGATCAGCTCCTGGCAGCTGTTCCTGATCGGCAGCTATCTGCCCCACCGGGAGGCATCAGGCCGCAGCGGCGACCGCCACCATGCCGCCAGCCTCGCCTGGCCTGAGGCCTTGTCCTTGCTGGCCTGCTTCCACTTCGGCTACCACTGGGAGCATCACGCGGATCCCCAGCTCCCCTGGTATCGCCTGCCCGGACGGCATCGGCTGATGACGAAGCCCAGCCCGGAGGCCTCCCCGCTCGCGATGGTCGAGATCAGCCGATAGCTTCCGATGTAGCAGCCACAACTGGACCTCATGGAGAGCGATCTGGCCGGCTGGACGGCCGAGGAACAGGATCTGGCACGCGGGGTGTTCGATCGCGCCCGCAGCCGTGAGGTGGAGACCCTGATCGACACGCTGCGCCGCGAAACGGCCCAGCTGCGCAGCCAGGAGGACATCTGGCGCCTGCATGACTTCCTCAGCATCCAGCGCCATGCGATCGAGGGGCGGGCGGAATTCAGGCTGCCTGATCTGCTGTTCCTGTTCGCCGCATTCGTGCGTGATGGGCTCGCCAGCCTGGAGGATCTGCAGGGCCTCTCCGCCGACAAGCTGGCCAAGATCAGCGCCATGGCGCGCTTCTGAAGGGTTGGGTCCCTGTTGAACAAGAAGCCCGGCCGAGCGGTGCCCTAGCTCTCCACGGCCTGCCAATCGGCCGGATGGGGAGCCAGGTATTCCGGAGACTCACCACCACGGGCCGGCGCCGCCGTCAGCACCAGATCGAAGCTGATCGAGAAGCGGCTCTCCTGCGGGTCTGCGTTCTCGAGCACCGCATGGTCGACGCTGGCGGGAAACAGCACCAGCAGGCCAGCCCTCGGGGCCAGATCAAACCAGGGTGCATTCCAGCGCTCTGCCCGCTCGCCGCCCAACGGCCCGCCATGGCCCACCGCCAGACCGGGCACCAGCTCATTGCTCTGGCGGGGTGGGAACAGGCGCAGGCACCCGGTGCGGCCGCTGCCGTCACCGTTCAGGTAATAGACACCGCTCAGATGGGCATTGGGATGGTGGTGACGCCCCACCGCCTGCCCCGGCTCACTCACCACCGGCCAGCAACGCTGAAGATGCAGCGCCACCTGGCTGGGGTCAAAGCCCAACTCCTGCACAAACGCCCAGGCCTGGCCCAGCAACAGATCCAGCAGCGCCGCAAAATCGGGATGGCGGTGCAGCTGCCAGGTGCCGTGGAGATCCCCGGTCCAGGCGCAATCGGCGGAGGGATTGGAACGGGCGCCGCCCTGGAGCCGGCGGATGGCCTGCATCTGCATGGCCACCTCGAGCGGATCGATCGGCAGCTGAACCTGCGCCAGCGCCAGCGGGAAGAGGGCCTGCAGGTGCAGCAGGCCCGGCGAGGGCGAATCGGCCGACATGGCCAGCGACAGCCCGGCGGATCACATGGCGGCAGCGCCGCCGACCACCTCAAGGATCTCCTGGGTGATAGCAGCCTGACGGGCCTTGTTGTAATCCAGCGTGAGGGTCTTGGCGAGCGCCTTGGCGTTGTCGCTGGCGTTGTTCATGGCCGTCATCCGGCTGGCCAGTTCGCTGGCGGCGGCCTCCTGAAGGGAGCGCAGCAGCTGATTGGACAGGTACAGCGGCAGCAGCGCATTGAGCAGCTCATCCGGGCTCTGCTCGAAGACGAGGTCGCTCTGAAGCGCTGGCTCGGCATTTTCAATCGTGCCCACTTCCACGCCGAGACGGCCGTCGCGGGTGATGAGGCGGAAGATCTCATCCTCAGGCACCGCGATGCCCTGGGGATCCAGGGGCAACAGGGTCTGCACCACAGGCTGGGAGCTCACCAAATTGATGAACTTGGTGTAGATGATCTCCACCCGATCGGTGCTTGCGGAGAGGAACTCAGCCAGCACTTCGTTGGCGATCTGGTTGGCTTCCGCCGCCGTGGGCACCTGTTCCAGACCGGTGAAGGTAGCCCGGATGGTGTACAGGGAAGCGCGATTCTGGAAATAACTGATGGCCTTGCGGCCCATCAGCACCAGATCCACCGTGTAGCCCTGAGCCCGAAGCTCAGCGACCCGCTGCTCGGTGCGCTTGATGATGTTGGCGTTGTAGCCGCCGCAGAGTCCCCGGTCGCCGGTGACAGCCAGCAGGGTGATGGTGCTGACATCGCGCTGGGAGAGGAGCGCGGCATCCGCGCCCTCGAAACCCATGCGGCTCTGCAGGTTCTGCAGCACCCGCGCCAGCCGATCGGCGAAGGGGCGGCTGCGCAGCACCTGCTCCTGAGCGCGCCGCACCTTGGCGGCAGCCACCAGGCGCATGGCCTCGGTGATCTTGCGCGTGTTCTTGACCGAACTGATCCGGTCACGGATGTCCTTGAGATTGGCCATTTGGGTGTGACCTCAGGCGGCGGCGAGCATCGAGGAGGTGACCTCCTTGATGGCGTCCTTGAGAATCGCCTCGGCCTCCTCGCTGAGCTGCTTCTCGGTCATCACCTTGGTGATGAACTCGGGCTTGCTGCTCTTCAGGTACTCGCGCAGTTCGCGGGCGAACTGCACCACCTTGTCCACGGGAACCTCGTCGATCAGACCCTTGACGCCGGCATAGACCACGGCCACCTGCTCGGCCAGGTTGAGCGGGCTGAACTGGGGCTGCTTGAGCAGCTCGCGCAGGCGCTTGCCGCGGGCCAGCTGGGCCTGGGTGGCGGCATCGAGGTCGGAGGCGAACTGGGAGAAGGCGGCCAGTTCATCGAACTGGGCCAGCTCCAGCTTCAGGGTGCCGGCGATCTTCTTGATCGCCTTGGTCTGGGCGGCACCACCGACCCGGCTCACGGAGATGCCCACGTTGATGGCGGGCCGCAGACCGGAGTTGAACAGGTCGGAACTGAGGAACACCTGACCATCGGTGATCGAGATCACGTTGGTGGGGATGTAGGCGCTCACGTCGCCGGCCTGGGTCTCGATGATCGGCAGGGCGGTCATCGAACCCTTGCCCATGGCGTCGCTCAGCTTGGCGGCCCGCTCGAGCAGACGGCTGTGGCAATAGAAGACGTCGCCGGGATAGGCCTCACGACCGGGGGGACGGCGCAGCAGCAGCGACATCTGGCGGTAGGCCTGGGCCTGCTTGGTGAGGTCGTCGTAGATCACCAGGGTGGCCTTGCCCTTGTACATGAAGGACTCGGCGATGGCGGCGCCGGTGTAGGGAGCCAGGTATTGCAGAGCCGCGGCCTCAGAGGCGCTGGCTGCAACGACCACGGTGTAGTCGAGGGCGCCGCGCTCGCGCAGCACCTCGACCACGTTGGCCACAGAGGCGGCCTTCTGACCGACGGCCACGTAGACGCAGACCACGTCCTCGCCTTTCTGGTTGATGATCGTGTCGATCGCGATGGCGGTCTTGCCGGTCTGGCGGTCGCCGATGATCAGCTCGCGCTGGCCGCGGCCGATGGGAATCATCGCGTCGATCGCCGTGATGCCGGTCTGCATCGGCTCATGCACCGACTTGCGCTGGATGATGCCGGGCGCCATCGATTCGATCAGGCGGGTCTCGGTGGTGGCGATGTCACCCTTGCCGTCGATGGGCTGACCGAGTGCATTGACCACGCGGCCGAGCATGGCGTCGCCCACGGGCACGGCGGCGATCTTGCCGGTGGCCTTGACGGTGCTGCCCTCCTGGATGCCGCGGCCCTCGCCCATCAGCACGACGCCGACGTTGTCCTCCTCGAGGTTGAGGGCGATGCCTTCGGTGCCGTCTTCGAACTGCACCAGTTCCCCGGCCATGACCTGCTGCAGGCCATAGACGCGGGCGATGCCATCACCGATCTGCAGCACGGTTCCGACGTTGCTGACCGAAACCGACTTGTCGTAGTCAGCAATCTGCTGCTTGAGGATGGCGCTGATCTCGTCGGGGCGGATGGAAACCATGGATGGAAATCCCTGGAGGGGGAGGCGATGGGGAGAGGAGAAGAGGTGAGGTGGGGTTGGGCGGAGGGGTGACCGCTGGGTGGGCTGGAATCAGCTCACCCTGGCCAGCTCGAGACCGAGGCGACGCACCTGGCCCGAGAGGCTGGCATCGATCACCTGGGAGCCCACGCTGAGGACGAAACCACCGATCAGGGCGGGATCCACGCGCTGCTGGATCTCGACCTTTTCAGTGCCGGCGACCGTGCGGGCCTTTTCGGCGATCTGGCTCAGCTGCTCTTCGCTGAGGGCAACGGCGGAGGTGACCGTGACCAGAGCCACGCCGTTCTGTTCGCGATACAGCTCCAGAACCCGTTCGAGCACGGCGTCAAGGACGCCGATGCGCTGGCGATCTGCCAACAGCTGAAGCAGGTTCAGGAAGGCAGGAGACAGGGACGCTGCAAAGAGCTTCTGGATCGCGGCCTTCTTGGCACCGATCTCCAGTACCGGAGAGGCCATGGCGTCCCTCAGCTCCGGTGACTCCTTCCACAGAGCCAGGAGGGAACGCACCTGTTCGATGGTGGCCTCGGTCTCGGAGCGGGTGTCCGCGACCTGAAGGAACGCCTCAGCCCAGGGGGTCGTGATGGTGTTGAGGAGAGGCATCAGTTGGTCCCCAGGGATTGAATGGAGCGGTCGATCAGAGCGCTCTGGGCGGAGGCATCGAGCTTGCCAGGCAGTGCCTTGAGGGCTTTTTCGATCGCCATCCGGGCCGCCTCACGACGCAGCTGGGCGGTGACCCGAGCTGCCTCGGCATCGAGATCGGAGGCGGAGGCGAGCTTGACGCGGGCCATTTCCTCGACCGTGCGCTTTTCGCTCTCGAGGCGGATGGCATGGGCGCGGGCTTCGCCCTCGGCACGGATCTTCTCCGCCCTGGCCTGCGACTCGGCCAGACCGGCGCGAACCTGATTGAGGGAAGCGGTGGCTTTGGCGAGCCGTTCCTCGGTGTCCTTCAGGGACTGGAGGATGGCGTCGCGGCGGCGGTTGAGGATGCCTCCGAGAAAACCCTTGAGGAACCACACCAGGCCGGCGATGACGATCGCCAGGTTGATGACGTTGGTCTCGAACAGGTCGAGATTCAGACCGAAGCCGCCGCCGTGGGAAGCCAGGAGGTGAAGGGGTGCCATGGTCACTTTGCAGTCAGGAGACGGTCGACGATCAGGCCGGCGAGTTTGTCGGAATCACCGCTGAGCTGATCCAGAGCGGTCTTGCGCTGGCTGTCGATCTCGCGGCGCGCCTGCTCACGGCTGGCGACCGATTCAGCGACCGCCAGGGCGAGGGCCTCGCGATAGAGACGATCGGATTCCTGCTCGGCTTCCTGAATCACCTTCTGGGACAGCTGGCGCGCCTCACGCAGCTGGTCGCGAAGCTCAGCCTCGAGCCGCTCGGCCTGGGCCAGCATCTGCTTGGCTTCAGCCGTGCTGGTGGCGATGTAGCCCTCGCGATCCTCCACGGCCTTGCCGACCGGACGGAAGAACAGAGCATTGAGGATGAAGGTGAGGATCACCACCTGCAGCGCCATCAGCGGCAGGGTGGCATCGAGGTCGAAGAGACCTCCCTCCGGAGCGCCTGCCTCGGCAAGCAGTAGCCAGCTGGTCATGGGACGGGTGGCGGGCGGTGGTGCGGAATGGATGCGCGCTGTTGAGAAGCTGCACGCAAAGGAGGTGATTTCAGAAGCCCCGCGATTCAGAGAAGGAATCGCGAATCGCCCTGGAATCGGGGCTGGGAACGGACGACGACGCCCTCGAGCGGAGAGGTTGAGATCCTGCAGCAGGGAGGGACTCGCGAGGCGAGATCCCTGCTGCAGATGTCAGGCCTCAGCCGGCGAAGGGGTTGGCGAACAGCAGCACCAGTGCGACCACCAGGCCGTAGATGGTGAGAGCCTCCATGAAAGCCAGGGAGAGCAGCAGGGTGCCGCGGATCTTGCCTTCGGCTTCGGGCTGGCGGGCAATGCCCTCAACAGCGCCGCCGGCCGCGGTGCCCTGACCGATGCCGGGGCCGATGGCGCCGAGACCGACAGCCAGACCAGCAGCCACGACGGAGGCGGCGGAAGTAATCGAATCCATGGTGGGAAGGGGATGAGGGGCGCTGGGGCAGCGCGGAGAACCAGGGTGGAAATCTGCGCCTGGGACATCCCGGTGGTGGGATGGGCCCGGATCGAGCCGGACCTGCGCGCAGAGAGTTTGCCAGAGCGGGTGAACCGCTCCGGCGGTGATGGTCAGTGGTGCGCTTCGTGCACTGCCTCGCCGATGTAATAGGCGGCCAGCGTGGCGAAGATCAAAGCCTGAATGGCACTGGTGAACAGGCCCAGGAACATGGCCGGCAGGGGCACGATCAGGGGCACGAGGAAGGCGAGAACCGCCACCACGAGTTCATCAGCAAGAATGTTTCCGAACAGACGGAAGGAGAGGGAGAGCGGTTTGGTGAAATCCTCGACGATCTTGAAGGGGAGCATGATCGGCGTGGGTTCCACGTAGTACTCGAAATAGCGGAATCCCTTGCGGCTCAGGCCGGCATAGAAATAAGCGAGGGAAACCAGCAGCGCCAGGGCGATGGTGGTGTTGATGTCGGCCGTGGGAGCGCCCAGCTCACCGCTCGGCAGATGAATCAGTTTCCAGGGGATGAGCGCACCGCCCCAGTTGCTCACGAAGATGAACAGGAACAGCGTTCCGATGAACGGCAGCCAATCGCGGTAGGCCTTCTCGCCGATCTGCTCACGGGCGAGGTCGCGGATGTAATCCCAAAGAAACTCCAGCAGGTTCTGCAACCCGGCGGGCTCGCGCTTCAGGCTGCGGGTTCCCAGAACCACCACCGCCAGAAGGGCGCCGATCACCACCCAGGAGCTGAGAAACACCTGGCCATGGATCTTGAGATTGCCGAGCTGCCAGTAGAGGTGCTTGCCAACCTCCAGTTCAGCGAGGTGGAGGGGGAAGGTCAGGGGAGCCATCGGGATGGGAGTCCTGGCGGAAGGGATGGGCCGTGGGACGGCGTGAGGCAGCGATGCCGTTGGGCAGGCGCTGGGCGATGCATCGCCCTGGGAAGGCGGACGCTGTGCAGTGGTGCTGCAGAGCGGCGTTGAGGGTAGGGGATCTTTGAGAAGGTTGAGACCCCTGGTGGACGCTGATGTCCGGTGGTCGGCGGATCAGCGGTCGAGCAGGGCCTGCACGATCAGGGCGGGCTTGTAGAGCAGAAACCCCAGCAGGGCCGGGACGATCTGCAGGGCCGGGATTCTGGCGGCCGCCAGCACCAGCACGACGGGAACGAGCAGCTGGAACTTCCCGACCGAACGGCGATCGCCGCCCAGCCTGGAAACGCTGCGAGCCAGGAGCCGCAGATAGAGGAGCCCGCAGGCACCCCCCAGCAGCAGACTCAGAGCTGTCGTGCCGTCGTAGAGCACACCGGCCAGAGGGACAGCGGCGGCGATGGCACAGGCCGTGGCGATCAGCAGCCGACGCTGCAGTCGCGCATAGAACTCCATTCCATTGTCAGAGCCGGTGGTGGAGGCCGGCTCCGGGTCGCCCGAGGGCGCGATGGTCAACTCGGCGGCAGCTGAAGCAGCCGCAGTACCGGGCGACGGCTGCTCACCTGGCTCATCACCGGGAAGCGACACCACAGGGGTATCGGCATCCGACGGGGTGGTCAGGGAAGCCGGCAACCGGGGAAGATCCGTTGGAGCGAGCGGAATGTATCACGCAGCCCCGTGTGCCCCGGCCACGGGCAGCAGCACCCGCTCCGCCAGGAGTCTGCGGACCCGGGCCGCACGCTCCGCTGGCGCCATCGCCAGCGGCAAGGCGCCGAGCGTGGCCCCCGGAGCCTCCGCCAGCGCCTGCACCAGCTCCACATCCTCAGGATCCAGAGCCAGGGGCCGCAGATCGGGCCCCAGCAGGCTGGTCGAAGGCCAGCCCCAGAGACAGCGATTCCGTTCTGCCCCCAGAGCGAGCAGCCCGGCATCAACCTGAGGGAGCGCGGCGGGCAGGGGGCTGCGCGCCAGGAAGAACTCGAAGTGGCTGATGTCGGGATCCAGGGTCTCCACCAGCTCCCATCGCTGCCGCTCCGGCAGGCTCAGGGCCCGCTCCAGCAGCTCACCCTGCAGCAACCGGGCCGGATCCCACACCTCGGGATTCGAGAAACCGAAGAATTCCAGATCGCTCTGGGCCACGAAAGCGAACAGCCGCTCCAGGTTGTAACTGGTCTCCTGGGGGTGGAGGTACATATCGGCGAAGTTGGCATCGGCGGCTGTATCCACCGCCCAGCGCTGCTCGTGATGGCGGCGCAGCCTGTTGTCGGCGGGTAGCTGCTGGAACAGCTGCCGGCCGAGCCGGAGCCCCTCGGTGCCCGTGCCCGCCTGCAGCAGCGACAGTGCCTTCTGGCTGCGATGAATCTCCCAGCGGCCACCATCGGCGTAGAGAAACAGATGCAGCAACCCGGAGGGTGCGAGCAGCCCAGCGAGGGCCTGCAGTCCGGACGCAGGTTCGCGCAGGTGGTGGAGCACCCCCACCGAATTGATGTAATCAAAGGGCCCCTCACCCGCGAGATCCAGCAGGCTGCGCTGCTCGATCCGCAGCGACTCCACCTGATCGGCCGCACGAGAGCGCCGCAGCCGTTCCCGCGCTACCTCGAGAGCGCCAGCGCTGATGTCCACCGCCAGCAGGCTGGAACCCGGATTCAGATGGCTGAGGTAATCGCTGCTCACGCCCGTGCCGCAGCCGGCATCGAGAATCCGCCAGCGCCGTGGCCCCGGCGGCAGGGGGCCGAGCGCCGCGGCACGGGCGCTGTCAACGCACCAGCGCCAGTTGTATCCAGGCGGCGGGCCGTCCTGCAGCGGATCCCCCGGAAAGGGGAAACGGTCGTAGAAGGCGCTCACCACAGGCGTGGCCGCATCCTTCGGAGCAGGCATTGAGGAGGTCATCAGCAGGAGCCTGAGGCAGCCACTGGCGAGCATTTCACCCAGCGGGAACGAAGCAGGCCGAGAGGCGGAACAGCTGCAAACATTTGTTCATGGCTCCCCGGCCGCCCAAGGGGCCAGCCGTATGGTGCCGAGGCCCCGGCTCGCTCTCGTCCATGACCGTGACCGCCAGCAGCGGCAGCACCAGGGTCGCCCCCCAGCTTTACGACACCCTGCCGCTCTCCAGCGTCCGTCAGGCGGAGCAGCAGGATCGTTTTCCCGACGGCGGCGAACTCGATTCCCTCATCACCTTCTTCCAGACGGGCCGGCAGCGTGTGCTCGCCGCCCAGAGGATCTCAGCCAACGCCGGCGCCATCGTGGCCAAGGCCGCCAACCGGATCTTCTCCGGCGGCACACCCCTCTCCTATCTGGATGGCCCCCTGGGGGAGAGCGCTCCAGCCGATGGCACACCGCTGGCCGCCGACCAGGCCGCGTTTCAGCGCTCGGTGCAGACCTTCGCAGGTGCCACGGCGAACCGCGGCAACCTGATCAGCCGCCTGCTCGAAGGGGCCGGCGGTGATGCCGATGTGCGGGTGATCCTGCCCACCGGCTTCAGCCCGATCGCCGTGGGCCGCTACGGCACGGAGCGGATGAAGAAATCGATCCGCGACCTGGCCTGGTTCCTGCGCTACGTGGGTTACGCCGTGGTCGCAGGCGACCCCAGCATCCTGGCCGTCAACACCCGTGGGCTGCGGGATGTACTGGAGAAGGCCTGTTCCCTGGCCGCCACCAACGTGGCGCTTCAGGAGATGCGCGCCGCCTCAGCCAACCTGCTGCGCGATGAGCCCGAGGCCCGCCGGCTGGTGGTCGAAGCCTTCAATGTGCTGCTCAAGGAGCTGGAGGTTCCCACCCCATCCACGCGCCAGCGGCTGGGAAGCCCAGTGAATCAGGGCCTGCAGCTGCCGGCGATCTATGCCCTGGCGGCCGAGGGATCCCAGCGCTTCATCATGCGACCGCGCCTGTCGGGCGCCCAGAAGGCCGAAGTCGTCCGGGCGGCCTACCGCCAGGTGTTCGAACGCGACATCGCCAAGGCCTACTCCCAGGTGGTGTGCCCCGTCGAGGCCACCCAGGTGCGCCAGGGCCAGCTCTCGATGCGGGAATTCATCCGTGCCCTGGGCCGCAGCAATGAATACCGGCGGCAGTTCTACGGCCGCTTCTCCAACAGCCGCGTGGTGGAACTCGCCTTCCGTCACTTCCTCGGCCGCGGCGTCAGTTCGATCGAGGAGTTCCGTCGTTACTTCGCCATCGTCTCCAGCAAGGGACTCGGTGGGCTGGTGGATGCCCTGATCGACAGCCTGGAGTACGGCCGCGTCTTCGGCGAGGAGACCGTCCCCTATCTGCGCGATCTGGGCGAGGAGGCTCAGGAGAGCGCCGGCTGGGGCTCGAACCGCAAGTTGTTCCGCTTCAGCGCTCCCTTCGAGGGAGCGCCCCAGTACATCACGCTGTACGCCTCCTACCGCCAGCCTTTCGCCGACCAGCATCCCTATGGCGGCGGCAACGATCCGCTGGCGCTGAACTACGGCGCGATCTTCCCCTCCGGCACCGCCTCAGTGGCCACCAGACCGGCGCCGATCGGCTATGACAGCCGCCGGATCCTGATCGGCAACGGCATCCGCCAGCCCGGGCCGATGAACAGTGCCCAGTTCCGCCAGGCCAGCCCCCGTCGGGTGGGCCCGAAGGTGCTGCGGCTGCAGCAGATCGCCACGGGCGGCAACTCGGTGCCGCGTCGCGGCGGCCAGCCCAGCATCCGCGGCAGCGAATCCGCCACCCAGGCCGTCATCCGGGGCGTGTATGTGCAGATCCTCGGCAACACCGGCTATGCCGGCGAACGCCTGACCGTCGAGGAGATCAAGCTCGAGAACGGCGACATCAGCCTGCGCGAGTTCGTGCGCCAGATCGCCCGCTCCACTGCCTTCCGCCGCCGTTACTGGAGCGGCCTCTACATCTGCAAGGCGATCGAGATCATGCACCGGCGCATCCTCGGCCGGCCCACCTTCGGCCGCTGGGAAATCGATGCCTACTTCGACACCGCCGCCCGTCGGGGCTTCTATGGCGTTGTCGATGCCATGGTCAACAGCCCGGAATACAACGAGACCTTCGGAGAGGACACCGTTCCCTACGAGCGCTTCATCACCCCGGCCGACCGCAACTGCCGCAACCTGCCTGGCCTGCAACGCCCGCTGGTGGCCGGCGCCATCGCCGATCTGACCCCGAGGGGCCGCCCGGATGTGCCCGCCCCCAGCCAGCTGCGCACAGTCAACGATCTGGTGCCCCGCAACCTCAGGGATGGCCGCCAGGTGATCCGCGGCAGCTGGAGCGCCTCCGTCAGCGGCGGCCAGGTTCTGGCCGCACCCGATGCCCTGACCAGCGGCCCAGGGAGCATCCGCCAGACCCCGGCTCCGACCCGGCGCTGGAGCCAACCCGCCCAGCCGGGCCTGCCAGGTTCCCTGCCTTCCTTCAGCCCAGCCCGTCCGGGCGCACCGGCGGCAGCCCCCAGCCCATCGGTCGGAACACCGCTGAGCTGGCGCCCCGCCGTGAGCAGCGGGTATGGCACAGCGTTGGCGGAGCAACCCGGCGCTGCCATGACGCGGGCGCTGAAACCTGCTCAGCCCAGGGGCTTCGGCAAGCGTGCCAGCCTCGGCCGACCGGTGCAGCTGCGCAGCGAACCCAGTGACAGCCAGCTGCTCGAAGTGATCGAAACCAGCTACCGCCAGCTGCTCAACCGGGTGCCGCTCGCCGCAGAACGCCTGGGCGATGCCGAATCCCAGCTGCGCAACGGGTCCCTCAGCGTGGCCGACTTCATCGGCCAGATCGCCCTGAGCGATCTGTTCCAGCAGCGCCTGCTGCGGATGGCACCGCTGAGGTCGGCCACCGCCGCCTACCTGGCCCTGCTCGGTCGTGCCGCCCAGCCAGCCGAGGTCAGCCGGTTCCTGGCGGTGCGTTCCAACAGCGGCCAGCGGGCCGCGATTGAGGAGATCCTGGCCAGCGGCGACTACGCCAGCAGCTTCGGCAGGGACACCGTTCCCTATCTGAGGGGCCTGAACACAAGCGACGGCCAGCCCCTGAGCACGGTCAACCGCACCGCCCAGCTCTATGGCGGCAATGCGGCTCTGAACCCACCGCTGAAGGAGCCCATCTGACCCGATCCGAAGCGCTGCCGGCTGCGATCATCAACTGAATCGTGCGGGCTGAAACTGCAGCAGCAGCACACTCCCGAGGGCCAGGCCTTCGGGAGTTTTTTGTTGCCGGATATTGGCAGCAAAAAAAGCAGAATTGACAGAAAGATTTGCAGAGCAAGCCCTTCCCAGCCGGCCACATCGCGGCAGCAAGAAAGCATCGCTGCCGCGGGCAAGCACTGTCAGCGAGCGCGGCAAAAACCTTTGCAGGCCAAGGGTTTTACCGTTTTAACTGCGCCATGAAGATCTGTTACCGCGCCTCGGTCCAGCGAGGGCCTCTGCCACAGAATGACTCGGCGGTCGATTCCGTCCGCCACCCACCACCCACCGGATACCGGTCACCGTCAACGGCGACCGCTTGTTTCGAGGCAGAACTGCATGAGCATCGTCTCCAACTCGATCATCAACGCGGACGCCGAAGCCCGCTACCTCAGCCCTGGCGAACTCGACCAGATCAAGTCGTTTGTGGCTGGTGGTCAGCGTCGCCTCCGCGTCGCCCAGGTCCTCGCCGAAAGCCGCGAGCGCATCGTCAAGCAGGCCGGAGGCCAGCTTTTCCAGAAGCGCCCTGACGTCATCTCCCCCGGAGGCAATGCCTACGGTGAAGAGATGACCGCGAGCTGCCTGCGGGACATGGATTACTACCTGCGCCTGGTCACCTACGGCGTTGTCGCCGGCGATGTGACCCCGATCGAAGAGATCGGCATCATCGGCGCCCGGGAGATGTACCGCGCCCTTGGCACTCCCCTGGAAGCGATGGCGGAAGCCGTGCGCGAAATGAAGTCGGTGGCCATCGGCATCCTCACCGGCGCTGATGCCGAGGAAGCCGGTTTCTACTTCGACTACGTCGTCGGCGCCCTCTCCTGAGGCCTCTTCCCTCCCCGTTCATCGCCACTGCCACTCCTCTCAGGATCCATGCAAGACGCCATCACCAACGTCATCAACCAGTCCGACGTTCAGGGTCTCTACCTTGACGGCGGTTCCATCGGCAGGCTTGAGCAGTACTTCGCCAGCGGTGAGCTGCGCGTTCGTGCTGCCGCCACCATCAGCGCCAATGCTTCGGCCATCATCAAAGAGGCCGTCGCCAAGTCGCTGCTGTACTCGGATATCACCCGTCCGGGCGGCAACATGTACACCACCCGTCGCTATGCAGCCTGCATCCGCGACCTGGACTACTACCTGCGCTACGCCACCTACGCCATGCTGGCTGGTGACACCTCGATCCTCGACGAGCGCGTGCTGAACGGCCTCAAGGAGACCTACAACTCCCTGGGCGTGCCCATCGGTGCCACCGTGCAATCGATTCAGGCCATGAAGGAAGTCACCGCCGGTCTGGTCGGCCCCGATGCCGGCCGCGAGATGGGCGTCTACTTCGACTACATCTGCTCCGGCCTGGGCTGAGGCCCCTCCATCCATTCCTGAGAGGAGTCGTCCCCATGCGCCTGTTCAAGATCACAGCCTGCATTCCCTGCCCTGAGAAAGTTCGCTCCCAACGCGAACTTCAGAACACCTACTTCACCAAGTGGGTGCCTTACACCAGCTGGTTCGCGGAGCAGCAGCGGATCATGAAGCAGGGCGGCAAGATCCTCAAGGTCGAGCTAGCCACCGGGCGCCGGCAACAGAGCTGCGGCAACTGATCCAACGGTTTCAGCGATTCATCGTTTTGCCCCATCCAAGCCCGGCTCTGCCGGGCTTTTTTGTTTGCTCTCGCCACCACGGCAATAAGCAGCGCAAGGCCTGAGCACAGACCGCTGAGCGGTGCCAGGCTCCAGCTGAACTGCACCCCAGCCGGTGATTCCGACCCTTCGCCATCTGGCAGCAGGCCTCTGCGCCATGCCAGCCCTGATCGCCATCGGATCGGCCGCCGCACCTGCGCGGGCCCTGGAGCTGATCCTGATGCGCCACGACGACAAGGATGTCGCTCGCGCTGATTTCAACCTCTCGCCCGCCGGTTTCAGGCGGGCCCTGGATCAGGCCAGGCTGATCCCGGCCTGCTTCGGCAAACCCACGGAGATCATCACCTTCGTGCTGGATCCAGAAACCGGCAAGAACGCCAGGAGCTATCAGAGCGCCGTGCCGTTGGCCGTCGCCACCGGAGCGCCGATCCGCATTGCCGTGCAGTCTGTCAACGGGTCAGAAACCATCGGCCGGGGCCTTCGCCAACGCCAGGGAGAACCGGGAACCCGCCTGGTGCTGTTCTGGGAACATCGCCGCATGCCTGAGCTGGCGCGCGGGCTGGGCATGACCACGATGGCACCGATCGCCGAGCAGGATTTCGACCAGCTGTTCGTGCTGCGCTACCCGGCGCCAGGAGCACCACCTCAGATCACGACCTACAGACAGAGCGATCTGTTCCGCCTGCCCTGTTTCCGCTCGGCCCGTGCCCCATGGGAACTGCCTGCAGCAGCCGATGCCGGAGGCACCAAGCCCTGAACAGCGCCGCAGGCCACACCCTGCTGTGTCCGATGGTCAGAGTTGACTCGACAAGGGGGACCCCAGGGGGCTCAATGGGGTGATGGTCGTTTCCGATCGCCCGGCCTCGATGCCTTCCTCCACCAGAAACCTGCCCTCCCCCACAGTCAGTGCCAACGCCAAACCCCGCCAGGGCATCCTGCCCATGCCCTGGGATCTGTGGCCGGCGGAAGCCAGACTTCTGGTCGCGCTGGTGGCCTTCTGGAGCGTCTTCGGACTGATGGTGCTCGCCTCGGCGAGCTGGTTTGTGGCGGATCGGGAAATGAACGACGCCGCCTTCTACATCAAGCGCCAGTTCCTCTGGTTGATCGCCAGCTGGGGCCTGTTCCTGGTGGCCATCCGCACCAGCCTGCGGCGGGCGTTGCACCTCGCCGGCCCGGGCTTGCTGCTGGGCGGTCTGTTGATCGCCGCCACCCTGGTCATCGGCAGCACGGTCAACGGGGCCAGTCGCTGGCTGGTGATCGGCCCCCTGCAGATTCAGCCCACCGAACTGATCAAGCCCTTCGTGGTGCTCCAGGGAGCTGTGCTCTTTTCCCACTGGCGCCGGATCGGCAACGATCAGAAGCTGCTCTGGCTCGTGATTTTCGGCGGTGTGATCCTGCTGATCCTCAAACAACCCAACCTCAGCACCGCCGCCTTGACGGGACTGCTGCTGTGGTTGATGGCCCTGGCGGCCGGCCTTCCCATCCCGATGCTGCTGGGTGCCGCCGCCGGCGGCGGCCTGCTGGGCGTCGCCAGCATCCTGGCGAATACCTATCAACGACTGCGCGTCACCTCGTTTCTCAATCCCTGGCGCGATGCCCAGGGTGATGGGTATCAACTCGTGCAGAGCCTGCTGGCGATCGGCTCTGGTGGGCCGCTGGGCCAGGGCTTCGGCCTGTCGACCCAGAAACTCCAGTATCTGCCGATTCAGACCACCGATTTCATCTTCGCGGTCTTCGCTGAGGAATTCGGCTTCCTCGGATGCCTGATGCTGCTGCTGTTCCTGGTGATCTTCGGCTTCGTGGGGCTTCGCATCGCCCTGAGCTGCCGCAGCAACCAGCAAAGGCTTGTGGCCATCGGTTGCACCACCCTGCTGGTGGGTCAATCGATCCTGAACATCGCCGTCGCCAGCGGCGCCATGCCCACCACCGGTCTGCCTCTGCCGCTGGTGAGCTATGGCGGCAATTCCCTCCTCTCCAGCCTGTTCATCGTGGGGCTGCTCACCCGCTGCGCCCTCGAGAGCGGCGGGCTGGAGAGCCACCGCCCCAGCCGCCGTAAGCAGACCGCCGCCCCGATAGGCTGAGCGCTGAAGCCCCTTATCCGGTCTTGTTCAGCCTGGCTCCGCTGCTCGCCGACTGGGCCCGGAGCAGTGAACAGCTCCTGCATCAGTCCCTCGACCATCCGGGCCCCTTCACCATCGCCTTGGTGTTCAGCGGCGGCGTGCTCACCAGCCTGGGGCCCTGTTCGCTGTCGCTGCTGCCTGTGACTCTGGCCTATCTGGCAGGTTTCGGAAGCAGGCCGGCCGCCGACCTGCCATCCGGCCGTCTGCCCTGGCAGCGCAGCGTCAGTTTTGCTGCCGGTATCGTCTCGGCCCTGGTGCTGCTGGGGGGCGGCAGCGCTCTGCTCGGGCGGCTCTACGGCAGCCTGCCCAGCCAGATTCCCTTGCTGGTGGCACTGGTGGCTGTGCTGATGGGGCTCAATCTGCTCGGCCTGCTGCCGCTGCGCTTACCTGCGGGTCCTGATCCGGAACGCTGGCGGCGCCTCGTACCGCCACCCCTGGCACCTCTGGCAGCCGGGCTTGCCTTCGGCCTGGCTTCGACGCCCTGCACCACCCCGGTGCTGGCGGTGCTCCTGGCCTGGATGGCCCAGAGCGGCCGTCCGCTGGTCGGCATGGTGCTGCTCACCAGCTTCGGGGCAGGGCAGGTGCTGCCGCTGCTGCTGGCCGGAACGGCCGCCGCCAGCCTGCCCTCGCTGCTGGCCCTGCGCCGCGTCGGCCAGTGGATCCCCCCGATCAGCGGGGTGGTGCTGCTGGTGAGCGGCTCCCTCAGCCTGCTGGCCAACCTGACATGACCGCCGCGACCCGCGATCCCTGGCGGCCACTGCTGCGGTTGGTGAGCGCCATCGCCGATCTGCGCCTGGCCATCGCTCTGCTGCTGGTGATCGCCGTGGCCAGCGGCATCGGCACCGCCATCCCCCAGCAGGAGAGCGAGGCCTTCTACCACCAGCGCTACGACCCTGCTCCCTGGCTCGGCCTGCTCCATGGGGATGGGGTGCTGGCCCTGCAGCTCGATCACGTCTATTCCAGCGGCTGGTTTCTGGCCCTGCTGGCCTGGCTGGCGCTGGCCCTGCTGCTGTGCAGCTGGCGGCGGCAATGGCCGGCGCTGGCGGCCTCCCTGCGCTGGATCGATTACCGCTCCCCACGCCAGCTGAGCAAACTCAGCGTGGCCGAGACGCTGCAGAGCGCTGAACCGGAACGCTGTCTGGAACGCCTCGAGCAGGATCTGCGCAGCAGCGGCTGGCAGGTGCAGCGCCAGAGCGACCGACTGGCCGCCCGCCGCGGCGTCGCAGGCCGGGTCGGCCCACTGCTGGTGCATGCAGGCCTGGTGGTGTTGATGCTCGGAGCCGCCTGGGGCGCCCTGGCAGGCAACCGACTGGAGCGCTTCCTGGCACCGGGCGACAGCCTCGAGCTGCTCGACCGGCGCGAGCACACCCAGCTCACCGTGGCGCTCGACCGCTTCAGGATCGAGCGGGATCCTGCCGGCCGTCCCGAGCAGTTCCGCTCCGATCTGCGCCTGATCCCTCCGCTGCGGCCGGGCGAAAACGAAAGCAGGCCGCCACTGGAAGCCGAAATCAGCGTCAACCATCCGCTGCGCCACCAGGGGATCACCCTGTACCAGGCCGACTGGTCCCTGGCGGCGATCGAGCTGCAGCTGGGCCGCAGCCCCAGGCTGCCCCTGCCGCTGCAGAGCCTGCCGCAGCTGGGGGATCAGGTGTGGGGGCTGGTGCTGCCCACCCGGCCGGACGGCAGCGAGCCCGTTGTCCTGACCCTGCGCAGCGAGGAGGGACCGGTGGAGGTGTTTGGCCAGGATGGTTCCAGGCTGGCCCAGTTGGTGCCTGGAGGCGAAGCCCAGGAGATTCAGGGGGTGCCGATCCGGGTGGCGGCGGTGATTCCCGCCAGCGGCATCCTGCTGAAACGGGATCCGGGAGTGCCGCTCGTCTACGCGGGTTTTGCCATCGCCCTGCTCGGGGGAGGGCTGAGCCTGTTGGCCACCCGCCAGCTCTGGGCGATCAGCGATCCCAAGGCCGGCCGCCTGCATGTGGCGGGCCTCTGCAACCGCAATCTCACGGCATTCGCCACGGAATTGCCCGTGCTGCTCAGCAGGGTTGCCGCTGCCCGTGACTGACGCGCACCACGGTGTGCACATTGCCGCGGGGGTTGAAATCCGCCACCAGCTCCATCCACACCGGATCACAGGCAGCCACCCAGTCATCGAGGATGCGGTTGGCCACCTCCTCATGGGAGATGCTGCGGTCGCGGTAGCTGTTCACATAGAGCTTGAGGGCCTTGAGCTCCATGACCCGCGGACCCGGCTGATAGAGCAGCCGCAGCACGGCGAAATCGGGGTAACCGGAAAAGGGGCAGCGGCAGGTGAACTCAGGGAATTCGATGGCGATCTCGTAGCTGCGGCCGGGGCGGGGATTGTCGAAACAGATCAGTTCCGCCTCAGCGATCGCCCGCTCGCCGTACAGCGGCGTGCGTGTGGTCGCCTGGGAGGGATCCTCCGAGGCCGCGGGAGTGGAGGGAGCAGGGAGTGTCATCGTCCTGCGCGGGCATGAAGGCTGTGCCGGGACCGTACTGGATCGAGGGGCTCGCCACAGCGGCTCTCGGCTGCTGCGGTTGAGGCCGACACCGGCGCTGCTGGTAGCAACCGTAACCACGGCCTCCCCGGCGTCTCAGGTCTGATGTTGCAGCGCCTGATCCACAAAGGGCCGGAAGCTGGGAGACTGTCCAGGACCATCGCCGGTTCCTGGGCTCGCCCGGCCACGGGCCCCAGACACCTTCCGCGCTCCCCCGCAGCTTCCATGAAAAAAGTCGAGGCCATCATCCGTCCGTTCAAGCTCGAGGACGTCAAGATCGCCCTGGTCAACGCCGGCATCGTCGGCATGACGGTCAGCGAGGTGCGCGGATTCGGCCGTCAGAAGGGCCAGGTCGAGCGCTACCGGGGCTCGGAGTTCACGGTGGAGTTCCTGCAGAAGCTCAAGCTCGAGATCGTCGTTGACGATGAGCGGGTCGACACGGTTGTGCAGGCGATTCAGGATGCCGCCCGCACCGGCGAGATCGGCGACGGCAAGATTTTCATCACCACGGTGGATTCCGTGATCCGCATCCGCACCGGCGATCGCGACAACGAGGCCATCTGAGGGTTCAGCCACCGGCACCCTTGAGGGTCAGCGCCACCAGCTGGCTCACCTGTGCTGCATCGATCCCGGGTGCTCCTGGGATCGATGGCTCGGGCTGAAGCCACAGCAGATACTCATGGTTGCCGGCAGGACCGGTGATCGGTGACGCCACCAGCCCTGCCGGATTCCACCCCAGGCCCCTGGCACAGGCGATCACCGAGGCGATCGCATCAGCATGGGCCGCCGGATCACGCACGACACCACCGCGGCCGACCCGCTCGCGGCCGACTTCGAACTGGGGCTTGACCAGCACCACGGCCTCCCGCCTGCTGCTGCCTGGAGGGTCCGACTCGAGCAGATCCCAGAGGGCTGGCAGCACCCGGGTCAGGGAAATGAACGACACATCCGCCACCGCCAGATCGGGCCGGGGATCGCCCGGACCGTAGAGATCGTCCGGTTGGAGATGGCGCAGGTTGGTGCGCTCCTTCAGGACCACCCGCGGATCTGTGCGCAGGCTCCAGGCGGTCTGGCCGTAGCCCACATCGATGCCGTAAATGCGGCTGGCGCCGCGCTGCAGCAGGCAATCGCTGAACCCGCCGGTGGAGATGCCGCCATCGAGGCAGACCCTGTCCTGCACCGGAATCGCCAGGGTCTCCAGAGCGGCATCGAGCTTCTCGCCCCCGCGGGAGACGAAGCGGGGGGGCTGCTCCACCCGCAGCTCCTGTTCCGCACTCACCTCGAGACCCGGCTTATCAAGCAGCCGATCGCCGCTGCGCACCTTGCCGGCACGGATCAGCTGCTGGGCCTGCTGGCGGCTGGCGACCAGCCCTCGCTGCACCAGTTCCTGATCGAGACGCTGCTTGCGGGCCATGGCCGGCCTCTCCTGCCCGCGGGCACGCCGTTGCTTTTCTTATCGAACCACAGCCGAAAGCGGACGAAAATCCGAGGGCTGGCGGGCTTTCCGGGAAATCACCTGAGGATGGCCGCCAACAGAGCGTCTGACCGATGGCCCGATCCGCAGCCGAGCCCCGGCCCCATCGCGCTCCGCGCCAAGGGCGGGCGCTGACCCCAGCCGGTGGCACGGTGCTCGAGCTGCTGCAGCCTGGAAGTTTCGTGCAGCTGCGCAACCAACCGGATGATCTGCCCCCCTTTGAGCTGATTCGCTGCCGCGGTGGGCGCTGCTGGGTGCGGCAGCAGGCCTGGGGTCAGATGGTGGAGTGGGAGGTGGCCCACCGCTCGCTCACAGCGGCGGCCTGAGGAGCTGACAGCCCTGCGCGTCGAGTCCCGAGCCATGGGTCCGTAGGTTGGATCGATGCGAGCAGTTCACCGGACTTGATCGAGCGCTACACCCTGCCCGAGATGGGCCAGATCTGGAGCGAGGAGGCGAAATTCCAGAGCTGGCTGGATGTGGAGATTGCCGCCACCGAAGCCAACTGCGAGCTGGGCCGGGTGCCCGCCGAGGCGGTGGCCACCATCAAGGAGAAGGCATCCTTCTCAGTAGAGCGGATCCTCGAGATCGAGGCGGAGGTGCGTCACGACGTGATCGCCTTCCTCACCAACGTCAACGAGCACGTGGGTGATGCCGGCCGCCACATCCACGTGGGCATGACCAGCTCCGATGTGCTCGACACCGGCCTGGCCCTGCAGCTGAAGGCCTCGGTGCAGCTGCTGCGCACAGAGCTGGACGCCCTGGCTGGGGCCATCCGCGACCTGGCCAGGGCCCACAAAGACACCGTGATGATCGGCCGTTCCCACGCCATCCATGGCGAACCGATCACCTTCGGGTTCAAGCTGGCGGGCTGGCTGGCAGAGGTGGAGCGCAACCGCGAGCGGCTGGCGCGCCTGGAGACCGTGGTGAGCGTGGGCCAGATCTCCGGCGCCATGGGCACCTATGCCAACACCGACCCGCAGGTGGAGGCGATCGCCTGCGCCAGGCTCGGCCTGGTGGTCGACACCGCCAGCACCCAGGTGATCGCCCGCGATCGCCATGCCGAATACGTGCAGACCCTGGCCCTGGTGGGCGCCGCCCTGGAGCGCTTCTCCACCGAGATCCGCAACATGCAGCGCACCGATGTGCTGGAAGTGGAGGAGAACTTCGCCAAGGGGCAGAAGGGCAGCTCCGCCATGCCTCACAAGCGCAACCCGATCCGCAGCGAGCGCATCAGCGGCCTGGCACGGGTGCTGCGCAGCTACGTGGTGGCCGCTCTGGAAAACTGCGCCCTCTGGCATGAGCGCGACATCAGCCACAGCTCCGTCGAGCGGATGATGCTGCCCGACTGCTCGGTGACGCTGCATTTCATGCTGCGGGAGATGACCGCCGTGGTGAAGGGCCTTGGGGTGTACCCCGAGAACATGAGCCGCAACATGAACATCTACGGCGGCGTGGTGTTCAGCCAGCGGGTGCTGCTGGCCCTGGTGGAGGCCGGCATCAGCCGTGAGGAGGCCTACAGGATCGTGCAGCGCAACGCCCACACCGCCTGGAACACCGCTGGCGGCGACTTCCGCGCCAATCTCCAGGCCGACGCGGATGTGACCGGCCGCCTCAGCCCCGAGCAACTGGCGGACTGCTTCTCCACCGAGCTGCACCAGGCCAACCTCAGCGTGATCTGGGAGCGGCTGGGGATCTGAAGGGTCTGCATCACCCGCGGTGGTAGGGCCCGCCCTGCTGGATCGAGAGGGCGCGGTAAAGCTGCTCGAGCAGCAGCAGCCGGGCCAGCTCATGGGGGAACGTCATCGGAGAGAGGCTGAGCTGCCAACTGGCCTCCGCCTTGATCGCCGGGTCGAGGCCATCGGCACCGCCGATCAGGAAGGCCAGCCGCTCCGAACCGGAGCCCTCCAGGGTCTGGGCGAAGGCGCGGGAGCTGAAGCTGCGGCCCTCCTCCGTCAGCGCCACCAACCGCTCCTGAGATCGCCGCGCCGCGCGGATCGCCTCCGCCTCCCGCGCCATGCCGCCATCGCGCAGCTCCACCACCTCCAGGCCCGGCAGGCGCTTGAGATACAGATCGATCCCTTCGCTCAACCAGCCCCTGCGCACCTTGCCCACCGCCAGGATGCGGATGCGGGAGGGATGGATCACCGGGCTCCGACGGTCTGAGGGCAGGCTAGGCCGGGTGCCTGTTGGGCCTCAGTGCTTGCGCACGCGCACCTGCATGCGGATCTCGGCGATCAGGTTGGGGATGATCTCGGCCCAGTCCTCGTGGCGATCCTGCGGCGTCAGCAACCCCTTGGCGGTGAGCAGCGCCACGGTGCGCGGATCGCTCACGTACTCCACCGCAGCGAGCTCGAAATCCACGCCCAGGATCGTGGCCCAGGGGGTCATCGGTGATCCCGCGGCGGCCGCCTGCTCGCATTCCCGCCTGGAGAACATCGCCAGGGTCTGGGGCGTGATGCGGCGCACGTGGCTGGGATCGGTGCGGTAGTGCTCGTGCAGCGGATGGGGCACGTTGATGCGCAGCAGCGCCCCGTCGCAGCAGACGCGGTGCAACTCCGTCATCACCCCCAGAAAGGCGGAGGTGCTCTCCCCGAGGTGCTCGAGCACATGGTTGAGCAGCACCTCTTCAGCGCCACCATCGGGCAGGTCCCAGGGGGTGCGCTCCAGATCGATCACGCGATCGGGGTGAAAGGCCGCCACGCAATCCACGTTTAGCCAGCCTTCGATGCGCTTGCTGCCGCAACCCAGGTTCAGCTTCATCTCGGGCGGCATCCTGCGTGGGATCCTACGGATTACGCCCCGGCCCGATGCCCTGGACCCCCTACGCCGACGTGCTCTACGCCGTCGTCAGCACCACCGGGCTGCTGCTGATCGTCTGGCTGGTGCTCAGGCCAAGGGGTTGAGCGGCTCGGCAGCCGTGCTGCCTGGCGCTGGGGCGGCGCCATCGGCAGAGCCGCTGGATCCTGCGGCAGGAGCCAGCAGATCCTCGATCTCGCAGACGGGGAAACGGTTGATCGCCCGCAAGGCGCGACGGGCATTGCCGCGCAGCTGCTCGCTGACCGCCTCCGCATAGGGCACCTGGGACAGCAGATCGACCGTGCGGCGCAGCAGCCGCACCACATCGCCCTCATCCAGGGAGGTGGCAGCGATCAGCTCGCTCCAGCGCGCCCCGCTGGCCCAGGCATGCACCAGGCCGGTGAGCTCCGGCTCCCACCAGATCGGGATCGCCAGGCCACGACGCTCCTGCTGCCGCCCAAGCTCCCGACGCAGGCCGCGCAGATCATGCAGGGCCTCCTCCACCAGAGGAGGAGGAGGCCAGGCACACCAGAGATCAGGGCGGTTCACCTCGGTGGAGATCGCCTCCAGCACCGCCGCCAGAGCAGCGGGATCGAGATCATCCAGGTGGCCGCTCATCAGGGCCAGGCCCAGCCACAGCTCGTTGTCGCCGCGCAGGGCCGCCACGCTGCGCCCCACCTCCGTGGGCTGCAGGCCGTCCTCTCCGTCGAGGGCACCGAAGAAGCGCAGGATCTCGATCAGCTCCAGCACCGTGTCCCAGTGGCGGTGGGAGCGGTGGTGGAGCACCCGCCGGCGCTCCTCGATCTCGAGCTGCAACTCCTCCATGCGGCGGCGGTGTTTCTTCAGGTGGCGGCGGTCCCCCCAGCGGTGAGCCGGATGGTTCTCCAGATCCAGCTCCAGGGAGCGAACCAACTCAGCCTGCTGCTGCACCTCTCCCTGCAGGTCGTAGCGGGGGGTGTACATGTCGTGGCGACGGGCCAGGGAAGCCACGGCCAGGGCCAGGCCGCCACTGGCTCCATCCCCATGGCGCAGCTCACCGGCGTGATGCAGCTGCGGTGGATCGAGCTGAGCCACCTGCAGACAGGCCAGCTCGGCATGCAGGGCCACCACGGCATTGCAGGGCACCAGGATCCAGACGTTCTCCTCGGTGAGGCAGAGGAGCAGGGGGAACTGGCCGGGCCCGGGCACCTTGGCCACGATCACCGCCGGCGTGACACGGCTGCGCAGCTGCGGGCACTTGAGACTCACCAGCGTTCCCTCGCTGGCGAACTGCAGCGCCAGGGTGAGCTCGTGGGCCACGGTCTCCTCGGCCTGCTGCTGCAACGTGCGCAGCAGACGGCGGTCCTCCCGCAGGCGCCCGCGCCGTTTCTCGTAGTCCTCAAAGGACTCCCAGGGCACCTCACCGCCATCGACGGCCAGCTGATCGAGCTCCTGGCTGAGGGCGGCGATCCGCGCCTCATCTTCGGCGAGATCAAGGCTGGCGAGGTAGCGGCCGAAGCTGCGCTCCACCAGCTCCCGGGCCTTGGCCAGGTCGTAGCGCTGCAGCAGGTTGAGCACCATGCCGTAGCTGGGGGTGAACTGGCTCACCAGGGGATCGGCGGGGCTGGTCGCCAGCTGGCCCGCCTCGCGCACCCCCTCAAAGCGGCTCTGCACCGTGACCACATAGCCCTGGGAATCAAGCCCGCGCCGGCCGGCGCGGCCTGCCATCTGCAGGAATTCGCTGCCCATCAGCGGCCGGTGGCCCCGCTCGGTGCGTTTGGAGAGGGCGGCGATCACGGTGGTGCGGGCGGGCATGTTGATCCCGGCCGCCAGGGTTTCGGTGGCGAACACCACCTTGATCAGCCCCTGCTGGAACAGCTCCTCGATCAGCTCCTTCCAGGCCGGCAGCACACCGGCGTGGTGAGCGGCAATCCCGCGCAGGAGAGCCTCGGCATGGCCGCCCTCACGCACCGCCTCCGGCGTGGCCTGCGTGAAGGCCTGCAGGCGCGCCTGGATGCGGGCCTGCTCCTGAGCATCGACCAGGCAGAGCTTGCCCAGGTCGCGCAGGGCCTTGTCGCAGCCGCGACGGCTGAAGATGAAATAAATGGCCGGCAGCATCTGGCGTTCGGCCATCTGGGCCACCACGAAGCCGATGGGCGGCGCCTCCGGTTGGGGTGGCCGCGGCTCCTTCGGGCCCTTGCGGCGCGTGGTCTTGGGCGGTCGCCAGGCCTTGCAGTTGGGATGCAGGCCGGTACCGGCCTCGTTGAGCAAGGGATGCAGGCCCTTGGCGCTGCAGAAGCTGAAGGCGAGCGGCACCGGGCGATGGTCGCTGAGGATCAGCCGGGTGGGGCCGTGTACCCGCTCCAGCCAGTCAGTGAGCTGCCCGGCATTGGCCACCGTGGCCGAGAGGGCCACCATCTGAATCGTGGATGGGCAGTGGATGATCGATTCCTCCCAGACGGTGCCGCGCTGGGAATCATTCATGTAGTGGCACTCATCGAGCACCACCGCCTCCACATCAACGAGGGGATCCTCGTCCGGGTGATCGATCTCCGCATAGAGCATGTTGCGGAAGATCTCGGTGGTCATCACCACGATGGAGGCCTCGCGGTTGACGCTGAGATCTCCGGTGAGCAGCCCCACCCGTTCCGCGCCGAACTGCTGGCGGAAATCGCGCAGCTTCTGATTGGAAAGGGCCTTGAGCGGAGTCGTGTAGAAGACGCGCCGTCCGTGGGCCAGGGCGCGATGGATCGCGTATTCGCCCACCAGGGTCTTGCCGCTGCCGGTGGGGGCACTGACAACCACCGAGTGCCCCTGGTTGAGGGCGTCGATCGCCTCCAGCTGGAAGGAATCGAGGGGGAAAGGGAACAGCTGCCCGAGGGGCGGCACGGAGCCGGGGGTGATGCGCTCGGGCATGGGGGGATCCTAGGCGGGCGGCTCCGTCCCGATGCACACCGACATGGCGACGGCGCGATGCTTCAGCGACCGGCAGAGATGCCTCCTGATCACCCCCGTTCCCATCCTGAGCAAAGGAAACGGTCTTGCCCGGTGAACCCTTTCTAAAGTCCAGTCAACGCAGCCCCCCGGGCCATGCTCACCCTGCCCCGTCCGCTCAGCGAAACGCTGCGCTTCACGCCGGAGCAGTTCGCCGAGCTGTGCGCGGCCAATCCGGATGCCGTGCTGGAGCTCTCCTCCGACGGCCAGCTGATCACGATGACTCCCACCGGAGGCGAAACCGGCTCCCGGAACAACGTCCTGGCCTATCAACTCGGACACTGGGCCCGCAACAACCCCGGCTGGAAGGTCTTTGACAGCTCCACTGGCTTCCGCCTGCCCGATGGCTCGGTGCTCAGCCCCGATGCCAGCGCCTTGCGGCTGTCGCGCTGGCAGGCACTCACCCCTGAGCATCGCCGAGGCTTCCCGCCACTCTGCCCGGATCTGGTGATCGAGTTGGCCAGCCCCTCCGATGAGGGTCCAAGAGGCCTCACCGCTCTGCGCCGCAAGCTGGCCAGCTTCCTCACCAACGGCGCCAGGCTGGGCTGGCTGATCATTCCCGAGCAGCGGGCCGTGGAGATCTGGCAGGCAGGCCCCCCCAAGGGAGACCAGGGACAGATCACCCCGGTGGAACCGCGTCGCATCGAACCAGCTCAGGTGCTCGAGGCCGGAGAGATCCTGCCGGGGCTCGTGCTGGAGCTTGGGGAACTCTGGGAGGCCTGAGGGCGCTCCGAAAGCCCCATCCGGCACGGATTGAACAGCGACGGGCAAGGGCTTCCACAGCGGGAGAACCTGCTGAGTCCAGCTGGCGTTCCAGAGTGGTACCCATCCCCGGTGCCGGGACGCCCTGACCCCCTTGCCAGCCGATCCCTCACCCCCCTGGCGCCGGCAGCTGCGCGCAGCGCTGGATCGCCTGCCGGCTTCGCGCCGCCGCAGCCAGCGCAGCCTCACCCCCGCAGCTGCCGCCGTGCTGCAGGCCTCCCACCACCCCGAGGGCCCCTGCACGCCCCTGCTGGATCTGGCCAGCAACGACTACCTCGGCCTCAGCCGCGATCCGGCCGTGCTGCAGGCCGCCGCAGCCGAGCTGCAGCGCAGTGGCCTGGGGGCCGGATCCTCCCGGCTGGTGAGCGGCACCCGAGCGGTGCATCTGGCCCTGGAGGAGGCTCTGGCCACCTGGTTGGAGCGCCAGCGGGTGCTGCTCTTCCCCAGTGGCTACCAGGCCAACATCGCCGCCGTCACCGCCCTGGCCGACCGCCACAGCCTGGTGCTGGCCGACCGTCTGATCCATCACTCGCTGCTGGCGGGGGTGCGCGCCAGCGGGGCATCCCTGCGGCGCTTCATCCACAACGACCTGCGGGATCTGGAGCAGCGGCTGCGAGCCGCCCGCGCCCACGACCCGGACCAGCGGCTGCTGGTGCTGGTGGAAAGCTTGTACAGCATGGAGGGCACCAGCCCCGATCTGGCTGCCACGGCCCGTCTGTGCCAGGACCATGGGGCCCTGCTGATCGTGGATGAGGCCCATGCCCTGGGGATCCTGGGCGATGGCGGCCGCGGCCTCAGCCAGGCGCTGCCCCCCGATCTGCAGGCCATCACCCTGTTGAGCGCCACCTTCGGCAAGGCCTTCGGCAGCGGCGGCGCCTTCCTCGCCGGCGACAACCTGCTGGGCGACTGGCTGCTGCAGCACAGCGGCGCCTATCGCTACACCACCGCCCTGGCGCCGCCCCTGGCCGCCGGAGCCCTGGCGGCCCTGGAGCGGATCCAGGCCCGGCCCGAGCAGGGAGCAGAGCTGATCGCCAGGGCCCGCCGCTGGCGCGATGGCCTGGAGGCGGCCGGCTGGCCCAGACCTCCGGGCGACGGACCGATCCTGCCCCTGCTGGTGGGCCAGGACGCCGATGCCCTGAACCTGCAGCGGCGGCTGGAGCAGGCGGGCCTGCTGACGGTGGCGATCCGGCCGCCGACCGTGCCGGAGGGTTCCGCCCGCTTGCGGCTGGTGTTGCGGCAGGATCTGCCGGGCGGCTCGCTGCAGAGGCTGCTCACGGGCCTGGGGCCCCATCCCATGCCAACCCCTGACGCCCCGACGCTGCAGGTGATCGCCATGCACGGCTGGAGCGGCGAGGCCCTGCACTGGAAGCCGTGGGAGCAGGCCTTCATGGCCCGCGGCTGGCCCTGGCGCAGCGGCGAACGGGGCTATGGCGATGCCGCTCCCCGGCAGCCGGATTGGGGCCCGGCCGGCCTGCGGGTGGTGATCGCCCACTCCCTGGGCATTCATCTGTTATCCCAGGAGCTGCTTGCGGCCGCCGAGGCGGTGGTGCTGCTGGCCAGCTTCGGGCAGTTCGTGCCCGACGGCAGCAGCGGCCGGCGCCTGCGAACGGCCCTCGAGGCCATGGCCGCCCAGCTGGGGGATGCCACCAGCGCCCGGGTGATGCTGCAGACCTTTCTGAACGAAGCAGCATTCCCCGAAGCGGCGGAGCTGCTGCCCAGCGGTCCCGCCGATGGCCCCCTGGGCGAATCCCAGCGGCAGCTGCTGCGGGAGGATCTCGATCTGCTGGCCCGTTGCGACGGGCTGCCCTCAGGCTTCCCCGGCGGCATTCCGGTCCTGGTCGTTGAAGCCGGGGAGGACCGGATCGTGGTGCCGGAGGCCAGACACCAGCTGCGCCGGGATCTGGAGCGCCACGGCTGCCGCCTGCACTGCCTGCAGCTCGAGGGCACGGGACACTGTCTGTTGCAACCTGGGGTGGTGGGCGCGGTGCTGGAGTGGTTGCAGACCCTGGTGGCGCCATGAGTCACGCCCGTGCTGCAGGCCTGTCGTTCCCCGAGCGGGTGCGGCAGAGCTTCGGGCGCCATGCCGCCGATTACGAGCGCCACGCCCAGCTGCAGCAGGCGATGGCCTGGCGACTCGCCAGGCTCTGCCGTGAACTGCCCCTGCCCGCAGGCCCCTGCGCCGATCTGGGGGCGGGCAGCGGCCTGCTCAGCCGCGCTCTGGTGCAGCAGCATCCGCAGTTGCCGCAGCGTCCTCTGCGGCAACTGGACCTCTGCCCCGAACTGCTGGCCTGCAATCCACTGGCGACGGCAGCCAACGGGCCGTCGGACGGGATCATCTGGGATCTGAACAGCGGACTGCCTGACGGTCTGCGCCAGGCCGCGCTGCTGGTCTCCAGCTTCGCGCTGCAGTGGCTGGAGCAGCCCGCCAGGCAGCTGGCGCTCTGGTGCCGCGGCCTGGCTCCAGGGGGCTGGCTGGTGCTGGCGGTGCCCACCGCCGGCAGCTTCCCCCAGTGGCGCGAGGCCGCCCAACAGGCGGATGTGCCCTGCTCCGCCCTCTGCCTGCCCGATGCCCAGGCCCTGATCGACACGGTCTCAGCCCAGGGGCTCACGACCCATGCCTGCGAATTGCTGCGCTTCAGCCGCCCGAACCAGGGCGGACTGGAGACCATGCGCCATCTGCGCCAGCTGGGCGCCAGCGCCAGCCACCAGGCTCCGCTGACGGCGGGGCAGCTGCGCCGGCTGCTGCGCCACTGGCCGGCCGCCGCGCCCCTGACCTGGGAGATCCTGCTGCTGATCGCCCGGCGCCAGCCGGTTCAGGCCGCTGCGCCATAGGGTGCGAACCCTGACGCACAGCAGGAAGCGATGAGCCACGGCCCGCGGCTGGTGATCGTCGGCACCGACACCGATGTGGGCAAGACCGTGATCAGCGCCCTGGTGGTGGATGGCCTGGGAGCCCATTACTGGAAGCCCGTGCAGAGCGGCCTCGAGGAGGGCGGCGACAGCGCCCGGGTGCAGAGGCTGATCGATCTGCCCGATCAGCGGCTGCTACCGGAGGCCTACCGGCTCACAGCTCCGGTCTCTCCCCACTGGGCTGCTGAGCGTGATGGGGTGACGATCGAGCCGGAGCGGCTGGCCCTGCCCGACACCGAGGCCGTGCCCGGCCCCCTGGTGGTGGAGACCGCCGGAGGACTGCTGGTGCCGCTGCGGCGGAACTGGCTACAGATCGATCAACTGGCGCGCTGGCAGCTGCCGGTGCTGTTGGTGGCCCGCAGCGGCCTTGGCACCCTGAATCACACCCTGCTCTCCCTGGAGGCGCTGGCCCAGCGGCGCATCCCCGTGCTCGGGCTGGTGCTCAACGGTCCGCCCCATGCCGACAACCCGCGCACCCTGGAGCAGCTGGGACGGGTGGAGGTGCTGCTGGAACTGCCGCCGCTGCAGCCCCTGGAGCGGGCCTCCCTGGCGCAGCATTGGCAGGGCAGCCGCCTCGCCCATAGGCTGACGGCATGAACAGCCGCCACCGGATGGTCAGCGCAGCCGTGGCTCTGATCTGCACCGCCATCCTGGTGCTGTTCACCGATATCGAGCTCAAGTTGTTCCGCTGGGTCAACTGCGGGCCGCTGGCCCTGCAGCGCGACCGTCACTCCAGCGTCTGCCGCTGAAGATCAGGGAGGAGACCTCGCAGCCGCTGGTGTTGCAGCTCAGCTCTGCTGGCGCACCCGCAGGGGGCAGTGACCCGTGAGCGTCGCGACGTTGTGCTTGGCCATCGGCAGGGGCCAGCCCTGGCGCAGCTGATCATGCATCAGCTCAATTTGGCTGCAGTTCCAGCCCTGGCGCTCAAGGGAAGCCCGGATGTCCTGCCACTGGCCGTCGGCGAACAGCTCATAGGGCCCCCAGGAGCGGGAGGGCCTTGCATTGCGCTGAAGATCCTGGGGCCGCAGGAAGCGATTGGAGAGGCGCTCAGAGACAGGCGGACCGGAGGCTGTGCCCCCGCGCTGCAGGAATCGGCCGTGGAATCGACCTGACACCGGCTGGCTCCTGCAACGCATCGGCTGAGTTCCATCATGGCAATCACCCCCCGGATCTGCCTGACCCATGGCCTGCGATGGCGCAACGGCGGCCCCATGGCACCCCAACCTCTGGCATCCCTTCACGCAGCAGGCCACGGCCGAACCGCCGATGCGGGCGGTGCGGGGAAATGGAGCCCTGGTGGAACTCGACGACGGCCGGCAGCTGATCGATGCCATCAGCAGCTGGTGGGTGACCCTGCACGGCCACGGAGAACCCTCGATTGCGGCCGCCATCGCCAGCCAGGCCAGCACACTCGAACAGGTGGGCTTCTCCGACTTCCGCCATCCGGCGGCCGAGACCCTGGGCGAACGGCTGAGTGCCGCCAGCGGCCTGGAGCGGCTCTTCTTCTCCGACAACGGTTCGACAGCGGTGGAGGTGGCGCTCAAGATCGCCTGGCAGTGGTGGATCAACCGCGGATCTCCCCGCCAGCAGCTGATCGCCTTCGACGGGGCCTACCACGGCGACACCTTCGGGGCGATGGCGGTGGGGGCCCGCAGCCTGTTTTCAGCCCCGTTCGATCCGCTGCTGTTTGAGGTGGCCCGGGCCCCCTGGCCGGCCACCTGGTGGGGCGACGGCGACGTGGAGCCCAGGGAGCGGCAGGCCCTGGCAACGCTGGAGGCGCTGCTGGAGGTCCCCACCGCTGCGGTGATCCTGGAACCCCTGGTGCAGGGCGCAGGGGGCATGGCCATGGTGCGGCCGGAGTTTCTGAAGCAGGTGGAGCGGCGGGTGAAGCAGGCCGGCGCCCTGCTGATCGCCGATGAGGTGATGATCGGTTTCGGGCGCAGCGGATCGCTGTTCGCCAGCCAGCACGCCGGCATCCGGCCCGATCTGATGGCCCTCTCCAAGGGGCTCACCGGCGGCTTCCTGCCCATGGGCGTCACCCTGGCGAGCGAGCGGATCCACGCCGGCTTCATCGGCAGCGATCCAGGCCTGACCCTCTACCACGGTCACAGCTACACCGCCAATCCACTGGGTTGCGCCGCTGCCCTTGCCAGTCTCGATCTGCTTGAAGCCCAGCCGCAACGCCACCAGGGGATGGAGACGCGGCACCGCCCGCACCTCGAGGCCATTGCCGACCATCGGGGCGTGCGCCATCCCCGGCTGATCGGCAGCATCGCCGCCTTCGATCTGGTGGTGGACAATCCCGGATATCTGAACCCAGCCGGGCGGGCGCTGAAGCGTCAGCTGCTGGAGGAGGGGATTTTCCTGAGGCCCCTGGGCCAGGTGGTGTATCTGCTGCCGCCCCTGTGCATTACAGATGATCAGCTGGCGCACTGCTACAGCGCCATTCACAAGGCGCTCGACAGGCTCTGATCGCCGTCCGCCAGCCCCTGTTGGGGGGCCTCCAGGGCGGCAGACGCGCTGGATTCGACCAGCCAGCTGGGGGGAGTGATCAAGGCGGCGCCGCGGGCCCAGGCCACACCGAAGCCCAGCACCAGGCTCAGGGCCAGGGCAAGCGCCAGCAGCACCAGGGCGAACCACTCGCCCCCGGAGAGGCTGCGCCGCACGCCGATCGGCCGCGACAACGGGCGCTGCAGCTCATTGAGCGGCGGGGGCGTGATCAACGCTTGTCGCAGAGCCTGGCTGCGCTCCTGCTGCAGCTTCAGCTGGGCGTCATAGACCCGGCGACGATCGGGATCAGCCAGCACCGCATAGGCCTGCTGCAAGCGGGCGAAGGCCTCCTGGGCCTCCGCGGCCGGCAGGGTGGTGGTATCGGGGTGATAACGCTTACTGAGGCTGCGGAACGCCTGGCGCAGATCCGCTGCCGAGACCTGGGGATCGACCCCCAGCAACTGGTAATGGCTGGGGCTGGGCGAAGGCAGGCTTGAGGTGGCGTCAGCCCGGTCGCTCGGCATGGCCCGCAGAATCTCAGCAGGCGGTGGATCCGCCGCAGCTGAGGGATCCTAGAGAGAGCGATCGCGCCGGCAACGATGGCCGCCAGCCCCTGCCCTCAACCCATGGACGCTGGCAGCGGGGACGGCCTGTGGGATGCCCTCGGCTGGACGCCCGACGCGCTGCAGCTGCAGCAACTGGAGCACCTGCAGCAGCTGCTGAGGCACTGGAACCAGCGCCTCAACCTCACCCGTCTGGTGGAGGGCGATGACTACTGGATCGCCCAGGTGTTCGACAGCCTCTGGCCGCTGGCGGCCCTGGAGCTGCTCGGCCAGGACCGGGAGAGCGCCTCCGATCCGCTGGCGGTGATCGATGTCGGAACCGGCGGCGGCTTTCCAGGGCTGGCGGTGGCGATCGCCCTGCCCGCTGCCCGGCTGACCCTGGTGGATTCCGTGGGCCGCAAGCTCGAGGCGGTGGGGGCGATGGCACGGGAGCTGGGACTGGAGGGGCGGGTGCAGCTGCGCTGCGAGCGGGTGGAGCTCACAGGCCGCGATCCCGCCTGCCGCGGCCGTCACGACCTGGCCCTGGCCCGCGCCGTGGCTGCTGCACCCGTGGTGGCCGAATACCTGGTGCCGCTGCTGGCGCCGGCTGGAGAGGCCTTGCTCTACCGCGGCCAGTGGTCGGATCAGGACGCGCGGGAGCTCACGCAGGCGCTGTTGCCGCTGCGGGCCCAGGTCACACGGCAACAGCAACGGGAACTGCCGGCAGGACGCGGGACACGCACCGTTCTCGCCGTGCGGGCCCTGGCGCCCTGCCCCAGGCTCTATCCCAGGGCTGTGGGCATTCCCAGCCGCACTCCCCTGGGGAGCACGACGCCACCGGACCCGGGCAGCAAACGCCAGTAGCGCACGCTCTCAACAGCACGGAGCCCGGGTCGCCTCCATTGGGGTGAGCGTGCCGATCTCAATCCTGCTGCAGACGCTTCACGGCCTCGCCGCCGACACGCTCCCGCAGGTTGCGCAGCAGGCCAGGGACCTGCTGGACCCAGGGGCTGCCGCTGAGCACGGCCAGCAGCTCCCGCTCACTCACCTCGCCATCGAGGGCATCGGCATTGCGACCCGGAAACCAGTGGCCGCCATTGCCCAGCAGGCCGTAACGGGCGCGGCAGAAGCCTTCCAGATCCCAGGCCTCCAGCAGGCTGTGCAGCCACAGCAGCACCGGCAGATTGATCTGCCCCGGCGTCTCGGACCAGTCGGGCAGGCCCTGATCCCAGCTCGCCAGCCAGGCCTCGCCGAGGGCTTCGCGGCGAGCATTCTCCAGCCGCTCGAGGATCGGCGGCAGCAGCTCGGCGGCCCTTGGCAACAGGGACACCGCCTGCAGATGCAGATCCAGATCCGAGGGCCGGGCGGCACCGACGCTGAGGGTGTGCACCCCAGGCGCCGTGAGGCAGAAGAGATCGTTGAACACGATCGGATGCAGGGGATCACACAGCGCGGTCAGCCGCTCGGATGGCGTATGGAGATGGCCGCCTTTGTCGGTGGGACTGATCAGGAACACCCCCATGTCATGACGCCGGGCCGCCTCGATCGCGGGGGTGTTGTCCTGACGGATGTAGTACCAGTGCAGGTTGATGTAGGCGAAGGCATCGCTTTCGATCGCCTCGAGGATCACCGGGAGGGGAGCATGGGTCGACAGGCCGATGTGGCCCACCCGGCCCTCCGCCTGCCAGCGCTGCGCCACCTCCAGGCAGCCGCCGGGCCGCAGGGTCTGGTCCAGAAGCTCGGCCGTGTTGACCCCGTGGATGCTGAGCAGGCTGATCGTTTCGCCGTTCTGTTCCAGCGCCAACCGCTCGACGCTGGTGCGCAGCTCGGCCTCGAACTTCTGGGGATCCTCCGCCGGCGGGATCTTGGTCTGCAGGATGCGGTCGGGGTCAGGCACGGATCCCAGCAGGGAGCCCAGCTGACGTTCGGAGGTGCCGTAGTGACGGGCCGTCTCGATGTGATGCAGCCCGGCAGCGACCGCCCGCTCGAGGATCTGCCTGAGATTGCTCTGGCTGGCGCTCTCGATCTGCTCGGCGGGGAGGTCGCTCCAGCTCTGCTGGAAACGCATCGCCCCCAGGGAGAACACGGGCATCGCCAGGCCGGTTCGGCCGAAGCGGCGGCAGGGAATCGGCGCTTCAAGCGCCCTCGAGGTCGGTCGCAGGTCCATCGGGATCAGGCCCCCTCGGCTGCAACGCCCCCTGGGGAGCGGGGCAGGGTGCGACGCAGGCGGGAGGGAGAGGGGATGCCGAGGGGCAGGATCTCCTGCTGCCTCAGGCTCTCCTCCAGTTGCGGCAGCTGCTCGTAGTCGACCCAGTGGATGCAGTCCACCGGGCAGGTGTCGATCGCCTCCTGGATCCGTTCCGTGCTGTCACCGTCCTGGCGGATGGCGCGGGAGCGGCCCATCTGGGGCTCCACCAGGAAGGTGTGGCAGGCCACATGGGCGCAGTAACGGCAGCCGATGCAGACGGCCTCATCGACCCAGACCGCCTTCTGGCGCAGCTCACCTCCGAGAACCGGCTCCCATCCACTGGCCTGGCCATCAGGGTCAGCAGCGGTGACGCGGTACGCGAGGGAGGGATCGCTCAAGATACGGAAGCGACCCTTCAGGCGTCCCAGCGGGTCACGACCAGCTCGATGCTGCCGTCGATCTGCTGGTTCTGCTCGCTCACCTGGAAGCCCTCGGCCGCCGTGGCGGCAAGGATGGTGCGCAGGGCGTAGCGCTGGTTGAGCTGGCTCAGGAAGCGCTCCACCGGCACCGGCTGGCGCCAGAGATCGAGATCGGCAACGAGCTCATAGCTGCCGCTCTCGGCATTGAACCGGAACCCGATGTCGGCAGCCTGGCTGTTGTCCGTGCCGCCGCTCAGGAGCACGGCCAGATCAGCGGTTACGGATTGTCCGCGGTAGCCGCGCACGGTCTGCTGGCCTTCGCTGGCGTCGTAGCCGAGGTCGCCGAGGGCGGCCATCAGGACCTCGCGGTCACGGAGTTCGGTCTGGATGGTGCTGAAGTGCGACATCGGAGCGAAGGGTGTGAGCGGGAGGGAAGCGGATGGGGGCTGGTCGGAGCTCAGCCGGTGGTCTGCAGCGACTGAGGCAACGAGACATCCGCCTCGATGGACTGCTGGGCAAAGGCCTCGGCGGTGCTGCGGCGCTGGGTCACGCTGCCGAGACGGGCCTCGATCCTTCCGGTCAAGGTCTGGCAGGCATCACCAGCGACACCTTCAACCAGCTCCTCGACGCGACCATCGGGACGGATCCGGTAACGGATGGTGCGCTGGGCCATGGATGCTGGCGCAGAGATCGATGGGTCTGGCGTGGCGCGATGTTAGAGGCAACCGACAGGCTGTTGAGCGGTCCGTCACAGAGCCCGGCAACGCTGCAGCAGCCTTCACCGCGGTGTTGCCCTCAGCCGATCAGGCCCTCATCGATCAGGGTCTGCAGCTGTTCGAGCACCTCCGGCTGCCCCAGCTGCTCCAGCGCCAGCCGCGCCTCCTCCCGCACACCCGACTCGCCGTCGTGGAGCATGGTGTGCAAGAGGCACTCCACCACCTCCCGCTGGCGGGGCTCCACCAGATCGGGATAGAGGCGACCCAGCCCCCAGGCGCTATTGCTGCGTACGGCGGGCTCGCTGTCGATCCGCAGCGACAACAGCAGCTGGGAGGCAGCAGGATCGGCCTTGGCGGGGCCGGTTCCACCTGCATCGGCCAGGGAGCTGGCAGCCCAAAGACGCACGGCCGCCACATCGAGCTGCAGCGAGCGGATCAGGGGGTTGAGGATCGGCGCATCGGTGTAATTGCCGAGGCTCCAGGCCACGGCCTTGCGGACGTAGCCGTTGTCATCGGAAGCCAGCAGCGCCAGCAGGGGCTCCACCGCCATCGGTGAGGGGTTGCGACCGAGGGCGTACACCGCGCTCATGCGCACGATCGGGCAGCTGGAGCCCAGCAAGGGCAGCAGCAGCGGAATCACCCTCGGATCGCGGTGCTCGCAGAACACCCGCAGCCCCTGCAGAACCTGATCATGGGATCCACGCAACTGCTGCAGACCCCAGTCGCAGATGGCGGCCACATCCACCGCCTCCTGCTCGACCATCTCGATCTCATCGAGGGGGTCGCCCAACAGCTCCTGCGCCAGCTCGGCGGCGAGCACATCCGGATCGAGCACCAGATCCGGACTGCTGCCCGTGAAGGGTCCTGATAGGGGCGGATCCGCGTCCGGCATGGTCATCCGGCTGGGGTGAGGCGGGATGGGCCGATTGTCTCAGTCCGGGGTTCTCAGCCGATCGGAGCGGGTGCCGCCATGTCGCCCGGCAGCCAGATGCGGGCGCTGACAGCGAACAGGGCAAGCGCGAACAGCAGCACGATCGCGGCCGGCAGCAGGGTGGAGCGGAGGAATTGCACGGGAGGCTTGCGGGGCGGACCGGGACGCAGCGGGGCTGTCCTGCAGTCCATTCTCCGGTGCGGGGCACCCCAGGCGTGATGGCCCCGTGAATGGGGCAACCGGCAGCCCTGGCGCAGCCGAATGACGCCTCTAGGGTGCGCCCACGACGCCGCCTCCCATGGCTGACAGCACGCTTGATGCGCCCATCCGGCCCTGGCGCCGTCTGCTGGCGGTGGGAGGCGAAGGCTTCGCCAGCGGCACCCCCTACATGGTGGGCACCAAGCTGCTGCAGGGCTGGCTCACGGCGAGCGGCGTCCCGATCGGCATGATCGGCCTGCTCAGCCTGGCGGAGCTCCCCTACACGCTCAAGCTGTTCTGGGCCCCGCTGCTGGATCGCTGGCCGATCCCCTGGCCCGACCGCCGCCGGGGCTGGCTGCTGCTGCTGCAACTGCTGCTGGTGGCGGGCATCGCGGCGATGGCCCTGCTGAACCCCCACGCCGACCCGGCCCATCTGACGCTGGTGGGGCTGAGCGCCATCGCGCTTGCGGTGCTCAGCGCCAGCCAGGACGTGATGGTGGATGCCTACCGCACCGACCTGATGCCCGAGGAGGAGCGGGGCGCCGGCGCCGCCGCAGGAGCCCTGGGATACCGGGCGGCGATGCTGGCCGTGGGCGCCGGCGGTTTCGTGCTGGCGGGCCACCTGGGCTGGCCGGCGGCCTTCGTGGGTTCGGCGGCGCTGGTGGCAGCCGTACTTCCCATCACCCTCGCCGCCCCGGCCCTGCCACCCCTTGCCCATCCGCCCCGCAGCCTGCGGGAGGCGTTCGTGGGACCGGCGCGGGAATTCCTGCAGCGCACCGGCGGCCGACGGGCGCTGCTGCTGCTGGTGCTGGTGATGCTCTACCGCTGGCCCGATGGCCTGCTGAACGTGATGGCCGTGCCGTTCATGCTCAAGGCCGGCTTCAGCGCCGATGCGATCGGCGCCGTCAACGGCGGCTGGGGGATCGCCGCCACGATGGCGGGCACCGCTGCGGGAGGCGTGCTGTTCAAGCCACTGGGGTTGAACCGATCCCTGTGGGTGTTTGGGTTCATCGGCGGGCTCACCAACCTGGCCTACTGGGCCCTGGCCCGCTTCGGCGGCGGGCTTAATGGGCTGATCCTGACGGTGAGCGTGGAGCATTTCGCCCATGGCATGGTCACCGCCGCCTTCCTGGCGCTGCTGATGAGCCTGTGCAATCCGCGCTTCTCGGCCACCCAGTACGCGCTGCTCTCCGGGGTCTATGCCCTCAGCCGCTCGGTGCTCTCGGCACCCGCGGGCTTTCTGGCCCAGGCCGTGGGCTGGAGCCACTTCTTCGCCCTCACCCTGGCCGCGGCGGTGCCGTCATTCCTCCTGCTGGCGGTGCTGGCTCCCTGGCGGGAAAGCGTGCCGAGAGGGGCGTTTGAGGCGGGGCGGGACAACGCCAGCGCCACCTGATGAAGATCAACTCCAGCCTGCGACACCACAGCCTCAGGGCCAGGGATCTGCTGCCCTTCTACGACAGCGTCTTCGCCGTGGCCTTCACCCTGCTGGCCTTCAACCTGCCCGATCAGCTCGGAGGCAGCAGCTGGTCGCTGAGCCTGCTCGACAGCCTCGGCTGGTATGGACTCAGCGGTGTGGCGGTCTTTCTGTACTGGCTGAAACTGCGGCGGCTGATCGTGCTGGACCGCTTCATTCAACTTCCACAACTGGGGCTGATCGCGATCGGACTGTTGACCGTGGTGATGATCCCCAAACTCGCCTCGCTGGTGCTGCGCCATGGGGTGGGTGCGGGCACCCTGCTCAACTGGACCCTCCCCCAAGTGGTGAACACCACCTGCCTGGGATTCCTGATCCTGTTCAATCTGCTCTGTTTGCTCTATGCCCTGAGCCTTCAGAAACGCCGCAATCACCACAGGCAGAACCGACCGGTGCTCAGGGGCGTCATCGCCACGCAATGTCTGGGCATGGCAGCGATGGCTGTCTTGCTGATCCTGGAGCTGACCTGCAGCTGGTTCAACGACCAATATGTCTATCTGTTGCCCGTGATCCTGATCGTGGAGGAGACCATCGTCCTGCAGGTGATCTCCCGACAGATGCAGCCATGATCCATTTCTGGCGGCGCGGCGGCCAACCGGCTTCCAACAGTCAGCAGGACCGAAACATCCAGGCCCATCCCCACAGCCATCCCGCGCGGCACAACCTGCACAGCAGAGAAGTTCTGCCTCTCTTCGACGCGATCTTCGCGGTTGGTTTCACCCTGCTGGCCTACAACCTGCCCGAAGAATTGATGGAAGGCCTCAACGGCGTGGGATCCCTGGGCCTGGCCATCGCCACCTTTCTTCTCAACGGCATCACGGTGCTGCTGTACTGGTTCAAGCTCCGGCGCCTGCTGGTGATTGCGCGCGTGGTGGAGGCCCCCCAGCTATTGATCATCCTGATCAGCATGCTCACGATCGTGGTGCTGCCAAAACTCTCAGCCCTTGCCCTGTATTACGGCGGCGGCAAAGGCAATCTCTTCTCCTGGACGCCGGCCCAGGTGGTGAACATGGTGTTTCTGGGCACCCTGTTCCTGTTCGATGGGTTCTGTCTGTTGTTCGCACTCAGCCTGCGTCGGCATCGGCCGCGCTTCGCCCATACGAACTCTGAACTGGCAACGGCGATCCACGCCCAGCAGCTGGGATTCACAGCCCTGATCATCCTGGCGGGGATGGAACTGCTGTTCAGCTGGTTCAACAACCAGTACGTCATGCTCGTGCCATTGGTGCTGCTGATGGAAGAGCTGATCGTGGCCCGCCGCTTTGCCAGCCAGCAACGGCGCACCCCCTCAGCCACGGACCGCTGAACACCGGGCTGTCCGGTGGATTGTCCTGGAAGAGCCCTGGCTTGCCCCGCCCAGCCTTGGGTGCTGATGGGAATGGAGATCGGCCCCGCGTCAGCGCGGAGCGCCCGCTTGAAGGCCTCCGCCCGGTGCCGCCAGGTCACCCTCGAGCCTGCGCCGCAGCTGACCGCAGGCGGCATCGGCATCAAGGCCGCGGCTGGCGCGCACGCTCACGGCGACGCGTCGCTCCTGCAGGGTCCGGCGGAACAGCTCCACGGCATCAGGGGAGGGTCGCCGGAAGTCTTCCTCCTCGATCGGGTTGTAGGCGATCAGGTTCACATGGCTCTGGAAGCCCCGCAGCAATCTGGCCAGACCCTCGGCATGGCGCGGCTGATCGTTGACGCCCCCCAGCAGGATGTATTCGAAGCTCACCCGGCGGCCGGTGATCGCCACATAGCGGCGGCAATCTTCGAGCAACTGCGGAATCGGGTAGCGGTGGGCCGTGGGGATCAACCGCTGCCGCAGCTCCTGATCCGGTGCATGCAGGCTGACCGCCAGGGTGAACTGGGCCCTGCCCAGCCGCTCCAAGGCCCGCTCCGCAAGGCTTGGCAGGGCGGCGGGCACACCGACGGTGCTGACGGTGATCTGGCGCTGGGCCATGCCCAGATCGGTGCAGAGGCAATGGATCGCATCCAGCACCGCCTCGAGGTTGAGCAGGGGCTCCCCCATGCCCATGAACACCACATGGCTGGGCCGCCGCTCCATCGCCTCGCGCACGCTCAGCACCTGATCGACGATCTCATGCACGTCCAGGGAGCGCTGCAGGCCGCCCTTGCCGGTGGCGCAGAAGCGGCAGGCCATCGGGCAGCCCACCTGGCTGCTGACGCAGACCGTGAGCCTGTCGTCGCTGGGAATGCCCACCGTCTCGAGGCTGAGGCCATCGCGGGTGCCCAGCAGCAGCTTGAGGGTGCCATCGCGGGACTCGCTGCGGTGCAGCTCCCGTGAGCGTCCGATCCAGCCGGAGGCAGGTCCGTCCATCGAGGCGGAGGCCGTTCGGAGCTGCTCGCGCCAGGCCTTGGGCAGCACCGTGATCGCCTCGAGCGAACGGGCGCCATGGCCATAGATCCAGCTGTGCAGTTGCTGACCCCGGAAGGCCGGCTGCCCCTGGCTGCGGCACCACTGCTGCAGAGCCTCCAGGCCCATGCCAAGCAGGGGCACGGACCGGTCGTTGACCGGAGCAGGAGAAGTCGGGGCGGTGTCGCTCAGGGCTGGATCAGGAGGCCGTGTCCGAGTTTCCATTCCACCGCCAGCAGGGCGATGAACCCCAGCATGGCGAGGCGGCCGTTGAGCAGCTCGTTGTGCGAATGGAAACCCCAGCGCGGCAGTCGGCGCTGAGGGATCGGGGTGCCCAGCTCGGTGAACCCCGCCGAGGCAGCGGGGCTGGAACCCGGACGGCGGGCAGCGGAATCAGTCATCGCTGAGCAACCCCTCCTCCTGCAGGCCCTCCAGGGCGGCCAGATCCGGGATCAGCTCCTCCTCAAGGCCTTCATCCACCACCGGGCGTGCGAAGGCGGCGAAGCTGCTGCCGGAGGCCTCGATGCCGTGGCGGCTGCGGGTGGCCTCAAGATCCTCGTCGGAGGGATCATCGAGCACGGCAGCGCTCTCCGCGGGAGCCGGCATGTCGACCGTGTAATCGGGCCGCAGATTCTGGGCGCGGCGGTAGCCGGCCTCCTCCTCGAGGATGTCGGGATGGGGCCCGGCCTCGGCGCGCAGCTCCTCCTCGAAGCCGCTGAAGCCGGTGCCGGCGGGGATCAGGCGGCCGATGATCACGTTCTCCTTGAGACCGCGCAGCCAGTCGCTCTTGCCCTCAATCGCTGCCTCGGTGAGCACCCGGGTGGTCTCCTGGAAGGAGGCAGCCGAGATGAAGCTGTCGGTGTTGAGCGAGGCCTTGGTGATGCCCAGCAACACCGGCGTGAACTCCGCGGGAGCACCGCCGGTGATGGCGATGGCGGAATTCACCTGCTCCACCTGACGCAACTCGATCAGCTCGCCGGGCAGCAGGGTGGTGTCGCCCGCATCCTCGATGCGGACCTTGTTGGTCATCTGGCGCACGATCACCTCGATGTGCTTGTCGCTGATCGAGACGCCCTGGGATTTGTAGACGTTCTGCACCTCCGTCACCATGCGGAACTGCAGCTTGGAGATCGCCTCCTGGGCCGCCTCCATGGTGGGGGTGCGCCCGCGCAGATCCTCGAAGTAGCACTCGAGCAGCTCGTGGGGATTGATGGGACCGTCGGTGAGCAGGTCACCGGCGCGGACCTGCTGGCCATCGCTGACCATGACCGTGCGCCCCAGCAGGATCGGGTATTCACCGATCGCATCGTCGCTTTCGATCACCGTCACCGTGATCGAGTCGTCGTCCTCGCCCTGCTTGATCTGCACGGTGCCGCTGCGGCGGCAGAGCACGGCCGAATCCCGCGGACGGCGCGCCTCCAGCAGCTCCTCGATCCGGGGCAGACCCTGAACGATGTCGCCGGTCTTCTGGCGCTCGAACACGAGCAGCGCCAGGCCATCACCCCGCTGCACCAGCTCGCCGTCGCGCACATGCAGAACCGAATCGGGCGAGACCATGTAGGGCCTGCCGAGACGAATCGTGAGCTTGCTGCCGGTGATCGCCTCCACCTGACCACAGCAGGGAGCCTGGACACCTGGGGCGAGCAGGTCGCCATCGACGATGCGATCGCCGACGGCGACGCTGGGCTTGTCCTTGCCGAGGTCGATGTGGCGAGTGTCGCCGGGCCGCTCCACGATCAACCTGCGAATCGGTTCACCAGGAGCGGGATCAGGCAGCTGCACCACGCCGTCCTCCTTGCAGAGGATCTGGGTCGTGGCGACCACATCGCCGCGCTTGACCGTGTCGCCGTCCTGCACCTGCAGTTCGGTATGGGTGGAGCCATGGCTCGCATCTGAAAGGGTGTCGCGGCGGACCAGCAGGGTTTCCAGGATCACCAGTTGCAGCCGGTCGATGGTCTTGGCGCGCTTGTCGGGAACGGCCTCCACATCCACGGTCATCTGGGGGGTGGTGTCGACCGTCTCCAGAATCAGCTGGGTGCGCAGCAGCTCCACGCCCTCCACCGACTTGATCAATTCGCCGTCCTTGTAGGTGAGGCGCTGGGTGGCGCGAAGCGTCAGTCCGGGGCCTCCGTTCTGACGCACGCTGGCGAGTTCGGGCAGGTGCGCCTCATCGGGAATGCTGTATTCCTCGACAGGCCGCAGCAGCAGAGCCCCACCCTCCGGGGTATCCACCGATTCAACGAACTGCATCGCCTTGGCCACCAGTCCGGGGGCGATCTCTTCGCCAGGATTGACCATGCGACCGTCGCCGCTGTAGCGGCTGAGGATCTTGCTGTCGGAGATCAGATGCAGCTCACCGGAGCGCACGATGATCTCGCGCAGGATGTCGTTCTTCTGGGTGACGGTGACGATGCCGGCGGTCTGGCTGAAGATGTCCTTCACCACCTCGGTGCCGGCCTCGATCCACTGACCATCCGTGATCATCAACAGGGAGATGTCCTTGTTGATCTCATGGGTTTCCTGGGGAATCCACAGCAGGGTGCCGCCCTTGTTGACCTCGAAACCATGCTTGGCGGAGCGGGCCTTCTTGATCGAAAGCCCGGGCGCGAAGCGGATCAGACCACCGGTCTGGGTGCGGAAGCGGTCATCGGCCAGCTCAGCGATCACCTCACCGTTGCTGATCTTGCTGCCAGGCTGGGTCTTGAGCAGGTAACGGATGTTGTCCTTGCCTTCAAGGTGCCAGATCTCGCCGGAGTGGGTGGATTCGCCCACCAGCTTGCAATCCTTGAGGGTGAGGCTGGCGGTGACGATCTGCACCTCCCGTGAATCGCCCGCCGACTCGCGCAGGCGCACGGCACCGCCGTACTCGCTCTGCAGACGGCTTTCGGCCAGCACCTCGCCGGTGGTGGCATTGGTGTTGGCGGGAATCACCGGCAGGGCATTGGGCGGCAGGTTGTAGACATCGCCGCTGAACACCCACAGGCGGCCGAGGCGCTGGGCCTTGTGGGTGATGTTGCCCTGGCGGTCGGTGACCTCCCGGGGCTGAATCACATCCTCGAAACGCACCTGACCGGCCAGGTCACAGATCACATCCTTGGTGGCTTTCTCCACGCTCTTCTTGACCTGAGCGCCGGAGGAGATCTGGGCCAGGGTGGTGTCCGCCGGCACGGTCTCGCCGTCGTTGACGAACAGGATCGAACCGGAGCTGATGTCGAGCTTCTGGATCTTGCCCTTGCCGCTGGGCTTGACGCTGAGCACGAAATCGGTTTCGGCCAGATGGGCTTCCACACCATGGGGCGTGCGGTGGGAGCGCAGGCGCGCCTTGGCACCGAACTCCACCACACCCTCCTCGAGGGAGCGCACCACGCCGGTCTCGGCGGTGGATACACCACCGGTGTGGAAGGTACGCATGGTGAGCTGTGTTCCGGGCTCACCGATCGACTGGGCGGCGATGATGCCGACGGCTTCACCCAGGTCGACGAGCTCGTTGTGGGCCAGAGCCCAGCCGTAGCAGTGACGGCAGACCGAGCGGGAGGCCTCGCAGGTGAGCGGCGAACGCACCACCACCGAGCGGATGCCGGCCTGCTCGATGGCACCGGAGAGGGGCGCGTCGATCTCGCCGTTGCGGTCGACGACGACGCTGCCATCAGCAGCGAGCACAGGTTCGGCGGCCAGGCGGCCGATCAGCTTGCTGCCGAAGCGGCCCTTCTCATCGGCATCGATCGGGATGCCGCGGCTGGTGCCGCAGTCCTCCTCACGCACGATCACGTCCTGGGCCACGTCCACAAGACGGCGGGTGAGGTAGCCCGAGTCGGCGGTGCGCAAGGCGGTGTCCACCAGACCCTTGCGGGCGCCGTAGGAGGAGATCACGTACTCGGTGACCGTGAGACCCTCCCGGAAGTTGGTGCGAATCGGCAGGTCGATGATCTCCCCTTGAGGGTTGGCCATCAGGCCGCGCATCCCCACCAGCTGACGCACCTGGGACATGTTTCCCCGGGCCCCCGAGTTGGCCATCATCCAGACCGAATTCAACGGATCGTTGTCGTTGAAGTTGCGCCGGACGGCTGCCACAAGGCGCTCGTTGGTCTCGGTCCAGGTGTCGATCACCTTGGTATGGCGCTCCACCTCGGTGATCTCTCCGAGGCGATAGCGCTCCTCGGTGGCGGTGATCTGCTGCTCGGCCTCCTCGAGCAGGGCGGCCTTGTCGCCGGGGATGCGCAGGTCGTCGACCGAGATCGAGACGGCGGCCTGGGTGGCGTAGTGGAAACCCAGGTCCTTCAGCTCATCGGCCATGGCGGCGGTGGCGGCCGTGCCGTGGTGCTTGTAAGCCCAGGCCACCAGATTGCGCAGAGCCTTTTTGTCGATCACCTGGTTGCGGAAGGGCGGCACCTGGCGGCTGAGAGCGGTGCCCTTGGCCGCAGGGGATGGGGCCTCGACGACGGGCGCGGCGGCCTTGGCCTTCTTGCTGGATTTCTTGGCGGGGGTGGCGGTCATGAACGAAGGAGCCGCTGTGCGCTCGAGAGTGGGGACGGAGAAGGGAAAAGGAGGCGGAAAGGAATCAGGCGGAGGCCACGGCGGCGATGATCGTGTGGTTGATCACCACGCGACCCACGGTGGTCAGCAGATAGCGGCTGATCAGGGCGCCGTCCTCATCGAGGCGGTCACGGCGGTACTTCCACTGCTCTACGCGGGTGCCGTCGCTGAGGGTCTCCACCGACTGAGGAGCGCTGTCCTCGTCATCGCCCTCGACCTCACCCTGGAAGCGGACCCAGATCCAGTCGTGCAGGTGCAGGTGCTTTTCCTGGAAGGCGGCCAGGACATCCTGCAGATCGGAGAAGGTGCGGGCCCGGTCGCCATAGGTCGGCTTGGTGGCGCCCGGCTGCTCGGCCGTCAGGTAGTAGGCCCCCAGCACCATGTCCTGGGACGGGGTGATGATCGGCTCGCCGGTGGCCGGCGAAAGGATGTTGTTGCTGGCCAGCATCAGCATGCGGGCCTCTGTCTGCGCCTCGATCGCCAGGGGCACGTGCACGGCCATCTGGTCACCGTCGAAGTCGGCGT
>JBAWXG010000004.1:0-59040 GCA_037144195.1 Synechococcus sp. ELA057
ATCGGCAGATCGGAGAGCTGGGGGCCTGAGGCGCGCGCCTCCTTGGCGCTGACGCCTTCGAACAGGGTGGTCAGTGAGGTGAGCGGGTCATAGCTGCAGACGCTGCCATCGAAGCGTCGCCTGTCGTTGATCAGATCGCGGCAGACCTGCTGATGCTCCTCGCTGATTTTGACCAGCGGCAGAATCTTCGCCGGAGAGACGATCGCGGCATCCATCCCAGCTGCGCAGCAATCGTGCAGAAAGACGGAGTTGAGCACGATCCGGGCAGCCGGTGACAAACCAAAACTGACATTGCTCACCCCCAGGACCACATGGACACCGGGCAGGTTCTGACGGATCAGCTGGATCGCCTCGAGCGTCGCAGCTCCATTGCGACGATCCTCCTCGATGCCGGTCGAAATCGGCAGAGCCAAAGGATCGTAGAAAATCTCGTGGGCAGGAATGCCAAATTCGAGCGCATCGCGATAGGCCCGCTGTGCAATCGCGAATTTGCGTTCCGCGCTGCGGGCCATGCCTTCCTCATCGATGGTGCCGATGACGACGCCGGCTCCATAGGATTTCGCCAGCTCAAGCACTTTGAAGAAGCGCTCATCGCCATCTTCGTAATTGGTGGAATTGAGAATGCATTTCCCGCCGGCCACCTTGAGGCCAGCTTCCATCTTCTGCCATTCAGTGGAATCAAGCATCAGCGGCAGATTCACATTGGTCACCAGCCTGCTGACCAGTTCATGCATGTCGCGCTCGCCATCGCGCCCGACATAGTCCACATTCACATCAAGGATGTGGGCGTTTTCCTTCACCTGCCCGCGGGCAACAGAGACCAGCCCATCCCAGTCCTCGGCCGCCAGCAGTTCGCGCACCTTCTTCGATCCGCTGGCATTGAGCCGCTCGCCGATGATCAGGAATGAGTTGTCCTGCAGGTAGGGCGTGGTGCCATAGATCGATGCCGCCGCGGGTTCGTAGGCCAGAGCGGGGCGTGGATCCTCGCTGGCGTGGCACAACTGGGGCGTCCGCACCCGCCTCCGGGCCGGTGTGAGTTCAGCAGCCAGTTCCGCCAGGGCGCCGATGTGGGCGGGGGTGGTGCCGCAGCAGCCGCCGATCACCTGCACCCCGAGGTCCTCCACGAAGTGCAGCAGCTGCAGCTTCATCTCCAGCGGTGTGAGCCGGTAGTGGGCCACACCACCGATGTTCTCGGGAAGGCCGGCATTGGGGATGCAGCTGACCACGAAGGGGCTCTGCTCGCTGAGGTAGCGGATGTGCTCCTTCATCTGCTCCGGCCCGGTGGCGCAGTTGAGGCCGAGCACGTCGATCGGGAAGGGCTCCAGGATCGCCACCACCGCGGCGATATCGCTTCCCACCAGCATCGTGCCGGTGGTCTCCATCGTCACGCTGACCATCAGCGGCCGGCGCTGTCCGGTTCTGTTGAAGGCGTCCTCGATTCCCTGCAGCGCCGCCTTGATCTGCAGCACGTCCTGGCAGGTCTCGACGATGAACAGATCGACATCCCCGGCGATCAGCCCTTCCGCCTGCTCCGCAAACGAGGCCTTCATCGTGTCGAAGTCGATGTGACCGAGGGTCGGCAGCTTGGTGGTGGGACCCATCGATCCGGCAACGAAACGCGGTTTCTCCTCGGTGGAGAAGGCGTCTGCCATCTCCCGGGCCAGTTCCGCAGCGCGTTTGTTGATCGCGAAGGCCTGATCCTGCAGGTCGTATTCAGCCAGCACGATCGAGGCGGCACCGAAGGTATCGGTCTCGATCACATCGCAGCCCACCTCAAGGAACTGGCGGTGCACCGCCTGAACCGCATCGGGACGGGTGAACACCAGATTCTCGTTGCACCCTTCCAGCGCTGCGCCGCCGAAGTCGTCAGCGGTGAGATTCATCTGCTGCAGCGAGGTGCCCGTGGCACCGTCAAACACCAGCACCGGATGCTGCGGGGCATGCAGACGCTCCAGAAAGCCGACGCGCCGCAGGGCAGGGGGGTGTTCGAAGCTGATCGTCATCAGGGGTCGAGGCGCACGCGCGTCACCCAATGCTCATACTGCGGATCGCGGCCCTCCGTGATCGCCGTCAGGCGGTCCCGCAGGCGCTCCATGATCGGGCGTTCCGCCGAGAGTTCGGTGGTCTCGATGCGCCGCACCGGTGTGACCCGGGCCGCCGTGCCGCTGAGGAACACCTCATCGGCCACCACCAGTTCCGTCTTGTCGACCGCACGCTCCAGCACGGGGATTCCCATCTCCTTCGCCAGCTCGAGGATGCTGGCGCGGGTGATGCCCTCGAGGATGTCCTGATCGACCCCTGGGGTGATCAGCACCCCATCGCGGACGATGAACAGGTTCATGCCGCTGGCTTCGCTCACCTTGCCGCGGCTGTTGAGCAGCAGCGCTTCATCGAAGCCGCTCTTGACCGCTTCGGTCTTGGCGAGGGAGCTGGTGATATAAGCGCCGCTGATCTTGCCTCGCAGCGGCAGGGAACGATCCTCCTGGCGTGTCCAGCTGCTGAAACGACAGCTCACACCTTCCGGCGAGAGGTAATCGCCCAGTTCGATGCCATAGATGAGGAAATCGGTCTCGATGTTGTGCAGCCGCGGGGCGATGCCGAGGTCGCTGGTGTAGACGAACGGACGCAGATAGATGGGGCAGGTGGGCTTGTTGGCCCGCAGGAAGTGCTCGATGGCGGAATGGATCGTCTCGACGCTGAGCTCCGTCATCAGCAGCTGGGCGCTCTGGCTCAGTCGCCTGGCGTGACGGTCGGCGCGGAACAGCAGGATCTCTCCAGGATCGGCGGGATTCGGCAGGGCCCGCATGCCACCGAAAGCTCCCGTTCCGTAGTGGAGCGCATGGGTCGCCACCGACAGGGTGGCCTCCGCAAAGGGAATGCAGGTTCCGCCGAACCAGGCATAGGGAAGGAACTGATGCATGGCGGGCGGTGTGATTCGTCCGATCTTCTCACCGCGGACTGCAGGATGGGGGCATGCACAGGTTGGCGAGCGTTCCTGGTCTCACTGGCGATGAGGCGTCCGATGCAGCGGGTGTGCCCTATGTGGAGCAACCGCCGGCACCGGTTGTGCTGCTCAGCAGCGCCGATACGGATCTGCTGGCGTTCCAGAGCCTGTTGAACCAGCGTCCGGACCTGCTGGGGTGCGAAGCCAGGGCCCTCAATCTGGCGGCCCTGTCCCATCCGGCCGTGATCGATCACTATCTGGCCACCACCCTCAGCCAGGCGCAGCTTGTGCTGGTGCGCCTGCTTGGCGGACGCAGCCACTGGGCATACGGCATCGAACAGCTGCGCCGATGGGCCGTCCAGCAGCGATCCCCTGGCTCTCGCCACCTGCTGCTGCTGGCAGGCACGGCTGACCTGGATCCGGAGCTGAGCGCGCTGGGCACCGTGGAACCGGCTCTGGCCGTGGCCCTGGGCGACTGCCTTCGGATCGGCGGAGCCGCCAATCTGGAGTCTGTGGTGCACTGTCTCTCTGCTCTGCTGCGCGGGGAGAGGCCGGATCCACCCCAGGCGCTGGCGGCGGCCGATCCCCAGCCCCATGACTGGCGGCCGGATGCGGGAGCGCGGATCGGCGTGATCCAGTACCGGGCCCTGCTGCAGGCCGATGACACCGGATGGATGGAGGCCACGCTGGCGGAACTGCGCCGTCAGGGACTCTGCCCACGGGCGTTGTGGGTGAGCAGCCTGCGTGATCAGGCCGTGCAGCGGGGTGTGGGGGATCTGCTGGAGCGGGAGGGGGTGGAGGTGGTGCTCTGCGGCACCGGTTTCGCGTCCGTGCAGTTTGAGGACGCCGGGCTGGGAGCCCCGCTGTGGGAACGGCTTGGGGTGCCGGTGCTTCAAATGCTCTCCAGCGGCCGCGCCAGGCAGGCCTGGCAGAGCAGCAGCATCGGCCTGGGCCCCCTCGACCTCAGCCTGCAGGTTGCGCTGCCGGAGCTGGATGGGCGCATCACCACACGGGTCGGTGCCTTCAAGGAACTGCGCCAGGCCAGCCCCTCTCTGGTGACCGCCCTTCAGGGTCTCACGCCGGATCATGAGCGTCTGAGCTGGATCGTGCAGCTCTGCAAGGCCTGGAGCCGGCTCAGGCAAACGCCAGCCAGCCAGAGGCAGGTGGCGCTCGTGCTGGCCAACTACCCCACGCGCAACAGCCGCCTGGCCAATGGGGTGGGGCTCGACACGCCGGCGAGCGTGACGGCGATGCTCGTCTGGCTGGTTCAGGCTGGCTATGACCTCGGTGCGGAGCCCCTGCCCGCGGATGGTGATGGCCTGATCCAGCTGCTGCTGGCCGGCCGCAGCAATGACCCGGAAAGTGGCCATCGCCCCGCCCTCGACCATCTGCCCCTGGAGATCTACGAGCGCTGGTATGCGGGCCTTCCCGCCGCCGCCAGATCCAGACTCGAGGCCGTGTGGGGGCCGCCGGCTCTGGATGCAGGCCTGGAAGCGGGACCCCACGGATCAGGCTTTCCGGTCAGGGGATTGCGCTATGGCCGGGTGTGCCTGTTGATCCAGCCGGAGCGAGGTTACGACCGGGATCCCTCCCTGAGCTATCACAGCCCGGATCTGCCGCCCACCCATGCGTATCTGGCCCAGTACCTGTGGCTGCGCCAGTGCTTCGCTGCCCAGGTGATCGTGCATGTGGGCAAGCACGGCAACCTCGAATGGCTGCCTGGCAAGGCCGTGGGGCTTTCGGATCAGTGTTTCCCGGAGCTGGCCCTCGGCCCATTGCCCCACCTTTATCCCTTCATCGTCAACGATCCCGGTGAGGGCAGCCAGGCCAAGCGCCGCGCCCAGGCTGTGATCCTCGATCACCTCACCCCACCTCTCGGCCGAGCCGGACTGCACGGCCCTCTGCAACGGCTTGAATCCCTGCTGGATGAGTACTGGGAAGCCCGTGCCCTCGGCGGCGAGCGCGCCCTGGGTCTGCGGCAACGGCTGGAGCAGGAACTGGACGGGCTGAAGCTTCCCGTCGTCACTGGGGAAATCGACCTGGATCAGCGGCTTGATGCCGCCGACGGCTATCTGTGTGAAATCAAGGAAGCCCAGATCCGCCTGGGGCTGCATGTGTTCGGCCAGCTGCCCGAACCCGGGGCGATGGCGGAATTGCTGCTCTGTCTGGCGAGGCCACCCCAGGCGGGGGTCGCCGGTCTGACCCAGGCCCTTGCTCAGGATCTGGGCCTGCAGCTCGATCCCTGGGCCGATCCGGAGGAGTCACTGCTGGAGGGGGAGGACAGCGCCCGTCTCGCCGCGCTGACGCGGAAGGCCGATGCAGCTGGACCAGCCGCGGCAGCACCCCAACGCTGTGGTGACGGCGTGGAACGTCTGGAGTACTGGGCACTGGAACTCGTTCAGGCTGAACTCAGCGCGGCCCTCCGGGGCGATGGGCCCCCTCAGCCGTTGCCAGACCACCCGGCCATCGGTGCCGCGACACAGCGCGCTCTGGTGCACCTGCGTCAGTCTCTGCTGCCCTCCCTTCTGGTTTGCGGGGACCGGGAGCGCGAAGCGTTGCTCACCGGCCTTGAAGGGGGACGCATCGCCGCCGGACCCTCCGGTGCTCCGACCCGCGGCAGGCCGGATCTGCTGCCCACGGGCCGCAACTTCTACAGCGTTGATCTGCGCGGACTGCCGACGGAGGCGGCCTGGGATCTGGGCCGACGCAGTGCGGAGCTCCTGCTGGATCTGCACCGTCTGGAGCAGGGAGAGGAGCTGCGCACCCTGGCCCTGTCGGTCTGGGGTACGGCGACGATGCGCAACGGCGGTGAGGACATCGCCCAGGCCCTGGCTCTGATGGGGGTGAGACCGGTCTGGGATGGCCCCACGCGGCGACTGGTGGATCTGGAGGTGATTCCCCTGTCCCTGCTGGGGCGTCCACGCGTGGATGTGACACTGCGCATCTCGGGGTTGTTCCGCGATGCCTTTCCGCAACTGGTGGGCTGGATGAACCGGGCCACCAGGCTGGTGGCGTCCCTCTCCGACGAGGGTGAAGCCAACCCGCTGGCGCAGGCGCTGCAGCGCGACGGGCAATGGGCGCGCGTCTTCGGCTCGGCGCCCGGCGCCTACGGGGCTGGCCTGCAGGGACTCATCGACAGTGGCCAGTGGGAGAGCCGGGCCGATCTCGCCAGTGCCTTTCTGAACTGGAGCCAGTGGCGATACGACGGCGAGGCTGATGGATCGGGCAGCGCCAACCCTGCCGGCATCGAGGCCAGTCTCGATCGTGAGGGGCTCGAGCGCCGTCTCTCACAGGTTCAGGTGGTGCTGCACAACCAGGACAACCGGGAGCACGACCTGCTCGATTCCGACGATTACTACCAGTTCCAGGGTGGGCTCAGTGCGGCGGTCGAGTCGCTCAGCGGCAGCACACCGCAGCTGTGGTTCGGGGACCATTCGCGCCATCAGAGACCACGGCTGCACCGGGTTGAGAAAGAGTTCGACAAGGTGTTGCGTTCCAGGCTGCTCAATCCGCGCTGGATCGACGCGATGCTCCGGCATGGCTACAAGGGCGGCTTCGAGATGGCGGCGAGCCTCGATTACCTGTTCGCCTACGACGCCAGCACCGGCCGCATGCCCGACTGGAGCTATGGCGCCCTGAGCCAGAGCTGGCTCAATGATGCCAACGTGCTGGCCTTTCTCAGACGCAGCAACCCCTGGGCCCTGCGCGACATGGCCGAGCGGCTGCTTGAGGCCCATCAGCGGGGCCTATGGCGCGACCCGGCGGCAGGAGAGATCGATCGGCTCAGGAAGCTGGTGCTGGACAGCGAGGGCTTGATCGAAGGGGTCTGAGCCGGGCTGCCCTGCCCAGATCAAGGCGCCACATCAGGCCGAGGCTTCGCCCGCAGCAACCTGGCGCAGCGGCGGCAGCCGGCTGCTCACCAGCCAGGCCGCGGTCACCAGCAGCGAGGAGGTCCACAGGCAGGCCTGCAGGCCACCGAGAAGGAACATGGCACCGGAGAGCAGCGTCCCCATCAGCCGCCCGGCTGCGTTGGCCATGTAATAAAAACCGACGTTGAGGCTCACAGCCTCAGCGTCGGAATAGGCCAGGATCATGTAGCTGTGAATCGAGGAGTTCATGGCGAAGACCACACCGAAGAGCGCCAGCCCTGCGACCACCGCAACGCCGGGATGGCCCACATCCCGCCAGAGGGCGATGGCAATCAAGGCAGGGATTGCCGTCAACACCGCACTCCAGAACTGCACCGCGGCCACACCTGGAGGTGCGCTCTGTCCCCAAGAGCGCCTGAGAGCCGGAGCTGAGGCCTGCACCAGGCCGTAGCCGATCACCCATAGGCCCATGAAGCCGCCCACCTCCCAGAACCGCCAGCCCAGGGCGGCCTCGAGGAAGACCGGCAGCGCCACCACAAACCACACGTCACGGGCACCGAACAGGAAGAAACGCGCCAGCGACAGCCGATTGATGCCCTGGCTCTTGGAAAACAGCGCGTTGAAGGCGGGCTTCTGTTTCATGCGCCCCATCCCGGCAGGCAGAACGAGGGTGCCGCAGAAGGCCACCAGCAGGCCGGCGGCCATCACGGCCACGGCTGCGTTGAAGCCGATCGTGGTGAGCATTACGCCACCGAGAAAGAAACCAACGCCCTTGAGCGCATTCTTGGAGCCGGTGAGAATCGCCACCCAGCGAAACAGCTGCTGCTGTCCTCTGGCGTGATCATCCGGTGTTTCGGGAACCACCGTTTTGATGGCACTCTTGGCACTCATCTTGTTGAGGTCCTTGGCGATACCGCTGAGGGCCTGGGCCAGCATCACATAGGCCACACTCCACCACTTCGGCCAGCTGTCCGCCACCGGGATCAGCATCAGCAGGGCGACCACCTGCAGCAATGTGCCACTCCAGAGGGTCATCCTGAGCCCGAAGCGTCCCCCCAACCAACCGCCATAAAGATTGGTCAGGACGCCGAATAATTCATAGAACAGGAACAACAACGCGATCTCCAGGGTGCTGTAGCCAAGCTGGTGGAAGTGGAATACCACCAGCATCCGCAGTGCCCCATCGGTGAGCGTGAAGGCCCAGTAGTTTGCCGTCACGATCATGTACTGCTGCAGCGCAGACAATCTGATGGCAGGGTTCATGGCTCGGGCTCAGCGCTGATCCAGCTGAACCACGTGGCAGGCCAGATCGGCCATGCGACAGCTGTAGCCCCACTCGTTGTCGTACCAGGCGTAGACCTTGAGCTGGCTGCCGTTCACCACCATCGTCGAGAGTGCATCAACGACGGCACTGCGGGAATCGTTGACATAGTCAACTGAAACCAGAGGCTTGGTTTCGTAGCCGAGGATCCCTTCGAGGGAGCCATTGGCCGCCGCCTGAAAGGCGTCGTTCACCTCCTCGACGGTCACACGCCGGCTGAGCTCGAACACCGCATCCGTGAGCGAGGCATTGAGCAGCGGTACCCGCACGGCATGGCCGTTGAGTTTGCCCTGCAATTCCGGAAAGATCATTCCGATCGCCTTGGCCGAACCGGTTGTGGTGGGGATCAGGCTCTGACTGCAGGAACGGGCGCGCCGTAGATCGCTCTTGAAACCATCGACCACCCGTTGTGTGTTGGTCACGTCGTGCAGGGTGGTGATCGAACCATGTTCGATCCCGAAACTTTCGTGCACCACCTTCACCACCGGCGCCAGGCAGTTGGTGGTGCAGGAGGCTGCTGTGATCAGCCGGTGGTGTTCCGGGTCGTAGAGGCTGTGGTTGATCCCGTAGACGATGTTCAGCGCCTCGGCACCGGCGATCACCCCCTTCACCGGGCAGGCCACCACGACGCGCCTGAGACCCACCTGATCGAAATAAGGCTGCAGGGTCTCCGGCGTCTTGAACCTGCCACTGCATTCGAGCACCATCTCAACGCCTGCCTTGCGCCAGGGTGCAGCGGCTGGATCCGTCTCACGGCTCCAGCTCACCGGAGCGTTGTCGACGCTGAAACCGCTCTGGCTCGGCTGCACCTCCCGGGGCCAGCGCCCATGCACGGAATCAAAGGTCAGCAGATGGGCGCCTGTGGCGGCATCACCGGCTGGATCGTTGACATGCACCAGTTCGATTCCGGGACGGCCCCACAGGGCCCGGAACACCAGACGTCCGATTCGGCCGAAGCCGTTGATGCCGATACGCATGGGAGGAGGACCGCACGGAGCGCTAGCTGGCCCGAACTTAGATCAATTTTGGTTGATCAATCAATCCCTGTTGATTCATGCAGAATGAACCGATGATCACCAGCACCCCCTCGGCGCCGGCACCATCCATCCAGGTCGCCGCCCTTCCTGCCTCGGATCAGGCGCTCACGCTGCTGAAGGCTCTCGCGGATCCCGTGCGCCTGCAGGTGATCCAAGCTCTGAGCCAGGGAGAGCGCTGCGTCTGCGAACTCACCGGCGAGCTCGAGCTGGCCCAGTCACGTCTCTCGTTTCACCTGCGCGTCCTGCGTCAGGCCGGGTTGCTCCACGCCAGGGAGCAGGGCCGCTGGGTGTACTACCGCCTGGAATCCCAGGCTCTGCAGCAGATCGCCGGCTGGTTGCTCTCACTGGAAGCGGGTTCTCAGGCTCCAGGCCGCCCCTGCTCCTGATCGTGGATACCGGGAACGGCATGGCCCGGTCCCTCGGGACGGGGCTGGAGCGGAAAGCTGCCTTACAGCGCGAAGACCAGGAGGCCTCAACCTCTCAGATCCTTCGCCATCGACTTGAAGGGGTTGATGTCTCCCGGTTTGCCGACCTGCCTTGTGATCTGGGGCTGCTGATCATCGGCTTCGTCCTTGAGGGTCTCCTTGCGTGCGGCCGGCGCATTGGTAGCGGGGGCATTGACCGCCACAGCGGCTCCACGCTTGCGCTGATCGAGTTCCGCCTGGGACATGGTCTGGGCGAAGGTCTTCTTGACCGCCTTGGGGATCCCGCCCGTGAGATCGACACTGACATCGGTCTCGGGATTGATACCACCGAGGCCAGGGCTCATCTTCTCCAGACGCGCTTCCATCGAAGCCACCTCGGCGACCATCTCCTTGCCGCCAGGGTTGTCGGCGGTGCCGGGGAAGGTGCGGCGGATCGTGTTAGAGCGCCGCATGAAGTCGACATTGCCGAGGCTGCTGGCGGCATCGGGCTCGAGGAACACCGGCTCGCTGCTGGCCTTGGGCTTGGTCTCACCCTGACCTGCCACCTTCATCGAGGCGTTGCGGTTGCCAAGCAGGCGATCAAAGAGTCCCATCGGCGGCAGCGAATGCGTCAGGAAACCCTAGCGGCCATCGAGAGCCAACCCATGGGTGTCGGTGCCACAACTCTGTAAAAGGCCACGTTCCTGGAGATCCGCCGCGATCGCCTCACAGACCAGAGGACTCGGCTGCCAGCTGGGCCCCATGGCGTAGTCGTACCAGGCTTCGGCCCCATCGAACCCAAGCTCCGCCGCCGCCGCGATCAACTGCTGATGGGGAAGGCGGTACCGGGCTGGATGGGCCAGCAGCGCCAACCCCCCAGCGGCCCGGATCGCCTCGACCACGGCACCCGCCTGGAGCCAGGGCCCCACCACGGCCGCGCCCTGCAGATAGGGATCCAACGAGGGGTGTTCCTCCGCGAAACCAAGGGCCAGCACATGGACCAGACATCCCTGCAGCAGACAGCTGATCTCCACCCCGCGCCAGAGGATCAGCTCTGGCTTATCGGCGGCGGAAGGGGCTGCGGCGAGTGCGGCGACCGCTTCCGCATGGGCGTCATGGCGGTGGTGATCGGTGATCGCCAGATGCTCCAGCCCGAGCCTTCTGGCCTGTAGGGCCAGTTCAGCGGCGCTGAGGCTGCCGTCGCTGTGAAGGGTATGGCAATGAAAATTGAACCGGGCCGGACAGCTGGCCGCATCGACCTGCCGCAGGACGGCCGCCAGCGGGTGGGAATGGGCCTCAGGCCGCAGCACCGCTGCCTCCCTCTCCGGATGTCAGGGAGGACTGCTGGGCCAGTCGTTCAGCCCGGAGCCGCCGCCAGCGCGCATAGAACTGGATCGAGGCGGCCATGAACAGCACCAGACCCACCAGCAGCCAGGTGGCGGCACCGGTGGGGAACTGGTTCTTGAACACCACCAGCATCACCACGATCACCAGCAGCAGGGTGGGCAATTCATTCAGCGCCCGGAGCTGCTTGCCGTTCCAGCGGCATGTGCCCGCCTGCAGTTGCGCCATCAACCGGTAGCAAAAGGCGTGATACGCCAGCAGCAGCGCCACGAAACCGAGCTTGGCGTGCATCCAACCCTCGTGCAGCCAGGCCGGATTGACGCTGAGCAGACCGGCGGCGCAGACCACAGCCACCACCATCCCAGGCGTGGTGATGATGTTGGCCAGGCGCTTCTCCATCAGGCTGTACTGAGCCTGAAACGCCTGCTTCAGCGCAGGATCCAGTTCTTCTGCCTCGCGGTGGTAGATGAACAGCCGCACCAGGTAGAAGAGCCCCGCGAACCAGACCACCACCCCGACGATGTGGAGCATCTTGAACCAGAGGTAGGCCTCCGGAGGCCAGGCCTGGGGCAGCAGGGCGGCGACGAATACCAGGTGGGGTGGCATGAAGGCGGCTGCCAGGCACGATTGCAACGCTGACAGGCTAGGGGCCGCGCTTCACCCCTCCGGGGCGATCAAGCGAGGCGACCGGGGCTTCGCCCGTTCAGCCGGCTGAGGAGGCGAGCCGATGGCCGGCTGCTGTGGCTCGAATGCGGTTGAGCTCCTGCGGATCCAGCCGCTCCAGCTGCCGCATCACCAGGCCCATGCGCGGATTGGCGCTCAGCTCGGGTTGATGCCGCGCCAGAAAATCCCAGTAGAGCGCATTGAACGGGCAGGCCCGCGGTCCGCTGCGTGCCTTGACGTCGTACTGACATCCCTGGCAGTAGTTGCTCATGCGGCGGATGTAGCTGCCGCTGGCGGCGTAGGGCTTGCTGGCCAGGCGACCGCCGTCGGCGAACAGGCCCATGCCGATCACATTGGTCTGCATCACCCAGTCGAAGCCGTCGATGAACATGCGGTGGAACCAGGCCGTCAGGGCCTGAGGATCCAGCCCGGCGATCAGGCCGTAATTGGCCAGCAGCATCAGCCGCTGGATGTGGTGGGCGTAACCGTTGGCTGCCAGTTCCCCCAGAGCGGTGTCAAGGCAGGCCATGCCACTGCTCCCCAGCTGCTCCATCCAGCCCGGCAGAGGTTGAGAGGCCTGAAAGTGATTGCTGGCTGGATAACTGTCCCCGAACCAGTGGTAGAGGGCATGGGTGTATTCCCGCCAGCCCAGGATCTGGCGGATCACGCCTTCCAGGCTGGCCAGGGGTGTCCCCCGCTCCAGGCCCGCCTGTTCCAGACGGCGGATCACCTCCAGCGGGTGCAGCAGGCCCAGGTTGAGATAGGGGCTGAGCAGGGCATGCCAGAGCGTCGGCTGACCGCGCACCATGGCGTCCTGATAAGGGCCGAAGCCATCAAGGCGGGTGACGATGAAGTGCTCCAGCACGGACAGGGCCTGCTGGCGGCTCACACCCCAGCGGAAGGGACGGCTACTGCCCGGCAATGGGTCAAGGCCAGCGGCGATCCGCTGGTCATTCAGTCTCTCCACCCGGGCGATCACGGCCGCGGTCAATGCATCCGGTTCGAAACCGAGCGGTTCCGGTCCGCTCAGCCCCTTCGGTGGCGCCTTGCGGTTGTCGTGGTCGAAATTCCACTGACCGCCCAGGGGCTCCTCCCCCTCCATCAACACCTGAAAGCGGCGGCGCCCCTCCCGATAGAACAGCTCCAGGCGCAGCTGGCGGTAACGATCGGCCCAGCTGGCAAAGGCCTCGCGGCTCCAGAGGAAGGCATTGGAGGGATGCCAGATCAACTGCGGACGCGCGGCTGAGGGCATTGCCTGCACCGCCGCTTCGACCGACGAGCGGAACGGACGGTCCGCCGGCTCCATCAGATGCAGACAGGTGATCCCGTGACGCTGGCTCCAGTCGGCCAGGGGCTGGCTGAAGCTGTCGGTCTCGAGCAGATCCACCTCCCAGCCTTCACGCCTGAGCTCGGCGGCGAAGTGGGCCATGGCACTCCACACCAGCACCAGCTTCTGCCGATGAAAAACCAGGCGATCCAGCACGGAGCTGCTGGCGATCATCAGGACGCGGACGTCTCCGGGCCGGAAATGGGCCAACGCTGCCTGCGCGGTGTGGAGTTGATCCCCCAGAACCCAGACGCCGCTGGCCATCGGGCTTAACCCACCATGCGGCAGACCCGTCGCGCCACGGCGGCGCCGTACCCCCGCTCGACCGGCCCGATCACCGGACTGATCCGCCCATCGCGGCAGTCGACCGTCACCCGTTCGTGGTGGCCGGCCTGATCACTGAGGCGCAAGCGCAGCTGGAAGGCGTGCTTGGCGCTGCGAGTGAAGCCATCGCCGCAGACTGGACCGACGCAGATCCCTGGAGCAGCCTCGGCAGTGGGCACCGCCAGAACAGCGATGTTCAGCATCAGTGCCAGCCAGAGGGCCGTGAGGAGGCGGATCAAACGGCCAGCTCCAGAGTCACGTCATTGTCGACGGCCTGAGGCTCGTCTGAGGCTGCCGGCTCGCCGTCGGAATCATCCTGGGGATGGAAGTACTCCCACACCTGTCGGGCCAGGGCCGTGCCCATGCCTGGCGCCTGGGCGATGGCCTCCGGGGCGGCCAGCTGGATGGCATCGATGGAGCGGAAATGGGCCAGCAGATCGCGCACCCGCTTCGGGCCCAGGCCTGGGATGTCACTCAGGCGAGACCGCTTCATCCGCTCTCCGCGCTGCTGGCGGTGATAACTGACCGCAAAGCGGTGCGCCTCATCGCGAAGCCGCCGCAACAGTGCCACTCCCAGTTGATCCGGATCGCTCTCCAGCGCTTGTTTTGCCCCTGGCAGGAAGATCTCCTCCCGCTGCTTGGCCAGGGAGCACACCACCAAGTCCTCGTGCAGATCCAGTTCCCGCAAGGCCTCCATCACGGCGGAGAGCTGCCCCTTGCCGCCATCGATCATCACCACATCGGGCCAGTCGCCCATGCCATCGGTCTGCAGAGCAGAGCCCCCGCGACGGCGCAGATCGTGCAGATCGGCCCCCTCGGCCTTGGCCTGGGCCCAGCGTCGGAAGCGGCGCCGAATCACCTCCGCCATGCTCATGAAGTCATCGGAATGACCGGGGCGAACGGCGCTGCTGCGGATGCGGTACTTGCGGTAGTGCTGCTTCGCCGGCAGGCCGTCGATGAAGACCACCTGGGAGGCCACCGCATCGCTGCCCTGGATGTGGCTGATGTCGTATCCCTCGATCCGCCGTGGTGGCTGGGGCAGCTCCAGCAGCTGGGCCAGATCCTCCGTGGCCAGCTGGTTCTGTTCACTGGCGCGCTGGGCGCGCTCGAGCTCATAGCCGGCGTTGCGCACCACAAGCTCGATCAGATCGGCCTTCTGCTGCCGCTGAGGCACTGACAGGCGCACCTTGCGGCCTCGCAGTTCCGTCAGCCAGGCCTCGATCAGATCCTGCTGAGGCAGGGCGGCCTGCAACAGCAGTTCGGGCGGGATCTCGACCCCTTCCACCTGGCTGTAATGCTCTTCGATCACCCGCTGCAGGATCAGCCCCGGATCGTGCTGCTCAGCCTCGCCGATGCGAGCGTCGGCCGTGTAGCCAAGGCGGCCCACCAATTTGCCGGCACGCATCTGAAACAGCTGCACCGCCGCCACCCGACCATCGCTGGCCAGGGCGATCACATCGCGGCTGATCGAGCTGTCGCCCACGCTCATCTTCTGATCCGCCGTCAGTGCATCGAGGCCCTGGATCTGATCACGGACGCGGGCAGCACTCTCAAAATCGAGCCGCTCGGCATAGCGTTGCATCTGCTGGCTCAGCAGCGCCAGGAGCTCCTCATTGCGACCCTGGAACACCATCGCCACCTGCCTGAGGCTTCGGTGGTAGTCCTCGGAGCTGATCTTCTCCTGGCAGACGCCCGGGCAACGTGCGATGGCGTAGTTGAGGCAGGTGCGATCGCGGTAGAGCGGTTGGGGCCGCTGCCGCAATGGGAACACCCGCTTCACGAGGGCCAGCGTGCGGCGCAGAAGGCCCACATCCACATAGGGCCCGTAGAAACGATCCAGCGGCGAGCGAAAACGCCGACGCCGGGTGATAAAGATGCGCGGGTAGGGCTCACTCCAGGTAATACAGAGATAGGGATATTTCTTGTCATCTTTGAGCAACACATTGAAGTGTGGCTGGTTCTGCTTGATCAGATTGGATTCCAGCGCCAGCGCTTCGGCTTCGCTGTCGGTGACGATGAATTCGATCTCGCACACCTGGCGCACCATCAGGCGGATGCGCGGACTGTGACCATGGCCGCTGCCGCTCTGGAAATAGCTGCGCACCCGCTGGCGCAACACTTTGGCCTTGCCGATGTAGAGGATCCGATCCTCGCCATCGCGCAGCAGATAACAGCCCGGCTCCGACGGGATCTGCCCCAGCCGCTCCTTGAGACGCGTGGGTTCGAGAATCAGGGGCCCCGGGCCGGCCCGCCGGGCCGCGCCGTCGCTCACCCGCCGTACTGCCAGCCGGTGGAGGAGAGCTCCAGGGCATCGCCATCGCGATGCAGCACGGCACTCTTCACCTCGCCCACGAACACCGTGTGATCACCGGCGGCCACCTGGCCCACCAGCTCGCATTCGACGGCGCCCAGCCCAGCCTCGAGGATCGGCAGACCGAGGGGTCCGAGCTGGAAGGGTGCGGCATCGAAGCGGCCACCCACGGCTTGCTGGGGCTTGAAGAACACGGCCGCCAGATCCTTCTGATCCGCAGCCAGCACGTTGAGCGAAAAGCGGCCGGTGCGCTGGATCATGCCGTTGCTGGTGGAGTCGGCCCGCACCGCCATCACCACAAGGGGAGGCTCGAAGGATCCCTGCGTGACCCAGCTGGCTGTGAATCCATTGACATCACCGTTCTCGGCGACACCGCAGATGAACAGCCCGTGGGGGATCTTGCGCAGCAGTGTTTTCTTGGCGGCCTGATCGAGGGTGGTGTCGCCCATCGTCCATCTCCGTTGTGCGTCGACTGTAGGCAGCACCTCCCTGTCCGGTCGGTGCTGCCGAGGCAAGAACCAGCGGCTCCTGCATAGGCTGACAGCCTTCTGGAGCCCAGCATGCGTGCGCTCTACCCCGGCAGTTTCGACCCGCTCACCCTGGGGCATCTCGACCTGATCGAGCGCAGTTCACGCCTGTTCGACCACGTGACCGTGGCGGTGCTGCTCAACCCCGGCAAGCAGCCCTGCTTCCCTCTGGAGCAGCGTCTGCAGCAGATCCGGCAGGCCACGACCCACCTGGAGCGGGTGGATGTGACCAGCTTCGATGGCCTCACCGTCAGCTTCGCCCGACGCTGCGGGGCCGAGGTGATTCTCCGCGGGTTGCGCGCCCTCAGCGACTTCGAATACGAGCTGCAGATCGCCCACACCAACCACTCCCTGGCTCCCCAGCTGGAAACCCTGTTTCTGGCCACGGCGGTGGGCTACAGCTTCCTCAGCAGCTCGGTGGTCAAGGAGGTGGCCCGCTTCGGCGGCGATGTGAGTCACATGGTGCCGACGGGAGTGGCACAGGACCTGCAGACGCTCTTTAATCGGCGTCAGGGAGCCGCTTCTCAGTGACGCCCCGCCCCGTTGATCCCGCCCCTGACTATGTCCTCTGAGGTTCGCATCACCGTCCTCGATCAGCTGGACCAGCTCGAGGAGATCGTGCTGGACGGAAGCCGGATTCCCTTCAGCGGCGGCCGGCTGGTGAATGAGCAGGACGCGATCGAGCTGATGGATGCCCTGCGTGAGGCCCTGCCGGCCCAGATCAGCCAGGCGGATGAACTGCTGCGCAAGCGCGAGGAATTCATCGAGCGGTCGCGGCAGCAGGCCGAGGAGATCGTCACCCAGGCGAAGCGTGAGCGTGAGTTGATGATCAACCAGGCGGCCATCCGTCAGGAAGCCGAGCGCCAGGTTGCCGAGCTGCGGGAACAGGCGCGTCAGCAATGTGACCAGATGCTGCTGCAGGCGAGGCAGCAGGTCTCACAGGCCGAGCAGGAGCACCAGGGTCGCCTTGCACAGATGGAGCAGCAATTCGCAGCGCGCAGGCAACAGCTGGAGCAGGAGACCCACAGCCGCCGCCAGCTGATGGAGCAGGAGGCCGCCGAGCGCAATCGCCAGTTGGTGGAACAGCACGAGCGGGCCCGCCAACAGGCTCTGCAGGAGCTTGAAGCGGTGCGTCAGGAGGGCCTCAGGCTGCAGCGCGAGAGCCAGGCTGAAGCGGAGCGTCTGCACACTGATGCCCTGCAGTTCACCCAGCAGACGCAGCAGCAGTGTGAGTCGCTGGTGAACCGCACCCGCCAGGAGAGCAACGCCATCCAGGAGGGCGCCAACCGCTATGCCGAGCAGGTGCTCAGCGAACTGGAACTTCGCCTCAAGGAACTCAGCCAGGTGGTTCTCGGTGGGCGCCAGGAGCTAGGCCGGCTGCAGGTTCAGGACCGTGGCACACCGCGTCCTGAAGCGCTCAGCGCTCAGGACGGCTCCGGCCAGGGACGCGCCCGTCGTGCAGCCAGCCGACTGCGTCAGGCGGCTGTGCGTAATCTCGCCAGCTGAGCGACCCCGCCATTGAGGGTTGGTTCAGGGGCGGCTCAGGGTTGGGCCTGGGATCGCCATCCGCCGGAGCAGAGGCTGACATCCTGCGCCTGCTTCAGGATCGCGCCGATGGTGCGGTTCGGAGTCTGCGCCCCATTGGAAATGGCACTGAAGTAGCGCACCCCATCACTGGTCTGGAGCACCCCGCTGATGGCCCGAACCCCTGTCAATGTGCCCGTCTTGCCGAACAGATGGCCGTCGAGGGAGGTGCCGTTGAAGAGGTGCCGCAGGGTGCCCCGCTGACCGGCGATCGAGAAAGAACCGATGTAATCGCGTCCGTAGGGATGCTGATCCATGCGCAGGAGCAGCGCCGCCAGGAACCGGGACGTGAGTCGGTTGGCGCGGGTCAGGCCGCTGCCGTCGTAGATGCGCACACCCTCCATCGGCAGGCCCTGACTCCTCAGCCAGGCCGTTTCGATGCGGGTGGCATCCTCCAGATTCCAGGTCCCGGCTCCACTACGCAGCAGCACCTCAGCGGTGAAATTGTGGCTGTCGGTGTTGGCCAGGCTCAGGAGACCCTGCATGCTGGTGGAGCTCTCCTGATGCAGAAGCACGGCATCGGCGGGCAGCGGCGCTGCAGCATCCACAACGCTGAACAACGGTTGGGCACCCTGCTCGCTGAGGGCGCGATTCAGCAACCGCCGCAGGCGGGCCGGCGGATCCACCACCGCATCATCGATGGCATTGCTGGTGAGGGCCAGCCGGGTGATCGGTGCTCCATAGGCCGTGATCCGGTCACCAGCTGCCCAACCCTGGGGCCACCAGACCTGTGAGGGCATCTCCGCCAGCTGAACGCGGACGAGCTGCGCTCCAGCGGGCGGAGCTACAAGCTTGGCGAAACGCTGCAGCTGTGGGAGGGCCAGATCCGGATCACCCTGGCCCGTGAGCCTCAGGGTCCCATCACTCAAGCGCCAGAGCTGGGTGTTGAGACGGAAATCAGGGCCGAGCCGATCCAGGGCGAACGCTGTGCTGATCAGCTTCTGATTGGAGGCGGGAACGCGTGGCTGGGTTCCATTGACATCAGCCAGCAACCGGCCTGTGGGATCAGCGATCGAAACGCTCCAGACGGAGGCCTCCGATCCAACCAGAGCTTCGATCCGCTGTTGCAGCGAGGGACAGCTGATCGTTGAGGCGAGCCGCGGGATGGCGATGGCCGCAGGCTGGCTGGGAAGAGCCAGGCCAGTCGGCGGTGCCAGCGGCCGCAGAGGCGGCAGGGCCGGAATGGTGGCCAGGGAGGGGCGAGCCGGCAGTGCCTCGCTGAGCGGTGCAGCTGCCTGGCCATGGACGGCAATGGGGAGTGCCGCCAAGGCCGCCAGGCCCAGCATCAGAGACGCAGCAGCGTCCGAGCGAACCCGCGGGACCGGCATGCTCAGTGAATGCCGGACTGCAGATCGGTCACCGTGCCGGAAAAGCGGTAGCTGCTGCCTTCCAGCTCCACCGGAGCGCCGATCTTGATCGTCTGGTTGCCGAAGACAACGCCACCGGCGGATTTGCGCCCTTCACCAGCCAGCACGAAGCGGGCATCGAAGCTGCCGAAGGTTTTCTGGTTGGGGTCGTCTGCGGAGACGATCCGTCCATCGGGCGTGAGAACCGTGAGCCGCCGCTGCAGCGGCACAAGCCGCAGGATCTTCACTGTGCCGTGGGGCTGGTTGCGGATCACGATCGCCACCTTGCCCTCGGCCGTCGCCGCCTTGATGATCCCGGCGGCATCGGCAGCGGGAACCCCACGCACATCCACCGAGACGGTGACGGGCTGCATGCCCCCGGTGGCCCGCGCCACGGCGCCCGTGAGACGCGGGCTCCAGATCACCCCGGCCACCGCCAGGATGATGGCTGCGGCGGCTCCGAAATCGATCAGGCTCCAGGTCCGGGAGGAGGAGGAATCGCGTGCCATGGCCACCGGAAAGCCTGCGAAGTGTACGGAGACCATCCGCCTATCACCAGGGGGTGGCAGTGGATCCGATCATTTCTGCAGCCCGTCGATCAGCTCGCCCAGGGCCCTCAGATTGCCCTGCAGGGCGCTGGCACCAAGGGCTTCGGCCTGCTGTTCACCATCCGGCCGCCGCTCGAAGCTGGCGACCTGCCGGTAGCCATCGGAATCGAGGCGATACAGCTCCCATGGGCCGGGGAAGGCCCGACGCAGGGCACTCTCCCCCTGGGGAATCACGGCATAGGCGGTCTCCCAACGGGCCAGGAATCCCTTTCTGCGCTGGCGGGCGACACTGCCGATTCCCACAGCCGCATCCTCTAAAGCGGGGTTGAGCAGCAGTACCGGGCCGTTGTGGGCTGTGCAGAGGGCCTCCACCAACTCGTAATCCGCCTGAGCCGCTCCCAACAGCAGCAGCACACCCTCACTCGCCTGATCGGCCTGGAGCTTTCGCTGATCCCCGAAGCTGGCGATGGACTCCGCCAGCTCAGGAGCATCGCGGCGAGCCAGGGCTGTGGCGCCCATGTCGCTGCAGAGCAGGCGTAGCGAACCGTCTTTCTGCCGCAGTGCCGTTGTCAGGCGCAGCGCGATCGGCAGCAGCCGCAGCCCCTCGAAGCGGAGCTCCAGGCTCCAGCTGCCGCGTTGGCTGCTCTGCAATGCGGCCAGCACCGCCTCCAGCATCTGGGCCTCGGCATCCAGCAGATCGCAGGGAAGCATGAAACCGCTGATCGTATGGGTGTGCGGGACCCTACAGGGCAGGCTCCATGGCCTGGATGGAACACTCCTCGATCGCCTCCTGCAGAGCCTGAGGAAAATCCCGCAGGCTCTGCTCGCTGACCCAGGGGCCCAGGCTGATGCGGAGTCCACTGGCGGCCTCGGCTGTCTCGTATCCCATCGCCATCAGCACGGGGCTGGGCATTGCCGTCGCCGAGCCGGCGCTGCAGGCGGAACCGCTGCTGAGGCCCCAACCGCGGCGTGCGAGCGCACGAACCAGTGCGCGCCCCGACAACGGGCGTTCGGCACGGCTGGAGATCAGCAGGCTGAGGTGGTGGGGGAGGCGCCCTCCAGCCAGGAGTGGATCGGCACCGCTGAGCCTGACCCCGGGAATCGTCTGCAGCTGCTGCCAGAGCGCATCGCGACGCTCAGACAATGGATCGAGGCCCTGAGCTCCCAGGCGTGCCAGAGCCAGATCCAACGCCGTGGCGAAGCCATGGGCCAGCACCACCGACTCGGTGCCACCCCGTCTGCCGCCCTCCTGACCACCACCACCGATCAGCGGTGCGATCCGGATTCCTTCAGCCAGCGCCAGAGCACCGACTCCGCGCGGGCCCTGAAGTTTATGGGCCGTGCAGCTCAGCAGGTCGATCGGAAGCGTGGCCAGATCGATCGGTCGATGGCCGAGCACCTGAACCGCATCCACGTGCAGACGCACACCAGCGGAGCGGCAGAGGCGCCCGATCGTGTCGATGGGCTGCAGGGTGCCCACCTCGTTCTGGCCCCAGAGGATCGAGACGAGGCGGGTCGGAGGATCCAGGCGGCGAGCCAGATCGGAGGGATCCACACAACCCTGGCGATCCACGGGGATCCGCTCCAGCTGCCAACCGGACCGTACCAACTGCGCTGCAGCCGCCTCGGTGGCGGGATGCTCCACAGCGGAGATCAGCAGGCGGCCCGGCTGCAGCAGAGCAGCACTGCCGAGCAGGGCGAGATGAATCGCTTCGCTGCCGCCGGAGCAGAGGATCAGCTGCTCCGGAGCTGTTCCGAGACCGGTCGCCAGCCGCCAGCGGCTGCGCTCCAGCAGCTCCGCCGCTGCCAGTCCCCAGGGATGGAGGCTGGAGGGATTGGCCCAGGCGACCTGATCGGCCCTCGCCATCGCCTCCAGCACGGCCTCGGCAGGAGGAGCCGTGGCTGATGCATCCAGGTAGCGCTCGAGGGACGGCAGCGTCATGACGTGGACCTGTCAGCCGGCGGGATCGGCGCCGGCGCTGAAGCGCGAACGGGTGCGGGATTCCAGCGAATTGGTCGCCAGATCCACGAGTTCATCGAGGGATCGCCCCCCCAGCAAGGCTTCGACCCTGGCCCTGGCTTCGGCACTGGCACAGGCTTCGGGGCGGAGGCAGCCATTGACGCAGGCGGTGCTGCAATCAATCCCGGGGGAGGCTGAGGCGGCCTCAACGATCGGGGGCTGTGGCAGCTCGGGGGTGCCGATTGCTTCCTGCGGCTGCACCACATCCTTGAAGCCGGACCCCAGCAGGTCCGGAGCGAGGACGCCGTCGAAGACAGCCTCGGCCGGTCCGGTCATGAACAGATGACCACTGGCGTCATCCCAGTGAATGTGAAGCGATCCACCGGGCAGATCCACCCTGGCACTGCGCTCGCTCAGGCCGAGCAGGTGGCAGGCCGCCAGGGTGGCGCAGGCACCGGTGCCGCAGGCCAGGGTGGGCCCCGCGCCCCGCTCCCAGACCCGCATCACCAGATGATCCGCCCCCAGCACCTGGACAAAATGCACGTTGGTGCGGGCAGGGAAGGCGGGGTGGTGCTCCAGGGCGGGCCCCAGGATCTCCAGCTCCACCATCGCCAGATCGGTGACGGGGATCACCACATGGGGATTGCCCATTCCCGCCGCGGCAACAGCCAGACGCACCCCCTCCACCTCAAGCTCCCCCTGGGGAAGCCCAGCGGGGCCGTAGGCCAGGGTGGTGGGGACCTGGGGGGGATCGAGCAGTGGCCGCCCCATATCGACCCGGATGCGGCCATCGCTCTGAAGCTCGGGCACGATCTCCCCTGCCAGGGTCTCGATTCGCCAGGAGCGGCCAGGGGCGACGCCATCACTGTCCGCAAGAAACCGTGCCAGGCAGCGGATGCCGTTGCCACACATCTCCGGTTCACTGCCATCGGCGTTGAAGATGCGCATGCGCAGCTCCCCATCCCCCTGGGGCGGCAAGGCCAGAATCAGCCCGTCTCCTCCAACACCGAAGCGGCGATCGCAGAGGCGACGAACCGTCTCGGGCTCCTGCACGGCGCTGAGGGCATCGGCAGGAGTGGATAATCCAGTCCGGCCGTCGACGAGCAGGAAATCGTTGCCAAGGCCCTGATATTTGCTGAACTGAAGCACAATCCCCGCAAGGCTTCTGAACCGCACGATCCTATGCAGAGCTTCTTCGACCGGCGCGGCCCCAAGCTCGACACCAGCCTGCCGAGCGTGCGTCACGTTCAGGAGCTGATTCGCAACCGCACGCCGGTGATCATCACGATGATCGGAGGCCAGGAGCTCCAGGGAATCATCCACTGGCAGGACAGTGATGTGCTGGCCCTGGCCCAGGACGCAGGCAGACCCCCAGCCCTGCTCAACCGCCAGGCCGTGATCATTCTGCGCTCCCTAACTTGAGCCCCCCGGTTCTGACGCTCACAGGCAGGAGAAGCCCTGCGGATCCTGTGGCACGATCACGGCGTCCCCTGGTGACGTGATGACTGAGCCCTCCCGCTACCGCCCCCAGGAGATCGAGCGGCACTGGCAGCGTCAATGGCAGGACCAGAAGCTGACGGCGACCCCGGAGGAGGGAGACGGCGAGCCGTTCTACGCCCTGTCGATGTTCCCCTACCCGTCGGGGAGCCTGCACATGGGGCATGTGCGCAATTACGTGATCACGGATGTGGTGGCCCGGGTGCAGCGCCTGCGTGGTCGGCGGGTGCTGCATCCGATGGGCTGGGATGCCTTCGGCCTGCCGGCTGAGAACGCTGCCATCGAGCGTGGTGTCGACCCCGCCAGCTGGACGGACAGCAACATCGCGGCGATGCGTCAGCAGCTCGACCAGCTCGGGCTTTCGATCGATTGGGAGCGGGAGCTGACCACCTGCCACAGCGATTACTACCGCTGGACCCAGTGGCTGTTCCTCCAGTTTCTCGAGGCGGGCCTGGCCTATCAGAAGGACGCCACCGTCAATTGGGACCCCATCGATCAAACGGTGCTCGCCAATGAACAGGTGGATGGGGAGGGACGCTCCTGGCGCTCCGGGGCACTGGTGGAAAAGCGCAAGTTGCGGCAGTGGTTTCTGAGCATCACCAGCTATGCCCAGCAACTTCTCGATGACCTGCGCCTGCTCGATGGCTGGCCCGAGCGGGTGCGCACGATGCAGGCCAACTGGATCGGCCGCAGCACCGGCGCTGAACTGCAGTTCACCGTCGTCGACGCCGCCGGTCACGACACAGCCGAACGGATCACCGTGTTCACGACCCGGGCCGACACGCTGTTCGGCGCCAGCTATGTGGTGCTGGCGCCTGAACATCCCCTGGTGGAATCGCTCACCAGCCCTGAGCAGCAGCAGCCGGTGGTGGCCTTCTGCGACCTGGTGGCACGCCAGAGCGAGCAGGAGCGCACAGCAGAAGACCGACCCAAACGCGGGGTCCCCATCGGGGCCCGGGTGCGCAATCCTGCCAATGGGGAGCTCATCCCACTCTGGATCGCCGACTATGTGCTGGCCGACTACGGCACAGGGGCAGTGATGGGCGTTCCCGCCCACGACGAACGCGATTTCCAGTTCGCCCGTCAGTACGACCTACCCGTGCGCCAGGTGATCCTCCCGGATGGCGTTATTGAACAGTCCGTTGAAGCGGGTGCCTGGACGGAGGCCGGGGTGCTGGTCCATTCCGGCCCCTTCGATGGTCTCAGCAGCGTCGAGGCCAAGCAGGCGATCACCGCCGCCGCCGAGGCTGGCGGCTGGGGCAGGGAGAAGGTCCAGTTCCGGCTGCGCGACTGGCTGATCTCACGCCAGCGTTACTGGGGTTGCCCCATCCCTGTGATCCACTGCGATCGCTGTGGTGTGGTGCCTGTGCCGGCCGAGCAGCTGCCGGTGGAGCTGCCCCGCGATGTGGCCTTCAGCGGCAAAGGAGCGTCCCCCCTCGCCCAGCTGGAGAACTGGGTGAACGTGAGCTGCCCCTGTTGTGGCGCGCCGGCGCGGCGTGAGACCGACACCATGGACACCTTCATGTGCTCCAGCTGGTACTACCTGCGCTACAGCGACGCCCGCAACCGTGAGCTGCCATTCAGCAGGGAGGCGGTGGATCATTGGCTGCCGGTGGATCAGTACGTGGGCGGCATCGAGCACGCGATTCTGCACCTGCTCTATTCCCGTTTCTTCACCAAAGTGCTGCGCGATCGCGGTCTGCTGGGATTCGATGAACCCTTCTCCCGTCTGCTCACCCAGGGCATGGTGCAGGGAATCACCTATCGCAATCCCGAAACTGGCAAATACATCGCTCCCGCCGATGTCGCCGATCCCAGTGATCCACGCGATCCCGTCACCGGCGAGCCCCTCGACACCTTCTTCGAGAAGATGTCGAAATCGAAGTACAACGGTGTGGATCCAGCTGCCGTCATCGAGCGCTATGGGGCCGACACGGCCCGGATGTTCATCCTGTTCAAGGCCCCACCGGAGAAGGATCTGGAATGGGATGACGCCGATGTGGAAGGCCAGTTCCGCTTTCTGCAACGGCTGTGGCGGTTGGTGGATGCGGCGGCCGAGCGGGGGCTGAGCCTCTCCCATGGGGCTGGAACCGATCCATCCGTTGCTGATGCCTTGGCCATTGCCGCTGCGGATGGCGGGCTCAGCACTGCGGAGAGGGAGCTGCGCCTGGCCGTGCACACCGCCATCACGGCCATCAGCGAGGACCTTGACGGTGATTACCAGTTCAACACCGCGGTGTCGGAGCTGATGAAACTGAGCAATGCCATGGCCGCCCATCTGGAAGGCAGCCGGCCGGTGTTCGCCTGCGAGGCGCTGCGCACCCTGCTGATTCTGCTGGCGCCCTTCGCCCCCCACCTGGCCGAGGAGCTCTGGTTGCGGCTAGAGGGCCGCCAACCAGAGGATCCGCTGGCAACAGGCAGCATCCATGTGCAGCGCTGGCCATCCGCTGACCCTGGTGCTCTGGTTCGTGACACGGTGCCCCTGGTGATTCAGATCAAGGGCAAGGTTCGCGGCAATCTTGAGGTGCCGGCCGATGCGGACAAGGCCACCCTGGAGAAGCTTGCGCTGGAGAGTGAGATCGCGGAACGCTGGCTTGAAGGCAAGGCCCCGAGCCGCGTGATTGTGGTGCCCGGCAAGCTGGTCAACCTGGTGCCATGAGCCACCCACCGGACGATGGTCGCCGAGCGGCCCTGATCAACTCCCTGAGACAACGCTTTGCCAAGGCCGAAGCCAGGGGTGACGCCGCCACCAAACAAGCTCTGTTTCAGGAGGCCGCGGCACTGAATCTGCCCCCTGAGCTCTGGCATGGCCAGAGCGCGAACGCGACGGAACCGATCAGCAAGGCTCCCGACTGAGCTGCCGCAGGGTGCCGGCCACCTCGTGACGCAGGCTGAGGAAGGGGGTAGACAGTCTGAGCCGCTCCAGATCGGAGCGATCGAAATCGACCACGAGGCTGCGCACGATCCGTCCGGGAGAGGGGGCAAGGATGTGGACCTCCTGGGCCAGAAGCAGGGCCTCATCGATGTCATGGGTGATCAGCAGCACCGAGAGCCCGGTGCGCTGCCAGAGGGTGTGCAGAAACTGCTGCATCGATTCGCGGATCTGCAGATCGAGGGCGCCGAAGGGCTCATCCAGCAGCAGCAACCTGGGCTGGGCCGCCAGGGCCCTGGCGATCGCCACCCGCTGCTGCATCCCACCGGAAAGCTCACGGGGTAAGCGGTCGGCGGCATCGGCCAGGCCCACGACCTCCAGATAGAAACCGGTGCGTTCTCGGATCTCGGCGCGGCTGAGTCGCTGCAGCTCCAGACCGAAGGCCACGTTCTGGGCGGCGCTCAACCACGGATAGAGGCTGTAGCTCTGAAACACCATGCCCCGATCGGAGCCGGGCCCGCGGATCGGTTCCCCATCGAGGGTCAACAGACCGCTGCTGGGCCGATCCAGCCCAGCCACCAGCCGCATCAGGGTGGATTTTCCGGATCCGGAGCTGCCGAGCAGGGCCAGAAACATGCCGGTCTGCATCGTGAAGCTGATCCGATCGAGCACCAGCGAGGCCTGACGGCCATGGCCGAAGGTTTTGCAGACATGCTCGAGTTGAAGGGTCATCCGATCAGCGGCCTCAGTTGGCCCAGCGGCAGGTGCGGCGCATCAACAGGCGAAAGCTGAGATCGATCAGCAATCCGATCAGCCCGATCACGATCAGATTCATGAAGATCTGGTCGGTGCGCAGGAAGCGTTGGGCCAGGGTGATGCGTTTGCCCAGGCCGCTTTCAGCGGCCACCAGTTCGGCCACGATCACCAGATTCCAGGCCGCCGCCATGTTGATTCGATAGGTATCCAGCACCTGCGGCGTGATGTAGGGAAGAATCACCCGGCGCAGCAGATCGCGCCGGCGGCCTCCGAGCGTGAGGGTGGTTTCCAGCAGCTGTGAAGGCACGAACTTCACCGCATCCATGATCATCAGTGTGTTGAAGAACAGGGTGCCGATGAAGATCAGAAGCACCTTGGGAAGCTCACCCAACCCGAAATAGATGATGAGCAGTGGGATGAAGGCAGGCGCCGGCATGTAGCGCAGCAGAGCCATCAGCGGCTCCAGCAGTCGGCAGAGCAGGGCATTGCTGCCCATGGCGATGCCGAGCGGCAGGGCCACCAGGGCCGACAGGCCAAATCCGGCCAGCACGCGCATCACGCTGGCGCCCGCATCCTGAAGCAGAACGCCTTCTGAGGATTCCTGAGCGGCCGCCTCAAACACGGCCGCCGGAGATGGCAGGAACAACCTGTCGACCCACCCGGAGGCAGCCACCAGGGTCCACAGCAACAGCAGGATCGCGAGGCCGCTCAGCCCCAGAATCCAGGGGTGGCGCCAGAGGTCGCGCAGCAGGATGGGTGGCACCTCACTGCACCGCATTCACGAAGCGGGGCTCGAGCAGGCCCTCCAGCTTGGGAGGCTGCTTGGCAAGCCCCACCGAACGCAGAAAGGCGCTGATCTCCTTGGCGGCATAGGGCAGGGAGGCCATGGTGGTGCCGGGCTTGAACACCTCACGGTTCTGCTCCAGGGAGTAGATGGTGGTGCCGGCCCGGTAGGCCAGGTAATCCCCCTGATTCACACCTGCGCGTTTGGCCATGATCGCCAGGGTGGGCTCGGGATTGTCCTTGATCACCCGCAGGGTGGTAAACCAGCTGTTGACGATCTTCTGCACCAGCTCGGGGTTCTTCTCAACGAACTCTCGCCTGCAGACCAGATGGTCGCTGATCGCCCCCGGGAAATCCTTGGAGGTGAACAGGGCACGGCTGCCCGGACGTTTCAGCGACTGGGTGGTGAAGGGAGCGAACACGCCCACCGCGTCCACCTTGCCGGCCACGAAGGCCGCCGCCGCCGCGCCGGTCTCCAGGGGGACGAAGGTGATGTCCTGCTGGGAGAGACCAGCCTTGGCAAGGCCCTTGAGCAGCAGATAGTGGTCGACAGTGCCCTCCTCTGCGGCCACCTTCTTTCCCTTCAGATCGGCAACGGTCTTGATTCCGGGTGCCGCGATGATCTGGTCATTGCCGCTGGAGATGTCGTTGGTGAGCACGACCCTGAGCTCGGCGCCACCGGAGAGGGAGGAGATGGTGTCACCCAGGGTCTGGCTGTTGCAATCGAGCTGACCGCTGTTGAGGGCGTTGATCGAATCGAGATAACCGTCAAACCACATCAGCTTGACGGGAACACCGCTCTTGCTGAACAGCCCCTTTTCCTCGGCCACCTGCCAGGGGAACCAGCCGGGCCAGGCACTGAAGCCGATGCGCACCGGCGTTTCAGTGGTGCTGGAGGGTTTGTTGCTGCAGGCCGTCAGGCTGCCGACCAGCAGCGTGAGCAGCAGAAGGGCGGAGCGGCGGGGTTTGACGGGGAAACGGCGGAAGCGGACCATGGCGAAGTCAGGGGATGTGGAGAGGGGATGACGCGGAATGAAGCGCTCAGCCGGCCTTGGTGAGCAAGCCGGAGGCGAGCGGGGGCTGATGGGAATGGGGTGGATGCTGGGGCCCGTGTACCTCGGCACGGAGCTGCGCAGCATGGGAGGCCACCTGAAGTCGCAGCCACTGATGCCAGGCCTCCAGCCCCTGCCCGGATGTGGCCGATACCGGCAGCACGGTGCAATGGGGATTGACCTGGCGGATATGGGCCTCAATCCGCTCCAGCTGCACCGGCAGATGGGGAAGCAGATCGGTCTTGGTGATCAGCACGCAGTCCGCCTCGCGGAACATCACCGGGTATTTGAGGGGCTTGTCCTCCCCTTCGGTGACGCTCAGCAGGGCCACCTTGAGATGCTCACCCACCGCGAATTCCGCCGGACAGACGAGGTTGCCCACGTTCTCGACCCAGAGGATGTCCAGGCTTGAAGGGTTGAGGCGCTGCTGCAGCAAGGTCAGGCCGCCGCTGACCATGGGGGCATCCAGGTGGCAGGCACGCCCGGTCGTGATGGCGACCACGGGGACCCCCACGGCTTCCAGCCGCTCGGCATCGAGCTGGGTGGTCATGTCCCCCTCCAGCACCGCCATGGACAAAGACGAAGCCAGGGCCGCCAGTGAGCGCTCGAGCAGGGAGGTCTTGCCGGCCCCAGGGCTGCTCATCACGTTCAGGCAGAGCAGCTTCCAGGCATCGAACTGCTCGCGGTTGTGGTCCGCCTGGTGCTGGTTGGCGGCCAGCAGGTTGAGGCCGAGCGTGTCTTCCAGGGGCATGTGCATTGCGTTCAGGCCGGCGTGAGGGTTTGGGTTGGCAGTGCGTAATCCACCGAGCGGATGCGCAGTTCGCGGCCGCTCACGATCTCCTCCATGGGGTGATCGCAGCAGGGGGAGCGGTAAGCGGATTCAGGAGATGGGGCGTAGGTGGCGTCGCACTCCACGCACCGCCCCACCAGCGGCACGGTTTCGATGGCGAGCTCGGCCCCGTCGAGCCAACTGCCCTGCACCGCGGCCTGCCAGGTGAACACCAGTTGGTCGGGCTCCACGCAGGTGAAGCGGCCCACCTGCAGATGCACACGCTCGACCCGTGGGGTGACAGGTGCATGAGCCTGTTTCCAGCTCTCCATCGAAAGCAGCAGGCAACGGGTCATGTCGACTTCATGCATGGCCTATCTCCAGGCCTGATCGACATCCATGTTGCAGTGATCATGCAACCAGGAGGGCTTCTGCTTCCTGGGCAATTGACCACTCACCACAAGGTGGGCCATGGTGTCGCAGATCACCCGGGCCGCCATCAGGGAGGTCATGTCACTGATGTCGTAGGGGGGCGAAACCTCCACCACTTCCAGGCCGCAGACAGGTACCTGCCGAACGATCAGTTCGAGCAGCTTCAGGGCCTCCCGTGGCAACAATCCACCGGGTTCAGGCCATCCTGTACCGGGCACGAAGCCGGCATCGATGCAATCGATATCGAAGGAGATGTAGACGCAGTCGGTGCCATCGGTGGCGCGTTCGATCGCATAGCGGGCCGCCGCCTCCAGCCCCATGTCGCAGATGTCGGTGACGGTGAGCACATTGGTGCCCCGCTCCCGGCAGACCTTCACCCCCTCGCGCGGCACCTGCCAGCCGCCGATGCCGAGCTGCACAAGATTGGTGGCCGGTGCATTGGCCATGTTGGTGGCATGGAACCAGGGGGTGGTGTGCATCCGTTCATCGAGATCCGTCTCCTGGGTGTCGACATGCCTGTCGAAATGGATGATGCCCACCTTTCTGTCACCCAGATGGCGGCAGACACCGCGCAGGGTGGGGAAGCCGATCGAATGGTCACCCCCGAGGATGATCGGAAAGGCGCCACTGGCGAAGACATGGGCCACGCCTTTGGAGATCTGATCGAAGCTCTTCTCGTTGTTGGCCGGGATCGTGAAGATGTCACCCACATCGCAGAGGCTGATCTGCTCGCGCAGATCCACACCCATCTCGTAGTTGTAGGGGGTGTAAAGGGCGGAGATGCGGCGGATGCCCTGGGGACCGAAGCGGGTGCCAGGCCTGTAGGTGGTGCCGCTGTCGTGGGGAACGCCGAGGATGGCGACGTCGTACTCCCCGACGCGGCGCACATCCTCTAGATAGGGAGCCTTGAGGAACGTGTTGATACCGGCGAAGTGGGGAAGTTCGCCGCGGGAGAAGGTGGAGATGCGGCGATCGACGATGCTGTCAGCGGCATCGAGGCCGAGGCGCAGGCCCTGATCGACCTCCTGCTGCCAACCGGTCAGGGGCAGCCTCGCCTCGCGTTCCAGGGCTTGACGCCCCTCCTCTCCGCTGGCGGGGCGCTCAAAGGCCGACACGGGATCTTCCATGCACTGGAGGCGACGGTGGTGGAGCGGTCTCCCGGGCTTTTGTCCCTCCGTGCCACCGGTTCAACCCAGACCCGAAAGGGGAGTCGAAGCCGGTCTGCCCCTCTCGGACCTGTCGCAGCCCCCGGATGGGGATCGCCGGAACCCTAGGGGCAATGATCCGCACCGCCATGCTGCGGGCAGGCGGGCGGAGACACTGTGACTGTCGCTACCGAAGAATCGACTGGCGTCAGCGGCGCCGGATCCTCACACCCTCAGGTTGCCCCCAGTCACCGGTGGCGGTCAGCTGGGGATCATTGGCGCATTGATGACGCAGGATCCAATAGGCGTACTCCGGAGAAGGGAGCCCCAGCTGCTCCTGCAGGTTGATGAGGCTGTGCTCCTGCCCGTCCTCGAGGGCTTGCAGCAGGCGGCTCTGCAACGCCAGCACCTCCGCAGCTGCCTTCTTGCCAGCTTCCACACCGGGCTGGTGATAGGCATTCACATCGACCAGCTCGCCGTAGAAGCTCACCGCCCGCTCGAACAGGGCGATGAGCGCCCCGAGAGCATGGGCATCGAGGCGTCGCAGGGTGATCGTCAGATTGAAGCGGCCCTCCTCGGTGAGCGCAGCTCGGGTTCCCTGCAGGAAACCATCGAGGAAATCCCCTGGGTTCTCGCCATCCACCGCCTCAATGGTGCTCGGATCCTCCAGCACCTCCACAAAGGTGACAAAGAAATTGTCAACCCCATCGCGCAGCTGCTGCACATAGGCGTGCTGATCGGTTGAGCCCTTGTTGCCATACACAGCGATGCCCTGATGCACCACTTCGCCCTGTCGGTTGAGCTTCTTGCCGAGGCTCTCCATCACGAGCTGCTGCAGGTAGCGGCTGAAGACCTCCAGGCGGTCGCGATAGGGCAGAACCACCATGTCGCGGCGTCCACGGCCTTCACCAGCCTGGTACCAGGCTGCAGCCAGCAGGGCGGCGGGGTTGCGGAGGAGCTCCGGCTGCCTGGTGCAGCGATCCATGCCGGCAGCCCCATCGAGGAACGCGCGGATGTCGCTACCGATCAGCACTCCGGGCAACAGACCCACGGCGCTGGTGATGCTGGTGCGCCCTCCCACCCAGTCGAACATGTCGAAGCGGGCCAGCCAGCCGCCGGCCTCAGCTTCCTGGTCCAGCTTGCTGCCGAGCATGGTGACGGCCACCGCCTGCGCTGGCCAGCTGGCACCGGCCGACAGCAGGGCTCGGCGGGCCTGCTGCATGCCGATGTGCGGTTCAGGGGTTCCGCCCGATTTGCTCACGACAATCACCAATGTGGTGGTCAGTCGCGAACCCAGCGCCGCAAGAGTGCGCGCCATCCCATCGGGATCGACATTGTCGAAGAAATGGAAGGGAAGTCCCGCACCTGGATCCTGCAGGGCGCGGATCATCAGCAGGGGGCCAAGTCCGGATCCGCCGATGCCGATCCAGAGCACATCGGTGAACCTTGCGCCGGTCGGCGTGGTGATTCGACCCTCCAGGACATCGCGACCGAAGGCTTCGATCCGATCGATCTCGGAACGGATATGAGCAGCGACGGCCGGCTCAGGCGCCAGATCAGGGGAGCGCAGCCAGTAGTGCCCGACCTGTCGCTGCTCATCGGCATTGGCGATGGCGCCGCCCTCAAGCGCCTCGATCGCCTTGAACGCCTGGCTGAAGCGTGGTGCCAGGGCGTTGAGATCGTCCTGTGAGAGCCCGCTGCGGCTCACATCGAGCCAGAACCCAAGACTGTCGTCGGTCCAGAGCAGCTGGGTGAAGCGCTCCCAGAGGGACACGGCGTCGTGACCGTTGAGCTGCGGTAGCGATGGCATGGGAGAGCGTCCCTGTTCAACAGAAACGTATCCACGTGATCAGCCTGCAGACAAGTCTGCAGACAACACAAACGATCAGACGCTGACCAGACCGGTCTCCACCCTGGCCGAACCGGCTCTGAGATTGTTAAAACATTGCGAGCGTCTCTGCCGCACACCGCTTGCGTTTCACCCTCAGTCGGCCTGAACGAAGCAAGTGGAAGCGGTTGCGTCGCCATGGCGGCACGCGAACCCTGCATCCCGTGGCGCGCACCACGCTGGCGCTCTTCCTGGTCCTGGGGCTGCCACAGGCAGGGCTCCAATCCAACCCAGTGAGCCAGCAGGTCGGACCCAGCAGGCCGGCACTGCCTCGAGGCACCGATCCCAGCGGCTCGATCAACGAGGGTCAGCGACCGGATCCGCTTCACTTTTCAGCGTCGGAGCTCCAGGAGCTGCAGCGGCACTTCGGGGTGCACGGCGCCCAACCGCGGCTGGCGCAGCTGTTCACCGAGGGAATCGATCAGCTGGTGCCCCTGCGTTCGCGGACCCTGCGCGAGCTTGAGGATCTCAAGGGAGTGATCCTGAGTGAGAGCAGCCGCCATCGGATCAATCCGATGCTGGTCACCGCGGTTCTCTTCGATGAGCTGCAGCACGCCAAACCTGGCGAGAACACCCGCCTGGCGGCTGATTCCGGCCTGTTCCAGACCCACGGGCCTGCGCAACTGAGCCTGGGAGAACTGCAGAAACAGGGCCTCCTGCCGGAGAATCCCTCCCCTGAACAGATCAGCGCCGGACGGGCGCTGCTGCTCGACCCGGACAGCAACGTGAAACTGCTGGTGGGCCAGTTCGCCCGGCTCAGTCGCAGCCTCGGGCTGCCCCGCCACCGGGTTCTCGAATCCAGCGGCAATCCTTATGACGCCAAGGCCCTGGCCACGCTGGCCTACCTGCACAACGGCAAGCTCGATTACCCCGGACGGATCCTGCGCTACATGCAGAATCCTGAACTGCATGCCCTTCTCTACGGCAACAGGCGCACCCCTACCAGCCCGCTGATCTGAACCTCAGCCGCTCAGGTGGTGGCAATCGATCATTCCGAGCGCCACCAGCCGATTCTGCAAGGCCTGCCAGTCGAAGCTGCGTGGATCGGCCCTCTCTCCCCCGAGATCCACATGGCGATGGGTGGTGATCCGTTGCCAGGGGATACCGAACTGATGCATCCAGCCGGCCAGCACGATGGCAGCGGCGTCGTACTGGGCCTGGGTATAGCCGCTGTGGCCCGGACCATCCCCCTCGCCATCGAGAGGGGTTTCCAGGCTGAGATGCAGGGCGAAGTTGTTGATCGAGCCACCCACCTGGGAATTGGTGATCGCCCACTCACCCTCAAAGGCGGAATGCCCGGCACCGAAAGCCCGCCAGCGGGGATCCAGCACCTGCACCACCTGGCCGTCCAGCCCGATCAGGGTGTGATAACTCACCTGATCGTCATCCCGGCTGTGATGCGTGGTGAAGGTGCTGATGGCGGAATCGATTCCATAGACCGTTTCATGCAGCACCACCACCCGGGGCTTCGGGTCAAGTGGGTTGCCAAAGGCATCCCGGCTCTGACGGGGAGCGAAATTGCTCGGATCGGTGGGGATGGTGCGGATCCGGCTGGGCAGCGTTCTGAGCAGCACGGCCAGGCGGCGCGAAAGCCTTGGATCGGGTCTGGAGCAGGCGCTCGCCATCGGCGAATGCCAGCGCGAGGCGACAGGGGGATCGGGAGAGACGCGAGGCGGACCCAGATAGGGACTGCGGCCCTGCAGCACTGCCAGCAGATCGCTGTTGGGCTGGGAATCGGCGGGGCTGGAACCGGTGCGCAACAGCGCAACCAGCGTCACCAGGCTCAGGCATGAGGCCCCCAGCACGAGGGCTGTGCGCTGGGACAGGTTGTGGATCACGGCATCAGCCGACACCAGCGCCGGCGCAACGCACGGGACTCGGGAGTGGCCTCTGGATCCTCCTCCAGATGCCAGCGATGAATCGCGGGGGGATCCGGAGTCAGGGTCAGTTCGCGCACCCGACCATCGCGGCAGATCAACAGGGGTAGAGACGGAACGGACTCTCCCTGGCTGTGCAGGACAGTCGAGAGACAGGCATTGGATCGCAGGCGTCGCCCTCCAAGGGCAATCAACTCATCGCCCACCTGCAGACCGCAGCGCTGCGCCGCTCCGGCGCGAGCCACCCGCCGCACCAGCAGCTGTCCATCCCGGAGATCCGCATCCCAGCCGGCATCCCAGGTGGTGGCCCGCTCAGAGCGCAGCAGCAACCCCACCTCAGCGAGGGCGGCCTGCAGCGGTGGATCCTCCACCCCATCCAGCCAGCCTGGCAGCAGGGTCACGAGATCCGGCGCGTCGGCGCTGAAGGCCTGGAGCAGATCGTCGTCGCTGATGCCCCGATGGAAGCGTCCGTGGCTGCGCCACAACTGTTGCAGAACGGCTCCCAGCCACGAGCCATGGCGTCGCAGATGCAGATCGAGCACCAGGGCGATCACTGCGCCCTTGAGGTAGTAGCTGATCTGATTGTCAGCGGAGTGGGCATCCTGGCGGTAAAGCTTGACCCAGGCTTCCTGGCTGCTGCTCCGCAGGCTCTGCACAGCCCGGCCAGCTGTGAACAGGTAGCGGCTCAGATCCGCCCCCAGATCCTCAAGCAGCTCAGCCTCAGCGCTGATGCCGGCAGCCAGGGGCAGCAGTTGATCGAGATAGCTCGTCACACCCTCGAAAAACCAGAGCGTGGGGATGATCGTGGGGCTGTCGTAGTCGTAGGGGCGAAGCTCCACTGGACGCAGACGTCGCACATTCCACTGGTGCAGGTACTCGTGGGCGACCAGCTGCAGCAGCTTGCGCCGTCCCTGCGGTTCCTGGAGCTGCAAGCGTGAGAACACCAGCACCGAAGCGTCGTCGTGCTCGAGCCCGCCATAGCCCTTCTCGAGCAGATGCAGCACGAACAGATAATCGGAGGAGGCAGGCGCGGTTTCGCCCATCAAGCGGCAGCAGGCTTCGCAGACCCGCGCCACATCCGTCAACCAGTCGCGATCCTGCACGGGGAGGTCATCACCCCAGCTCACCCAGCGATGGGGCACCGCCGCCACCGTGAAGGCGTGCACTGGGTGGGGGCCGACCTCGACGGGAGCATCGATCAGTTGGTCATAGTCAGCGGCAAGCCAACAACCATCGTCCGCAACGGGCAGGGGCACGAAGGGAGACCAGCCCTCCGGCAGCAACAGCTCGAGCCGATGGGGCGTCCAGCGTTCCCCCTCCACCTGGAGCACCACGGCAGCCAGCGCCAGGAAACCGTGTTCAGCCGAGAGATGGCAGGTGCGGACGCTCAGCTCGGTGGCCTGGATCCGGTACGTGAGGCGCAACTGCCCGGAACCCGGGGGTGCATCCAGCTGCCAAGCAGCGACACCACGACGCCTCAGGGGTACGGGGGCATCGTCTGCGAAGGCTTCCAGCCCCTCCAGATTGCGAACGTAATCCCGAATCAGATACGACCCCGGAGTCCAGGCCGGCAGCCGTAACCGCACCGGAGATTGACGTGGCCGAAACCGCAGGCTGACCTGCACCAGCTGCTGGTGCGGTTGGCGCAGATCCAGCCGGATCTCAGGCACGAATGGTGATCAAGGCTGTGGGAAGACCTGCGGCAGCCTCTTCGATCGCCTGATGGACGGCGTAGGCCCGCGTGATGCGGTCGATCAGGGCAGCAAGGGATCGGTGGCGGCTGAATCGCTGAAGATCACAGACCAATGCCAGCGATCCATCGCTCTGGCGTTGCCAGCCGATGGCCAGGCCATCGGTAAGCTCCACACGCAGCAGCACAGGCTGGGAATCCCCGAGGGAGATCTCGAGGCAGCCGCCCTGCAGGGGTGTCAGACCCAGGGATTGGAGAACGACCGCCAGACGGTCGGCATCCCGGAGAACCGTAGGCAGGATGGAGAGATGGGACAAAGAACCGATGCCCACGCAGGCCGACCCTAGCGATCCCATCACCGCCGTCCAGTGGCCATCGTCACAGCCCTGGCCCCTCCATCCACCTGTCCGACTTGGATTGATGGCCTCGGGTGCCGGTACCAACGTGGAGGCGATCGTTCAGGCCTGCCGTCTGGGACAGCTGCAGGCAGAGGTGGCGGTGCTGGTGGTGAACAGGGCCGACTGCGGAGCCCGGGCGAGGGCGGAGCGGCTCGGCATCCCCTGCAGGCTTCTCGATCACAGGCAGTTCCCGAGCCGGGAGGCCCTGGATCTTGCCTTGATCGATCACTTCGTTGCAGCCAGGGCGGATCTGGTGGTGATGGCCGGCTGGATGCGCATCGTCACCGGCGTGCTGGTGGAGGCGCTCCCCGACCGCCTGATCAACATCCACCCCTCGCTGCTGCCGAGCTTCAGGGGATTGGATGCGGTGGGACAGGCCCTTGCGGCTGGTGTGCGCCTGACCGGCTGCACCGCCCATCTGGTCCGTGCGGAGGTGGATTCCGGCCCCGTGCTGGCCCAGGCCGCCGTGCCGGTGCTCGAAAACGACGATCACGCCAGCCTCAGCCGCAGGATCCAGCAACAGGAGCATCGGATTCTGCCGCTGGCGATCGCGCTGGCCGCCGCCAGGCTGGCTGGAGCAGCTCAGGGGTAGAAGGGCAACAGCGGCAACGCGGTCTCGGCTGGCAGACCGGCCATCAGATTGAGGCACTGCACCGCCTGCCCCGCCTGGCCCTTGACCAGGTTGTCGATGGCGCTCATCACGATCAGCTGGCCGGTGCGCCGATCCACCTGCACCGACAGCAGGCAGCGATTCGTCTGCCGCACCCATTTGGTCGAGGGATAGGTGCCGACCGGCAACACCTCTACGCAGGGGCTGCCGCGGTAGGCCGCTCCCAGCAGCACGCTGCAGTCGTCGGCGGTGAGACCGGGATCCCGCAGACGGGCATAGACCGTCGCCAGCAGGCCCCGCACCATCGGCATCAGGTGCGGGGTGAACTGAACCTGCACCGGATGGCCGGCGGCCTGGGAAGCCAGCTGCTCGATTTCGCTGGTGTGACGGTGGCCTACCACCCCATAGGGTGAAACCGCCTCCGAGGCCTCCGCCAGCAGCAGATGCTCCTTGGCAGCGCGGCCGCCACCGGAGCTGCCGGTCTTGGCGTCGATGATGATGCCGGCGGTATCGATCAGGCCCTGCTGCAGAAAGGGCAGCAGGGCCAGCAGGCTGGCGGTGGGGAAGCAGCCCGGTGCCGCCACCAGACGGGCTGTGCTGATGCGGTCACGATTCCATTCCGGCAGGCCGTAGACCGCTTCCGCGCAGAGATCGGCATCTTCGCGCTGGGATTCACGGGCCTCAGCCGCATAGACCTCACGCCACTGGGCCAGGGAGGTGTAGCGGTAGTCGGCGGAGAGATCCACCACGCGCACCCCGGCATCCAGGAGCGGGGGCGCCAGACGTGCCGCCAGCCCGTTGGGCAGGCTCAGCAGCGCGATATCAGCCTCGGCGGCGATGGCAGCAGGATCGGGATCGCGCACGATCGGATCCCCTTCCAGGGGGAGAAAGGGCACCAGCTCGGCCCAGCGACGGCCGCTGCTGCGCTCGCCCCCCAGAAAGGTGACGCGGAAATGGGGATGGCCCTGCAGCAGCCGCAGGGTCTGAAGCCCCCCGTAGCCACTGGCGCCGATCACGGCGATACGCAACGTCGACAAGCCGGATCCGCGGCGACCCTGGATCGTACCGGGCTCTATAAAGGATCTGTCGCCAGGTCTGTCACGGCGAGGTCAGCCCGATCCCTTGAGCCTCCGTATCGACACCCTCCCCTCCCCGGACGCCGGCCCGGGATCCGCGGCGGCGGCAGCTTCAGCCGATGAGCCCGCCCAGCAGACCCTGAGCGAGTTCGCCTTCGATGCGATCTCTGATGGGCTGGCGGCCATCCGCAACGGCGAGATGGTGGTCGTCGTCGATGACGAAAACCGGGAAAACGAAGGCGATCTGATCTGCGCCGCCCAGTTCGCCACACCGCAGCAGATCAATTTCATGGCGATCGAGGCCAGGGGGCTGATCTGTCTGGCGATGGAGGGCGAGCGGCTCGATGCCCTCGATCTGCCCCTGATGGTCGATCGCAACACCGACAACAACCAGACCGCCTTCACCGTGAGCGTGGATGCGGGCCCGGAGCATGGCGTCAGCACCGGCATCTCCGCCGAGGACCGCGCGCGCACGATCCAGGTGGCGATCCATCCCGAAACACGGCCGGCCGATCTGCGGCGCCCGGGTCACATCTTTCCGCTGCGGGCGCGGGCCGGCGGGGTGCTCAGACGCGCAGGCCACACCGAGGCCGCCATCGACCTGGCGCGGCTCGCCGGTCTCTATCCGGCGGGGGTGATCTGCGAGATCCAGAATCCGGATGGCTCGATGGCCCGGCTGCCCCAGCTGGTGGAGTACGCCCGCCGCCATGGCCTGCGGCTGATCTCGATCGCCGATCTGATCCGCTACCGGCTCGACACCGAGCGCTTCGTGCGGCGGCAGGCGGAGGCGGATCTGCCCAGCGCCTTCGGCCACTTCCGGGCGATCGGCTACCGCAACGAGCTCGATGGCAGTGAGCACGTGGCGATCGTGAAGGGGAACCCGCAGGCCAGCGACGGCCCTGTGCTGGTGCGGGTTCACTCCGAATGCCTGACCGGCGATGCCTTCGGCTCCCTGCGCTGCGATTGCCGCCCCCAGCTGGAGGCGGCGCTGCGCATGATCGAGGCAGCCGGCGAAGGTGTGGTGGTGTACCTGCGCCAGGAGGGCCGGGGCATCGGCCTGATCAACAAGCTCAGGGCCTACAGCCTTCAGGACGGTGGCCTCGACACGGTGGAGGCCAATGAACGGCTTGGGTTTCCCGCCGATCTGCGCAACTACGGCATCGGCGCCCAGATCCTCAGCGACCTGGGGGTGCAGCGGCTGCGGCTGATCACCAACAACCCCCGCAAGATCGCGGGCCTTGGCGGCTACGGGCTGCAGGTGGAGGACCGGGTGCCGCTGGTGATGGATCCCGGCCTGCACAACGCCTCCTACCTGCAGGCCAAGCGCACCAAGCTGGGCCATCTGTTCGGCCAGGGGCCCAGCTGCCCGATCGCCGGCCCCACGGCCCTGATCGGCTGGCTGGGGGAGGCGGAGGCTGGCCTGCTGCAGACGCTGCAGGAGCAGCTCACGGCCCTGGCCCTGGAGCATGGTCTGCGGACCGAGCAGCAGGAGGATCCGCGCCTGCTGGCCCTGCTGGATCAGCCCCGGATGGCCCTGCTGCTGAGCACGGATCTGACGCCACCGCCGCAGGATCTGAGCGGGGAGGGACTGCACGCCATCCTGCGCCGGCTGGCTGAGCTTCCCGGCACCGCCAGCCTCACCCTGTTGCTCGGCTCCGATCCCAGGCGTCTGAACCATCCCAGCGCCTCACTCGGCTCCGAGACCCGGCGGCTGCCTGATCTGAGCCAACCCCTGACCGAGGCGCAGGCCCTGCCGCTCGACACCCTGATCCAGTGGCTGGCTGAGGGGTGAATCCTGCCGGGAGGCCTGAGTCCGTCCGCCGGGCACCGACTCCACCAGACTCGACTCTGTTCCAGGGACTGCGTGACGTGGTGGTACAGGTGCTGACGGCGGAGCAGCGTCGCAAATGGGACAGCAGCGACGACGGCCTGTTCTATGCCAAGCCGCGCTTCGTGCAGCATCTCGATGGGGCGTTCCGGCAGCGGCTGACCAGCCTCTACCGCCAGCAGATACCGGAGGGGGCGGTGGTGCTGGATCTGATGTCGAGCTGGGTCTCCCATCTGCCCGATGATCGCCAGTACAGCGCTGTCATCGGCCACGGGCTCAATGCCAGGGAACTGAGCGCCAATCCCCGACTCACGCGCCACTGGGTGCAGAATCTCAACCGCGATCAGTGCCTGCCGCTGGAGAGCGCCAGCGTCGATGCCTGTCTGATCGTCGCCGGCTGGCAGTACCTCCAGTATCCGGAGGCCGTCGCGGCTGAATTGCTGCGGGTGATCAGGCCCGGCGGGCAGCTGATCGTGGCCTTCTCCAACCGCATGTTCTTCACCAAAGCCCCCCAGATCTGGGCCGATGGCAGCGACCGGGACCATCTGGCCACTGTGGCCGAGGTGCTGATGGCCCAGGGATGGCCCCGGCCAACCCTGATCGCCGAGCAGACCAGAGCCCAGGGTCTGACTGGGCTGATCGGGGCCAAGGGAGACCCCTTCTTCGCCGTGATCGCCACCAGAGCGGCCTGATCTGGCGATCAGGCCGACTTCACTGGATCGTGACCTTGTTGATGCGGCTGCCGGTGCGCAGTTTCAGCACCACCTCCATGTCATCGGTGTGCCCGAAGACGGTGTGCTGCCCATCGAGGTGGGGCTGAGGCTCGAAACAGATGTAGAACTGCGAGCCGCCGGTATTGCGACCGGCATGGGCCATGGCCAGGGTTCCGGCCTTGTGCTTGTTGGGGTTGATCTCGCAGGGGATCGTGTAGCCGGGTCCGCCGGTGCCGGCCATTCCCCTGGTGCCCTCGCGCGAGTTGGGGCAACCGCCCTGGGCCATGAAGCCGGCGATCACCCGGTGAAAGGCCAATCCGTCGTAGAAGCCCTCATTGGCGAGCTTGACGAAGTTGGCCACGGTGCCGGGAGCCTCCGCGTCGAACAGGGTCAGGTTGATCGTGCCCGCGTCGGTGTCCATCACGGCGGTGGTCATGGCCTTGGCCCCTGCAGAGTGGCCACATCCTGCCAGCTCAGGCCTCAGCGCGGCTGGATGGCGTGCCTGATCATGCCCCTGCGGTAGACAGGTGAGTCATCCCAACCGAATCCATGGGAAGCAACGCCCCCACCGGCTCCCCGACAGTCTCTCTGGCATCAGCCCGTCTCGGGGTCCTTGGTGGCAGCGGGCTCTACGCGATGAACGGTCTTGAGGATCTGCGCGAGATCACGGTCGAGACCCCCTACGGCACCCCCTCCGACAGCCTGAGACTCGGACGCATCGGCGACCTGGAGGTGGTGTTCCTCGCGCGCCATGGACGCCAGCACACCCTGGCGCCCACCGAGGTCCCCTACCGGGCCAATCTCTGGGCGCTGCGTTCGCTGGGAGTGCGCTGGATCCTGTCCGTGTCCGCCGTGGGATCGCTGCAGGAGCCCTTGCGGCCACTCGACATGGTGGTGCCGGATCAGTTCATCGATCGCACCCATCAACGCCCCCTCAGCTTCTTCGGCGAAGGGCTCGTGGCCCATGTGACCGCAGCTGATCCGTTCTGTCCGGTCCTCAGCCGCATCCTGGCCGATGTTGGCGACAGCCTGATGCCCGAGGGGCGGAGCCTGCATCGTGGCGGCACCTACCTGTGCATGGAAGGCCCGGCCTTCTCCACCCGCGCCGAATCCGAGCTTTACCGCAGCTGGGGCTGCGATGTGATCGGCATGACCAATCACACTGAAGCCAGGCTGGCCCGGGAAGCGGAGATCGCCTACGCCACCCTGGCCATGGTCACCGATTACGACTGCTGGCACCAGGAGCATGCCTCGGTGACCGTGGAGATGGTGATCGACAACCTGCGGGCCAACGCCTCCCTCGCCGAGGACATTGTGCGGATGGCCGCTCGCCGCATCGCCACCCTGCGGCCGCCCAGCAGCGCCCACCATGCCCTGCGCAGCGCTCTGATCACGCCGCGCGAGGCTGTGACGGCAGAGGCCCGCCGCCGCACCGCCCTGTTCACAAGCCCCTACTGGGGTGAGCTGGAGGGGCCTGCCAGCTGAGCCCCAAGGGCCTCGAGCGTCTGGCGCAGGCCGGGGCCATGGCGCTCAAGCGCCGTGCGGGCCGCGCTGGCATCGAGACCAGTGGCGGCCATGAGCAGCGACAGGCGCACCGAACCTCCACTGTGGGACAGCAGCTCCCGACCCTGTTCCCGCGACACGCCGGCCAGATCCGCCAGGATCCTCAGGGCCCGGTCCTCGAGCTTGGCGTTGCTCACGGACACATCCACCATCCGGTTGCCGTACACCTTCCCCAGGCGCACCATGACGCCTGTCGAAAGGATATTGAGCGCCATCTTGGTGGCCGTGCCCGCCTTGAGGCGGGTGGATCCGGTCAGCAGTTCCGGCCCTGTCAGCAGCCGGATGTCGATGTCGCAGGGCATGGGCACCTGCTCGGACGGCACACAGGCCATGGCGATCGCCAAGGCACCGATCTCGCGGGCCAAACGCAGGCCACCGTGCACATAGGGGGTGGTGCCGCCGGCGGCGATCCCCACCAGACAATCGCGCGCATGGAAACCGCGCTCCAACAGATCGGCGCGGCCTGCCGCCTCCAGGTCCTCGAGACCTTCGGAGCTGCGCAGCAGGGCCGGGGCCCCACCCGCCAGCACCCCCTGCACCAGCTCCGGGGGGCTGCAGAACGTTGGCGGGCATTCAGCAGCATCCAGCACTCCCAGACGCCCAGAGGTGCCAGCTCCGAGATAAAACAGCCGCCCGCCCTGGGCCAGACGGGAGGCGATCGCCTCCACCGCCTGAGCGAGAGAAGCGGCTGCGGCCGTCACAGCCTCCTGGGGTTTGCGATCGTTCTCGCAGAAGAGATCGACAAGTTCCCGACTGGAGAGCCGATCCAGTTCCGTGCTGAGGGGATGGGGTTGCTCGGTGAGCAGGTGGCCGCGACTCGTCAGCGCCTCAGCGTTCACAACAGGCCCTCCAGCCGCCGGCGGAAGGACTCGAGCTCTGGGTCCAGCTCGGGGAGATCGGTTCCCAGACGCGGATCTTCAGCCAGGGAATCGCTGGCCTCGCCGATCTCCTGCTCCTTCCAACCGCTCACATCCATGTTTCGCTCCGGCGGGGCGATCAGCAGTCGATCCTCGTCACTGCGAGGCAGAAAACCGGTGGGCACGAAGCGTGGCTCATAGCCGGCCTCCTGACAGAACTGCTCCAGATCGCCACGATCGAGCGCCTCGATGCTGGGCACCGGAAAATCCTGGGCCTCCAGCAGACCGGCGTAGCGCTCGGCGTCGTCGCGATCTTCAAACAGCAGCACCACGGTGCGGCCCGCCAGTTCCAGCGAATGGATCCCCTCCTGATCACTGCCGGGATCGAACAGCAGCACATGCACCGTCCCGGATTGGGCAGAACTCGCTGACACGCTGACGTCGTTGGGGCATGGCCAGTGTCTCACCCGTGGGAAGACTCATCAGCCTGGGACTTCAGGCTCCGCATCCGCCGCCCGCTGCCGCTCCAGCTCCTGCAGGCGGCGATAGAGAGCCAGCTCGTCCTCACCGTGGGGCTCGTCCACCGTGATGCGCACCTCAACAAGCTGATCGCCGCAGCGATCCCCGAGCCGTTGGCCACGTCCACGCAGCCGCAGCAGCCGGCCGCTGGAGGACCCTGCAGGAACCCGAAGCCTCACGGGACCCTCAAGAGTCGGGACCACGACCTGGCAGCCGAGCACCGCATCGGCTGGGGACAGCTCCAGGTGGTAAAGCACCCGCAGCCCGTCCACCCGCAGGCCCTCCGGCGTACGCACCCGCAGCTGCAGAAAGTGGTCGCCGCCGCCGGGAGCCACGCCGGCAAGACGAAGGCGCCAGCCATCGCCGGCCAGGGGCGGCGTTCGCACCTCGACCACGGTGCCATCGTCGAGAGCCAGTTCCACAGTCTCCCCGTGAAGTGCCTGCTCAGGTGTGAGCTCCACCAGGCTTTCGGCGTCGCCGGCCGCCTGAACCGGCGGCGGTGAGGGCGGGGCAGCTTCGACCCAACCCCGCTGCGCCTGATCCCAGTGCTCCCCGCGACGGGGCGTGGCAGGGGCGGCCTCGGACTCGCCATCACGGCCGTCTGGACTGGAGGAGACAGGGGGTTCACCGCGGTGACGCGGACCGGTGCCGTCGAGCTCCGCCAGATAATCCTCGAAGGCGGGGAACCCGCTGACGAAAGGATCCTCCGGAGCTGCGCCACTGAGATCCTCTCCCCGCTCCCAGGCACTGCGGCGCAGAGGATCGGAAAGAACGGCATAGGCCTCGTTGACCTGCTTGAACCGCTCTTCGGCGACGGGATCATTGCCGTTCAGATCGGGGTGCCAGCGCCTGGCCTGAGCGCGGAAGGCTCGTTTCAGAGCCGCCGCATCGGCTCCAGGCCTGAGGCCGAGGATCTGCCAGTGATCCGGGGCCGACGGGGCCAGGGGATCCTGAGGGAGGGGAGAACGCACCGCGGTCAGACGTCGCGCCAGGGGTCATCGTCCTGGAAGCCGGAACGCCCCGTCGGTCGGCGTTCAGCCTCGGCATAGGGGCGTTGTTCACGGCGATTCACCGCGTCGCGTTCTCGATCGCGCCAGGTGTCGCGGCCGGACTCTTCAGCGAAGCCAGGGCGTTCGTCCCGGCCATCCCGTGCCCAGGGCTCAGGGTTGCTGTCCTGACGGCTCCAGCGCTCGGGTTCGAGCTGCGAGGGCCACCCCTGTCCCGCCGAGGGGCGCCAGGCCTCGCCACGGTCGAACCCATCCGAGGGGAAGCGATCCCGACGCGATGGCGTGGCCCAGGGATCATTGCGACCATCGCGGTTCCAGTCGTCCCAGTCGTCGTCGGCGAACAACTCATCCTTGAGCGAGCCCAGGGTGTTCTTCAGACCCTGGAGCGGACCGGCCTCGCTGCGACGCTCCTGCAACAGGCGGCGGTTGAGACCGAACAACGATTCCTGCAGCTGGGAGACAGCCAGCTCCAGCTCAGCGGTGTCTCCCCGCGCCAGAAGATCCTGCACATCGCGGATTGCCAGCTCGACGGCTCGCTGCTGACGTTCGGCGCCGTAGGGACCGAGCTCGAGGGCAGCGTCCCGCAGGCGTCGCTCCGCCTGGGCAAGGAGTGTCTGCGCCCGGTTGCTGCGGTCGATCTCAGCCCGCCTGCGGCGGTCCTCTGCCGCCTTGCGCTCCGCTTCTTCCAGAAGCGTTTCGATCTCCTGTTCGCTGAGATTCGAACCTCCCTGGATGCTGACACTCTGCTGGCGGCCCGTGGTGCGATCCGTCGCCGAGACCTGGAGCAGGCCATTGGCGTCGATGTCAAACGAGACCTGCACCTGGGGCACACCCCGGGGTGCCGGTGGGATACCGGACAGGCGGAAGCGCCCGAGGGACTTGTTGCCCTCCGCCATCTGCCGCTCTCCCTGCAACACGTGGATCTCCACGGTGTTCTGGTTGGGCTCCGAGGTGCTGAACACATCGGAGCGGCGGACGGGGATGGGGGTGTTGCGCGGGATCAGCACCTTCATCACGCCGCCGATGGTCTCCAGCCCCAGGGAGAGGGGGGTGACATCGTTGAGCATCAGGTCGCGCAGCTCCCCGGTGAGGATGCCCGCCTGGATGGCAGCGCCGACGGCCACCACCTCATCGGGATTCACCGACTGGCAGGGTTCCCGAGGCACGAGGGTGCGCACCATCTCCTGCACCATCGGCATGCGGGTGCCCCCCCCCACCAGCACCACATCGTCGATGTCGTCGGCGGCCAGACCGGCATCGCGCAGGGCACGCTGCACCGGCCGCAGCAACCGATCGAGCAGATCGGGACAGAGGGATTCGAACGTGCGTCGCTCGAGGGTCGTCTCGATGTGGAGCGGCCCTTCGGGTCCGGTCGCGATGAACGGGAGCGAGATCGGCGTGCTCTGCACTCCGGAGAGCTCGATCTTGGCCTTCTCGGCCGCGTCAGTCAGCCGTTGCAGGGCCTGGCGGTCGCGGCGCAGGTCGATGCTGTGCTCCTTCTGGAAGGCATCCGCCAACCAGTCGACGATGCGACGGTCCCAGTCGTTGCCGCCGAGCTGGGTGTCACCGCTGGTGGCCTTGACATCAAAGACACCGTTGGCGATGCGCAGGAGCGATACATCAAAGGTGCCGCCGCCAAGGTCGAACACGAGCACCCGTTTGACGGCGCTGCGGTCGAATCCGTAAGCGAGCGCCGCAGCTGTGGGCTCGTTGAGAATCCTCTCGACCCGCAGCCCCGCCAGCCGCCCCGCATCGCGGGTGGCCTGGCGTTGGGCGTCATTGAAGTACGCGGGCACGGTGATCACCGCCGCTTCGACCGGCTCCCCCAGGTAGGTCGCGGCATCGTCTACGAGCTTGCGCAGGATGCTGGCCACCAGCTCTTCCGGGGCGTACTCCCGTTCGGTGATGGGGCAGACCACACGCACATGGCTCTGGTCGTTGGCCCGCAGGGTGTAGGGCACGGCAAGGCTTCCATCCTCGAGCTCCTCCCAGCAGCGACCCACCAGCCGCTTGAGGTTGGCGAAGGTGTTGCGGGGGTTGAGCACGAGCTGACGCCGCGCCAGCTGGCCCACCAGCAGCTCTTGATCCCGGTTGAATCCCACCACCGATGGCGTGGTGCGGCCACCCTCGGCATTGGCGATCACCTGGGGGCGGCCACCCTCCAGCACGGCCACCACGGAGTTGGTCGTGCCCAGGTCGATGCCCACGATGCGGCCAGCGGTGCCTGACGTTTCCAGATCGGGATTGTCCCTGGCCGGTGATTGCCCCACTGTCGTCCCCGCTGCCGTGCCGGCGCCGCTCGCCTGGCCCTGAAGATTTCGATCCAGGCTACCGACAGCGGCGAGGGGGGTCCTGGTCCAGCGCTGCCGCGCTCGCCAGGGGCCAGGTGGACGCACGGCTGAGCGGACTGTTAAACGGGCTTTAAACCCCTGTCAGAGCTGGCTGCTTAAGGTCTGAACTAGCCCTTTTGAACGGGAGAAGCAGGGTTCATGACCATGAGTCGCGGTGCACCGGAAGAAGAACTGTTCACGCGGCGGCTGCGGCCCGCCAGCGAAAAGCTGCTTGACCAGGCCTTCCGCCAAGCCACCCTGGTCTTGGCTGCGTTCGTCTCCCTTGTCCTGTTCGGCATCTTCATCACCCTGGTGAAAGGGGCCCACGAGGCCATCTCGGATTTTGGTCTGGAATTTCTCTCCACCTCATCCTGGGATCCGGTCAATGAGCGCTACGGCGCCTTTGTGGCCATCTACGGCACCCTGGTCACCTCGCTGGTCTCCCTGCTGATTGCCGTGCCGCTTGGGGTGGGCACCGCGATCTTCATCACCGAAGACCTGATCCCTGTGCGGATCAGGGATCTGATCGGCCTGATGGTCGAATTGCTCGCAGCCATCCCCTCGGTGGTTCTCGGCCTCTGGGCCATCTTCGTGATGGAGCCGGCGATCCGTCCTCTGCTGGAAGGCCTGCACAAGCTGCTGGGCTGGTTCCCACTCTTCTCCACCACCCCCATGGGACCGGGGATGGCACCCGCGATCCTGATCCTTGTGGTGATGGTGCTGCCGATCATCACGGCCATTGCCAGAGATGCCCTGCGCCAGGTGCCGATCGAATTGCGCCAGGGGGCCTACGGCGTGGGCACCACCCGCTGGGGTGCGATTTTCTCGGTGATTCTCCCTGCAGCCATCTCCTCGATCATCGGCGGCGTGATGCTCGCTCTGGGAAGAGCGATGGGTGAAACCATGGCCGTCACGATGATCATCGGAAACTCGATGAACCTCAGTTTCTCCCTGCTGGCTCCGGGCAACACAATCGCTTCGCTGCTGGCCAACCAGTTCGGTGAAGCCGATGGTGTGCAGGTCTCAGCATTGATGTATGCGGCCCTGATCCTGATGGTGCTCACGTTCATCGTCAACGTGGCCGCCCAGTGGGTTGTGAAACGACTCAGCCTCAAATACTGAACGAACCATGACACTCTCCACTGGCTCCACATCTGAACTGTTTCAGAGACGCAGTCTCAACCTCAACCCTTCTCTGAAACGCAACCAAATCAACCGGTTGCTCACGCTGGTCTCCGCATCGTTTTCAACGATTGCGATCCTGCCGCTGGTCCTCGTCCTGGTTTATGTGCTTCTGCAGGGCGGCAGGCTGATCAGCTTCTCTCTCTTCACCCAATTGCCGCCCGTGCCTGGCATGGAGGGTGGCGGCATCGGCAACGCCATCCTCGGTACGATTGTGGTCACCTTGATCGCAACCCTGATCACCCTGCCCGTCGGGATCGGTGGTGGTGTCTATCTCTCCGAATACGCTGGTACGGGTTGGTTCGGCCAGCTGGTGAGCTTCTCGAATGATGTGCTGGCCGGTGTGCCATCCATCATCAGCGGCGTCTTCGTCTACGGCGCCATCGTGGCCACGAAGTTGTTCTTCGGACAGAGCTACACCGCTCTGGCCGGTGGCATCGCACTGTCAGTGTTGATGTTGCCCACCGTGATCAAAACCACCAATGAGGGCCTCAAGCTGGTCTCTAATGACCTGAGGCTTGGAGCCTATGGGGTCGGTGCTTCCCGCTTCGTCACTATCACCAGGATTGTGATTCCTGCAGCGCTCACTCCCATCTGCACCGGAGTGGTGCTCGCCATTGCCCGCGCTGCTGGCGAGACCGCACCATTGATCTTCACAGCGCTCTTCTCACAGTTCTGGCCCGAAGGTCTTCTGCAGCCGATCTCCACCATGTCGGTGTTGATCTTCAACTTTGCGATCATGCCTTATCCGCCCCAGAACGAGCTGGCCTGGGCTGCCTCGTTTGTGCTCGTGGTGATGATCCTGGCGGCCAATCTCCTGTCTCGCTGGATCACGCGCGTCACCAAGGGCTGACGAGCTGAATGATTCAACGTTCCACCCATCCCAACGCAACTCCGGTCATGAACCATTCACCTGAAACCCCGATCCAGACAGCTCAGAACATCTGCATGTCCTTGCAGGACGTGACGATTTCCTATGGGAGTTTTGAAGCCGTCAAGAATGTCTTCATCGACATTCCCTACGGCAAGGTCACCGCTTTCATCGGGCCTTCGGGATGCGGTAAATCGACCGTGCTGCGAGCGCTCAATCGCATGAATGACCTGATCCCAGGCTGCAATCTGAAGGGTCGGGTGGTTTATGACGGCCACGATCTCTATCACCCTCGCATCGACCCGGTGGAGGTGAGGCGCAGGATCGGGATGGTGTTCCAGAAGCCCAATCCCTTCCCCAAGACCATCTACGAAAACATTGCTTTCGGCGCCAGAATCAACGGTTACCGCGGCAACATGGATGAACTGGTCGAGCGTTCGTTGCGCAAGGCTGCCGTCTGGGATGAATGCAAGGACAAGCTCCAGGAGAGCGGTCTGGCGCTTTCAGGAGGCCAGCAGCAGCGCCTGTGCATCGCCCGCGCCATCGCCACCGAGCCGGATGTGATCCTGATGGATGAACCGTGCTCCGCCCTCGATCCGATTTCGACACTGAAGATCGAGGAAACGATGCATGAGCTGAAGCGCAATTACACGATCATCATCGTGACGCACAACATGCAGCAGGCTGTGCGGGTGGCTGACATGACCGCCTTCTTCAATGCCGAGGCCGTCGAAGGTGGCACCGGCAAGGTGGGTTATCTGGTGGAGTTCAGCGAAACCGAAAAAATCTTCAACGCTCCCAATCAGCAAGCCACACAGGACTACGTCAGCGGTCGCTTCGGCTGATCCCGGGCCCTTCTTCCAAACAGCGTCCAATCCCCCATCGATCTGCACCTCCCTGGCCTTGCGCTTGGGAGGTGCAGATTCTGCAGTCAGGAGAATCCGGGATCGCGGCACGATGGCAGCCGCAGCATGAAAAAACCGGCCCAGAGGGCCGGTCTGCAACGGAGAGGGAGGGATTCGAACCCTCGATAGAGTTGCCCCTATACAGCATTTCCAGTGCTGCGCCTTCGACCACTCGGCCACCTCTCCAGGGGCGAATGGGGCAGATGGCAATGTAGCAGCACCCCCCCGTCCCTCCCGAAGCTCAGGCAACGTCTCCATGCCTCCCAGCCACCCGATCACGATCCACTGGCGCCAGCAGAATCAGGTGATCCGGCGTGATGTTCCCGATGGGGAGTACATCCTGCGCAGTTTCGAAGAGCAGGGTGTGCCCCTCCCCTTCAGTTGCCGCAATGGCTGCTGCACGGCCTGTGCCGTAAGGGTTCTCAATGGTGAGATCGATCAGCGTGAAGCCCTCGGTCTGTCAAAAGAGCTGCGCCGTCAGGGCTACGGACTGCTCTGCGTCGCTCGAGCCACAGGTCCCCTGGACGTGGAGACCCAGGACGAGGACGAGGTGTACGAGCTTCAGTTCGGTCGCCATTTCGGTCGCGGAGCCGTGCGGGCTGGCCTTCCCCTGGATGAGGACTGAATCGCATGGATGCCAGCGCTCTGAGTCAGACAGCACGAGCCACGGCTGGCTCAGGGCTCAGTCACGACGATCTGGCGGACCTCGCCGCCACAGCCCGGCTTGCGGCCATGGCTGGAGGCGACACGCTGCGCAGCTTTCTGGGCAAGCTCAGCCGAATCCGTGAAAAGGGCAGGCCGGGCGACCTGGTGACAGAAGCCGATGAAGCCGCAGAGCTGGCCGTGCTCCGGGTGCTCGAGCAGCGCACACCAGGGGTCGGTGTGCTGGCTGAGGAGAGCGGCCGCCGCCATGGAGTCGGCGACCTCGAGTGGTGCGTCGATCCGCTCGATGGCACCACGAACTTCGCCCACAGCTTTCCCTTTTTTGCCACCTCGGTCGGGCTGACCTGGCGGGGACTCCCCCTGCTGGGGGCCCTGGCCGCACCGGCGCTGGATCAGTTCTTCTGGGCGGCGCCAGGTCAGGGTGCCTGGTGCAACGATCAACCGATCCAGATCAGCGGGGCCAGCCGCCTGGCCGACGCCCTTCTGGCGACGGGCTTCGCCTACGACCGCGGCAATCGCCTGGACAACAACTATGCCGAGTTCGCCTGGTTCACCCATCGCACCCGTGGGGTCCGGCGACCAGGGGCTGCCTGCCTCGATCTGGCCTATGTGGCCGCCGGCAGGCTCGATGGCTACTGGGAACGGGGGCTGTCTCCCTGGGATCTCGCGGCCGGCGTGGCCCTGGTCGAACTGGCCGGAGGTGTCGTCAGCGCTTACGACGGTTCGGCTCTGGAGCTGAGCAGCGGTCGCCTGATCGCCTGCACGCCGGCACTGCAGGCTCCCCTGATTGAGGGGCTGGCGGCCTGCCATCCCCTGCCAGGGCGCTGCTACGGCGCCCCGGAGCTGGACACCCTTCAGGGCACTGATTCCTGAAGGACACTCCATAGGATCCACACGAGCCCTCCCGTCTTCGTTCATGGCCCTGCAACCCGCCGCCGGCGCCCGCGATCGCAACCCCGGCGAGGTGGCCAGCAACAGCAGACTCTGTGACCGTCTGGCGCAGGTCTACAGGCTGTGGGGGTACCAGGAGGTGGATCCGCCCACCGTGGAGCGGCTCGACACGCTGGAGGCCGGCGGGGCCATCGCCGAACACGATCTGATGCGACTGGCCGCCGATGAACCGCTGGGCTTGCGTCCCGAGCTCACCGCTTCGATCGCCAGGGCCGCCAGCACCCGCCTGGCCAAGCGTCCCAGGCCACTGCGGCTCTGGGCCAGCGGTTCCACGTTCCGCAGCATCAGGGCAGACGGGGGAGGCCAGCGGCTGAACGAAACTCTCCAGAGCGGTGTGGAATTGCTGGGAGATTCCTCGGATGCGGCAGACAGGGAGCTGCTGCACCTGCTGCTGGCCGCCACAGCGAAACTGGGGCTCTGTCAGGACCATCACACCACCCTGCTGGTCGGCCATCACGGCCTGCTCGATGCGCTGCTGGAGCAGGTCCCGGCTGAGCAACGGCTGCTGACCCGGCGGGCTCTGACGGACTTTGATCCGGTAGCTCTCGCGGGTCTGCAGCTGCCCGACTCCCAGCGACGGGGACTGGCCACCCTGCTTGGTTTGCGTGGTGATGCACCCCAGGTGCTCTATCAGCTGGAGCAGTGGCTGGGTCCCCATCCATTGCTGGAACGCCTCGCCAGCACCCTGTCAGCTGTCGCTCCCGCGGCGACACGCGAAGGGGTGCGCCTGCAGCTGGATCCCACCTTTCAACCCCACTTCGATCTCTACGACGGGCTGGTGTTCAAACTCGTCTGCCGCGCCGAGAACGCGCCCGTGGAGGTCGCCAGCGGAGGGCGCTACGACGCTCTGGTGGGACGGTTCGAGAGCGACCCCGAGCAGGCTGCGGGCATGGGCTTCGCCATCCAGATCGAGGCCGTACGGGAGCTGCTGCAGGGCTCAGCGGCAGCCAACGATGAATCAACCCCCTGGCTGGTGACCTCCAGCAGCGGAGATCTCAACGCCGTGCTGGCCCGCATGGCCGAGCTGCATGCCAACGGAGAGGCTGCCGAACTCCATGGTCCCCCCTGTGCCAGCGTCGAAGCGGCCGAGGCTCTGGCGCAACAGCGCGGTTGCCGTGGGGCCATCTGGCTGGCTGGCTAGGCTCTGGCCACTTCCAGTCCGTTCATGGCCCACACGATCGTCACCGACATCTGTGAAGGGGTGGCGGATTGCGTGGACGCCTGTCCCGTCGCCTGCATCCAGCCGGGCCAGGGGGCCAATCGCAAGGGAACGGGCTTCTACTGGATCGATTTCGACACCTGCATCGACTGCGGCATCTGCCTGCAGGTGTGCCCCGTGGAGGGAGCGATCCTTCCGGAGGAGAAACCGGAGCTGCAACGACGCAGCTGACCCCCCCGGCGATCCCATCGCTCGCCTGGCAGAGAGGCGCTCAGAGACTATCCCTGCACACTGCTGCGGTCTCCTGTTCGAGCAGGTCCTGCGCCAGCAGCAGCAGGGCCACGCCCATCAAGGCCAGAGCGGTGCCGCAGTCGTCGGTGCGGCTGAGTTCCAGCGTGCGGGCGGTCTGCAGGTGTTCAGGCCAGCTGAGGCGCATCCGAGCGAACAGAGCTGCTGATCATTCTGATCGGCACCACTGATGCATCGCGACGCCTGTGACGCCACGTAACAGGGTTCAGGTTCGGTCACCAACCCCTGGACCCCGTTGAGAGGGAGGGACCGTTGCCCTTAGGTTGCCGAGGATTGCTTCAACATCCATGCCGGTACTGGAAGAACAGGGTCAGATTCAGATCCATACCGAAAACATCTTCCCGATCATCAAGAAGGCTGTTTACAGCGGCCATGAGGTCTTTCTGCGGGAACTGGTGAGCAATGGGGTGGATGCCATCAGCAAACGCCGCATGGCGGCCATGGCGGGTGACTGCAGCGAGGGTGCGGAAGGTCGCATCAGCATCCGTATCGACCGCGAGCAGAAGACGCTGACCATCTCCGACAACGGCATCGGGATGAGTGCCGATGAGGTCAAGCGCTACATCAACCAGGTGGCGTTCTCAAGCGCGGAGGAATTCCTCGAGAAATACAAACGCGAAAGCGACGCGATCATCGGCCACTTCGGGCTGGGCTTCTACTCCAGCTTCATGGTGGCCCGCGAGGTCGAGCTGGTCTCACTCTCTGCCCGAGAAGGCAGCGAAGCGATCCGCTGGCGTTGCGATGGCTCTCCCCGCTTCAGCCTTGAAGGGGCTGAGCGGGATGAGCCCGGCACCGATGTGATCCTTCACCTGATGGAGGACGAACTGGAATACATGGAGCCAGCCCGGATCCGCACCCTGATCACCACCTACTGCGACTTCCTGCCGGTGGAGGTTCAGATGAATGGAGAAACAGTCAACAAGCGGAAGGCACCCTGGCGTGCCTCTGCGAGGGAGCTGACGGATAACGACTACATCGAGTTCTACCGGTACCTCTACCCGTTCCAGGGTGATCCTCTGCTCTGGGTTCATCTCAACACCGACTACCCCTACAACCTTCAGGGCATTCTCTACTTCCCGAAGATCAGCGGCCGCGCCGATTGGGAGAAAGGTGAGATCAAGCTCTACTGCAACCAGGTGTTCGTCAGCGACTCGATCAAGGAGGTGGTGCCGCGCTACCTGCTGCCGCTGCGGGGCGTGATCGATTCTCCCGACATCCCTCTCAACGTCAGCCGTTCAGCGTTGCAGACCGACCGACGGGTGCGCTCCATCGGCGGCTTCGTGGCCAAGAAGGTGGGCGATCGGCTCAAGGAACTGCATCGCGACGAACCGAAGCGCTATGCCGAGATCTGGGATTCCCTGGCGCCGTTCATCAAGATCGGGGCCCTGGAGGACGAGAAGTTCGCCGATCAGGTGGCCGAACTGGTGCTGTTCGGGACAACGGCTCCAGCGCAGGAGCAGCCCGCTGCCACTGACGATGCATCGGCTGACGATGCATCCGCCGGGTCTTTGAGCCTCGACCCGATCCCTGGCGAGGGGGGCAAGGCTTTCACCACCCTCAGCGGCTATCGCTCCCGCCTCAGCGCCGATCATTCCAAGCGCATCCTCTACTGCACCGATGAGGCAGGACAGGCAGGGGCCCTGGCCCTATGGAAATCCCAGGGAGCCGAGGTGCTGCTGGCCGACAGCTTCATCGACACCCAGTTCATCCCCTGGCTGGAGCAGCGCCATGAAGAGCTCAAATTTCAGCGGGTCGACAGCGAGCTCGATGAGTCCCTCCAGGAGAAGGACTCGGAGCTGGCTGACGCCGAGGGCAAGGATGCCAGCGAAAAGCTGCGCGATCTCTTCCGCACGGCCCTCGCCAACGACAAGGTGACCCTGCAGGTGCAGTCGCTGAAGGGTGAGCAGGCCCCTGCCGCCCTGATCCTGCTGCCGGAGCAGATGCGCCGCATCAACGACATCGGTGCCCTGATGGAGCAGCGGCTGCCGGGTCTGCCCGATCACCACGTGCTGCTGATCAACCGCCGCCATCCTCTGGTGGCCGGGCTGCTCAGGCTCTCCAGCGGCGCGATCCTCACCACCGGCGGCGGTCCATCCCCCAGCGAGGTGCTGGCCTCCGACCTCAGCCGCCACCTCTACGACCTGGCCCGCCTCGCCGTGGGCGGCCTGGAGCCCAATGAGCTGTCTGGCTTCCAGCAGCGCAGCAGCGATCTGATGGGCCGCTTGATGGAGAAGCTGTCCTGATCCGAGGGGCTGGACAACGCCGGAGTGATCCAGCCGGCGTTGTCTGGGGTCGCAGGCGTTCCTAGGTTGCGAGCAGCTGCGGCCTTCGCATGAACGCCGCACCCTGGCGCCATGGGCTGATCCGAGGCGCTGGAGGCATCCAGACCCTCGGATGCCGAAGGCCCTGAGCTGATGCCGAAGGCGCTGATCCGATGCTGAAGGCCCTGAGCCGCTTCTGGTTCCCGCCATTGCTGGCCATCGGGCTCAGCCTGATGCTGGGCCTGGTGCCGGCCGCACTCCGGGCCCTGCCTCAGAGCCAGCCGGTGACGGTACGGGTGCTGATGCCATCGCCCTTTGTGGACGCCACGGCCGCGCTGGTGGCCAGCTTCAACCGCCAGCATCGCGATCTGCAGATCAGCGTTGATCGCGGGCCGCTGGATACCGAGGCCATGTCCGATCTGGCGATCGGCAGCCTCTTGCTGGGCTCCACGCCCTACGACCTGCTGCTGATGGATGTCAGCTGGACGGCGCGCTATGCCAAGGCCGGCTGGCTGATCCCTCTGGAAGGCTGGTTCGGCGCCGATGCACAAGCCGCGATGCTGCCGGGTGCCCGGCTGGGCAATGCCTTCGGCGGGCATCTCTGGCGGATGCCGCTGACGGCGGACACCGGACTGCTCTACTGGCGCACCGACCTGATGGAGCATCCCCCGCGCACCACGGTGGAACTCGAGCAGATCGCGCGGCGGCTGCAATCGGAGGGCAAGGTCCGCTGGGGATACGTCTGGCAGGGGCGGCAATACGAGGGCCTCAGCTGCGTGATGCTCGAGGTGATCCATGCCTTCGGCGGCCGCTGGTGGCAGCCCGATCAGAGCCGCTCCGGGGGACACACGGAGCTGGCCTCAGCCGAGGCGATCTCCGCCGCCCGGTGGCTCCGCTCCTTGATCAACACCGGGATTTCACCGCCGGCGGTCGCCGATTTCGCTGAAAACGAGGCGCTGCAGATGTTCGCCGCCGGGGATGCGGCGTTTCTGCGCAACTGGCCCTATGCCTGGCGGGAAATTGAGAAGGGGGGTGGCCCCGTGGTCGGCAAAGTGGGGGTCACCACCGTGGTCAGCGCACCGGGAATCCGTTCAGGAGGCACCCTTGGAACCTGGGGTCTGTCCCTGCTGCGCGGCAGCAACAACCCCGACCAGGCTGCGGAGGTCATCCGCTGGTTCAGCGGACCCGAGGTTCAGAAACACCTGGTGCTCGAACAGGGGTATGCCCCCACCTGGGCATCTCTTTACGAAGACCCTGAGCTGCAACGCCGCGACCCGCTGCTGGCGGTCCAAAAGGAGGCCCTGGAGCAGGGACCGCTGGTGCGCCCCCTTACCCCGCTCTACGCCCAGCTCAGCGATGTGTTGCAACGGCAGATCAATGGACTGATCAGCGGGGCAGGGAACGGCGGATCGATCATGCAGGCAGCCCAGCACCAGAGCTCCGTCCTGGTGTCCTCAGCCAGTGGAGAGGCGCCGCGATGAGCCTCCCGTTGTCACTGCTGCTGATGGCGCCGGCACTGTTGCTGCTTGCAGCGGTGTTCCTCTGGCCGCTGCTCCAATACGCCTGGCTGAGCGGCCAGGCCAGCTCGCTGCTCACTGGATTGGAGCCCATCGCGAACGGGGGCGCCAACTGGCAGCGGCTGCTGGGCGATGCCCGCTTCTGGCAGGACGCCGTCTTCACCCTGCGCTTCGCCCTGCTGTCGGTGGGATTGGAGCTGCTGCTCGGCCTGGCGATCGCCCTGCTGCTGCAGCGGCCCTGCCGCTGGCGTGGCTTGCTGCGCGCCGTCACCCTGCTGCCCTGGGCGCTTCCGGGCACCGTGATGGCCCTGGGATGGCGCTGGATCTTCAACGATCCCTACGGCCCCCTCAACCGTCTGATCGGATTCTTCGGCGCCGATCCCTACGGCTTCCTCAGCACGCCCTCTTCCACCTGGCTGTTCGCCGTGATAGCCGATGTCTGGAAGAGCACCCCATTCGTGGCCCTGCTGCTGCTGGCAGGGCTGCAATCCATCCCGCGGGAGCTGGAGGAGAGCCTGGTGCTGGAGGGAGCCAGCCGCTCCCAGATCCTGCGACAACTCACCCTGCCGCTGCTGCAGCCCTGGATCGTCCTGGCGATGCTGTTCCGTCTGGCCCAGGCCCTGGGACTGTTTGACCTGGTCCAGGTGCTCACGCGCGGCGGGCCGGCGGGCAGCACCGAAAGCCTGGCGCTCTATGCCTACCTCCAGGCGATGCGCTTTCTTGATTTCGGCTACAGCTCCACCCTTGTGCTGGCCACGTTTCTGTTGCTGGCGCTGCTGGGGCTGCTGATCTGGCTGCCCTTCCGCAACCGTCTGCGACTGCAGGTCTCCGTTGCGTCCGAGGAGGTGCGCGGATGAGGCTGCTGCTGCTGCTCTGGAGCCTGGCCCCTCTCGCCTGGCAGCTCTACAGCTCCCTGGTCACACCGGAGGCACTGGTGAATCCGGCGTCGGTCAGCGGAGCCGGCTTCTGGACGCTCGAGAACTACCGCCTGGTGCTTCAGGCCAGCCCGCCGTTCTGGCGCTACCTGCTGAACAGCACCATCGTGGGCGTTGCCACCACCGCGCTCACCCTGTCACTGGCCGTGCCCTGCGCCTACGCCCTGCAACAGCGTCAGGGCCTTCTTCGCCAGGCCGTGATCCTGGCCCTGCTGGCGGCTGCGATCTTTCCCACCGTGTTGCTGTTCCTGGCCTTGCTGCAGCTGGCCCGAAGCTTCGGGCTGGGCAACCAGCTCCTGGCCCTGAGCCTTCCCTACAGCGCTCTCTGTCTCCCCCTGGCGGTGCTGCTGCTGCGGGTGGCCTTTGCGGAACTCCCCCCGGAACTGGAGGATGCAGCCCGGCTCGAGGGTCTATCCCTGGCGGCGCGTCTGCGGCATGTGTTGCTGCCGCTGCTGGCCCCGGCCCTGGGCAGCACGGCCATCCTCGTGTTCCTCTACAGCTGGAATGAGTACCCGATCGCGCTGACCTGGATCAGTCGCCCGGAGCTGCTGACTCTGGCGCCGGCGACCGCACGCCTCTCGGGTTCCTCCCTGTTCTCGGTGCCTTACGGAGCCTTCGCGGCCGTCACCGTGCTGGGGAGCCTGCCCCTGCTGCTGCTGGTGCTGGTGTTTCAGCGCTCGATCGTCAGCGGCCTCACCCAGGGAGCCGGGCGCTGATGGATCGCACCCCTGCCACCGCACAGACAACGGGACTGGAGATCCAGGGCCTCGAGCGCCGACTGGGCAAGCGCCTGCTGCTTGAGCAGCTGCACCTGTCCGTGAAGCCCGGGGAATGTCTGGCGCTGCTGGGCCCCAGCGGCTGCGGCAAGACCACCACCCTGCGCCTGCTGGCAGGCCTCGATCCGGTCAGCGGCGGCCGCATCCTGCTCGATGGGGTCGACATCACCTCGCAGCCGGCGGGCCAGAGGCGGGTGGCCATGGTGTTTCAGAGCTACGCGCTCTACCCCCATCTGAGCGTCTACGAGAACCTGGCCCTGGGCCTGCGCATTCGGGGCGTGGCGGCATCCGAACGGGACAGCCGCATCGTCACGATTCTGGAACTGCTCCAGCTCGTCGA
>JBAWXG010000005.1:0-58920 GCA_037144195.1 Synechococcus sp. ELA057
AGCAGCACCTGCAGATGCAGGATCTGCACCATGCCCCGTTCATCGAGGGTGAGGCCACCGAGATAGGCCTTCGAGCCGGCATTGAGCCCCGTCTCATGAAACGCCGACAGAGGACGGCTGATCGTGTCGGTCACGCCCTCGGCCAGCAGGCCGATGAACAGATCACGGCCACTGCCATCGAGGGAGCGCACCATGATGATGCGACTGCTGAGGTTCTCGCCGCTGGGCCGGTTCTGAATCAGCAGGCAGAGATCGATCACCGGAACCACCACGCCCCGGTAGTTGAACAACCCCGCCACATGGCTGGGCAGATTCACGGCCGGGCGCAGGCTGACCCGCGGAATCACCTCCACCACATCCTTGCTCTCCATCGCATAGAGCGGCCCGCCAGCGGAAAAGAGCAGCAGCAGCAGGGCTGGATCAGCACCGCCATCGCGCCGTGAGGCGGGTGATGGCACCACGGCAGCCGCTGTGTTCACGCCCGGGCGATCCGTGCGGGCGGCACTCTCTGAAAACGGGTTCTCAGCGAAGACAGCCAAGGGAAATCAGGTCGAGGAGCACATCAAACAGCCCCTCAGCCGAGCCTACGCAGTTTTCAGATCAGCGCCAGACGATCGAACCCGATGCCCGGATCATGGATGGCCAATCAAACGATCACCTCTAGTCTCGGCCCATTCGAACCCGATCCGCGGTGAGCGACGCCTCCGGAGCCAAGAAGCAGTCGATGGAAAACCAGCTCAAGCTGGCGTTTCTGGGGATGGGAGGCCTGGCGATGCTGGTGGCCCTGCTGGGATTGCGCACCACCGCCTCCCTGAGCGGCCGCATCAATGAGCTGGGCTCCCAATACCTGCCCTCTGTCGACGGCCTCTGGAAGATCAATGAGGGCCAGACCCAGGTGCAGGCCTCAGAGAACGCGATCGTCACACCGGGCGGAACGGCCGCCGAACGGCAGCAGCAGCTGCGCCGCATCGATGGCGCCTGGAAACAGATCAATGCCGGCCTCAAGGAATACGAGGCCACGCCAAGCAGTCCGGAAGAGCAACGGCTCTATGCCGAGTTCAAGCAGAGCTGGGCCACCTGGGAGGCCAGCCACAAGGAGGTGCTGCGGGCGGTGAGCACCCTGGGCAATGCCACCTTCCCAGCGATCAACACCCCTCAGGGCAAGGCGATCTTCAGCCTCGCCGCGGAAGAGGTGAACAGCTTCAATACCGCCACCGACGACCTGGTCAAGGTCATCGATCACAACACCAAAGCAGCGGAAGAGGCCACAGCCGCCGGTGAGCAGGACAGCCGCAGCTCCCTCTTCTGGTCGATCGTGGCCCTGGTGGCCGCTCCCTCGATCGGCCTGTTCGCCGCCAACTACTTCACCCGCACCATCGCCAAGCCCCTCGGCGCCCGCATCACGGACGTGGTGACCGTGGCCGAGAAAGTGGCCGATGGCGACCTCACCCGCAACCTGCCGGATACGGAGGATGGCGATGAGCTGGGCAAGCTGCAGAACGCCATCCACGTGATGGTGGACAACCTCGGAGCCCTGGTGCGCCAGATCCAGACCTCCGGCATTCAGATCACCACCTCCACCACCGAGATCGCCGCCTCCGGCAAGCAGCTCGAGGCCACCGTGGCCGAGCAGCTGGCCTCCACCAATGAGGTCACCGCCACCGCCCAGCAGATCGCCGCCACCTCCAAGAACGTGGTGCGGGCCATGGATGAGGTGAAGGGCCAGGCCACCGATACCGCCGATGCGGCGAGCCACAGCCAGCAGGACCTCGACCAGATGGAGAAGGTGATGCGCGATCTGGTGAGCGCCACCGCCGCCATCACCTCCAAGCTCGATGTGATGCACGAGAAGGCCAACAACATCAACACCGTGGTCACCACGATCACCAAGGTGGCCGATCAGACCAACCTGCTCAGCCTCAACGCCGCCATCGAAGCGGAGAAGGCCGGTGAATACGGCACCGGCTTCGCCGTGGTGGCCCGCGAGATCCGCCGCCTCGCGGATCAGACCGCCGTGGCCACCCTCGAGATCGAGCAGATGGTCAAGGAGATGCAGAGCGCCGTTTCGATCGGCGTGATGGAGATGGATCACTTCAGCAAGACCGTCACCAGCGCCGTCGACGATGTGGTGCGCATCAGCGATCAGGTGGAGCTGGTGATCGATCAGGTCAAGGGCCTGACGCCCCGCTTCGAAATGGTGGGCCAGAGCATCGAGGAGCAATCCCAGGGCGCCCAGCAGATCAGTGAGGCCATGCAGCAGCTCAGCCAGGGCTCCCAGCAGACCTCCGATGCCCTGCGGGAATCCAACCGCGCCCTCGAGATCCTCGACGAATCCACCCAGGCCCTGCGTACGGAAATCTCCCGCTTCCATGTCGCCAGCTGAATCCGGCTTCGACCCGGACCGGTTGAGCGCTTCGGGAACCGATCGCGCCTGGCTCCCATCCGAGCCCGCAGATCCATCGTTCACCGCCGTCGTCGAGCGGCCGACGACGCGGCTCGACGACTGCTGGAATCGCATCGGCGTCTTCGGCGATCGCTCCTGCCCGGAGCTGGCCAGCTGCGTGCACTGCCGCAACTGCCCGGTGTATTCCGCCGCAGGCCGCAGCCTGCTCGAGCGGCTTCCCCCCGGGGATTACCTCAGGGAATGGACCGCCGTTCTGGCGGAGACCAAGCGAGGCTCGGAAAGCTCGACGCTCTCGGCCGATGGCTCGGCGGTACGCAGCGATCAATCCCTGTCGGTGATGATCTTCCGCCTCAGCGACGAGCTGTTCGCCCTGCCGGTGGGGGTGTTCCTGGAAGTCTCCGCACCCTTCGTGGTGCATTCGGTGCCCAGCCGCAGCAATGCCCTGTTCCTCGGCATGGTGAATGTGCGCGGCGAGATCATGCTGGCCGCCTCGCTCACCCAGCTGCTGGGGCTGAAGCCGCCGGAATCGGGCCAGCCGCTGGCCAGTCGCATGGCCGTGGCAGGCACGCCGGAGGGCAAATGGGTGTTTCCGATCGATGAGATCCACGGCATTTACCTGTTCGACCGCGACGACGTGAAGCCGGCGCCGGTGGTGATCACCAACGCCGAGCACTCCTATGGCTGCGGCGTCTTCCAGTGGCAGAACCGCTCGGTGGCCCTGCTCGATCCCAGCCGCATCTTCGAGGCCCTCAACGGGGAGATCGCCACCACATGAGCGCCATTCCTCCCGACGCCACACCGCTGGAGCTGTTCCGCCTCGAACTCGAAGAGCGGGTCGCCCATCTCAATCAGGCCCTGCTGCAGCTGGAGCAGCAACCCGAATCCCGCGAACCCTGCGATGAGGTGATGCGCTCGCTGCACTCCGTCAAGGGTGCGGCAGGCATCGTGGTGCTGCACGCCCTGGTGGCGGTGGCGCACCGGCTCGAGGATTTCTTCGTGGCCGTGAAAAACGGCGAAGCCAGCCTCCATCCCGAGGCCTTCGCGCTCAGCTTCCGCTGCATCGATCTGTTCAGCGATGTGAGCAAGCTGCCGGCTGAAGAGATCCGGGCCTGGCTCGACGAGCGCCAACAGGAGCTCGATGGCCTTGTGGAGGCCATCAACCGGCTGCTGCCCAGCGGCGCGAGCGCCGCGGAGACCAACCCGATCGCGATCGAGAATCCCTACCCCGCAGCCCAGGAGAGCGCCGCCTTCCAGGCACCGCCGGTGGAGCGGGTGGTGAAGGTGGAAGCGGAGAACCTCAACCGGATCATGGCGCTCTCCGGCGAGATGCTGGTGGAGGCCAAATGGCTGCAGCCCTTCGCCGATTCCCTCAGCCTGCTCAAGGACCGGCAGAAGGATCTGCAGGCCACGATCGAAGCCCTGCGGGTGCAGCTGAGCGCCCAGGGCCAGGACCTGGAGCTGGTGGAGAAGGCCCGCCGCAAGGAGCGGGAATGCCGCGAAACCCTGATCGAGCGCCTTGGTGAGCTTGAGCTCTATGCCCTGCGCACCACCAACCTCTCCTACCGGCTTTACCGGGAGGTGATCGGCTCCAACATGCGGCCCTTCTCCGATGCGATGGTGGCGCTGCCGCGCATGGTGCGCGATCTGGCCACCAGCCTGGGCAAGCAGGTGCGGCTGGAGGTGCTGGGCAAAGCCACCCTGGTGGACCGCGACATCCTGCGCAAGCTCGAATCGCCCCTCACCCACATCCTGCGCAACGCCGTCGATCACGGCATCGAGCTGCCTGAAGAACGGCTGGCCCGGGGCAAACCGGCCCGCGGCACGATCCGCATCGAGGCCCTGCATCGCGGCGGCATGCTGGCGATCACGATCAGCGATGACGGCCAGGGCGTGCGCTACGACGCCGTGCGCCAGCGGTTGGTGGAGGAGGGGCAATGCAGCCCGGAAGAGGCAGCGAACCTCTCGGAGGCGGAGCTGTGCGTGCGGCTCTACCAGCCGGGCTTCTCCACCGCGGCGGCAGTGACGGAGGTGTCGGGCCGGGGTGTGGGGCTCGATGTGGTCAGCGCCATGGCCCAGGAGGTGGGCGGCACCGTGCGCTTCGCCTCCACCAGCGGGCAGGGCACCAGCCTCCATTTCCAGCTGCCCCTCACCCTCTCGGTGGTGCGGACCTTGCTGGTGGAGATCGCCGGCGAGCCCTATGCCTTCCCACTGGCCCGCCTCGATCAGATCGTGGCGATCGAACCGGGCGCGATCATGGTCATGGAAGGGCGTGAGTGCTTCCAGCTCGATGGCGTCTCGATCGGCCTGATCTCCGCCCGCCAGGTGATGGGATTCCCCGAGGCCAAGAGCGCCAACGACGTGATTCCGGTGGTGGTGATCAGCGATCACGCCAGGGTGTACGGCGTCGTGGTCGACCGCTACCTGGGTGAGCAGGACCTGGTGGTGCGCCCCCTGGATCCACGCCTGGGCAAGGTGGCCAACATCAGCGCCGCAGCCCTGATGGGCGACGGCCAGCCGATCCTGATCGTCGACACCACCGATCTGGTGCGCTCGATCGATGGTCTGCTGCAGAGCTCCTCGCTGCGCAGCCCCGTGAGCGTTCAGGCCGTTGCCAGCGGCCAGCGGATCCTGATCGCCGACGACTCCCCCGTGGCCCTCGATCTGCAGACGCGGCTGGTGCGCTCACGGGGCTACCGGGTGGATCGGGCCAGCAACGGGATGGAGGCCCTCGAGGCGTTGCGGGAAGGGGACTACCAGCTGCTCGTCAGCGATGTGGAGATGCCGGAACTCGATGGCATCGGCCTGATCCGCACCCTGCGCCAGGAGCAGCGCTTCCAGCATCTGCCGGTGATCATCTGCTCCTCCCGCGATTCCGAGCAGGATCGCCTGCGGGGCATGGAGGCCGGCGCTGACTACTACCTGGTCAAGAGCAGCTTCCGCGATGAAACCCTGCTCAATGCCATTCACCAGCTGATCGGTCCGGCCTGAGGCCAGCGCAGCGGAGAAGCCGCAACGGAGAATCGGAGCACAACTGCGATCAGCCCTTGCGCATCGCCATCGTCAATGATCTGGGGCTGGCGATCACCGCCATCCGGCGGGTGATCGAGCATGAGGGGCGCCACAGCGTCGCCTGGGTGGCCCGCGATGGGATGGATGCCCTGGCTCGCTTCGCCGCCGATGAACCGGATCTGGTGCTGCTCGATCTGGTGATGCCCCAGCTCGATGGCGTGCAGACCACCCGGCGGATCCGCGAACGCTCCAACTGCCCCGTGCTGATCGTGACAGCCCACGCCGGCAGCGCCTCCGGGCAGATCTTCGAGGCGATGGGCCATGGCGCTCTCGATGTGGCGGCCCTGCCCCAGCTGACCGGATCGCCCCTGGAGGATGGCCGCGATCTGCTGCGCAAGATCGCCACGGTCGAGCGCCTGCAGGGCAGAACCCAGACCCCGCGGCAGCCGACTGGACAGAACACCAGCACCGCAGCAACGATCCAGCGGCGCCAACCGCCGCTGATCGCCATCGGCTCCTCCACCGGCGGCCCGAAAACCCTGGCCGCCGCGCTGGCCCCCCTGCCGCCGAGCCTGCCGGCGGCACTCGTGGTGGTGCAGCACATCGATGCCCAGTTCGCTCCGGGCCTGGTGGACTGGCTCAACACCCAGATCCCCCTGAAGGTCGGCATGGCTGAAAGCGGGCAAACGCCCCAGGCCGGCATGGTGCTGGTGGCCGTGAGCAACGACCATCTGGTGATCCGCCCCGACGGGCGCTTCGCCTATCAGAAGGAACCGGTGGATGAGCCCTACCGCCCATCGGTGGATGTGTTCTTCCACAGCCTGGTGAACCACTGGCGTGACCCCGGCGTGGCCGTGCTGCTCACCGGCATGGGCCGCGATGGCGGCAAGGGGATGCTGGCTCTGCGCCAGGCCGGCTGGCACACCATCGCCCAGGACGAAGCCAGTTGCGCCGTCTACGGCATGCCGAAGGCCGCTGTGGAACTGGGCGGAGCGGTGGAGGTGCTGGCGCCTGAGGCCATGGCCCGCAGCATCAGCCAACGCATCGGTCGTTGAAGCTCGGGACCCTGGTTGTGGATGGGCAGACGGACCGAGTCACCCGGCTGACCATCACGACCACGGGCCGCCGGTCGGCAGAATCAACGCTCCCAAGGGCCCTGCAGCCGCGCCGATGACCTCCGCAGCAGCCGCGGCTCCATCCGCTGAACCCCAGGAGATCGGCAGCGGCGCCGCAACGCAGACTGGCGGACAGACCGCCACCAGCACCCCGGCTGAGCAGGCTGTGGCCGCCATGCGTGCGGCTGTGTTCGGCACGGATCCGATGGCACCGCCGCCGCCCATGGAGCCTCAGATCAGCGCCCCCAGCACCCCTTCCGCTCCGGTGAATCACAGCCCCAGCCGTGATCCCGACGAGCTTGGCGACTTCATCGAGGCGGCCGGCCTGCTGCGCTACGACCCGGCGGCGATCACCCGCATCTACGCAGGCCATCCCCAGCGCCTGGCCCGCCGCCTGTGGCAGACCCTGGTGCCGATCGGGCTCTACCTGCTGGGTGTGAGCGTGGACTGGCTCACGGGTCAGCTCAAGCTTGCCGATCGGGCCCGGGCCCGGGGACGCGAATGCGCCGAACTGCTCGCCAGGCTCGGCCCGGCCTTCATCAAAGCGGGCCAGGCCCTCTCCACCCGGCCCGACATCGTGCCACCACTGCTGCTGGAGGAGCTGGCCCAGCTGCAGGATCAGCTGCCCGGCTTCTCCAGCCGGCTCGCCATGGCCTGCATCGAAGAGGATCTCGGCGCTCCTGTCGCGGAGATCTTCGCGGAGCTGGATCGCGAGCCGATCTCCGCCGCCTCCCTGGGCCAGGTGCATCGCGGGGTGCTGCTCAGCGGCGAACGGGTGGCCGTGAAGGTGCAGCGACCCGGGCTGCGGGAGCAGATCACGCTCGATCTCTACATCGTGCGTCAGATCGCCGCCTGGCTGAACCGCAACGTGCGGCTGATCCGCAGCGATCTGGTGGCCCTGATCGATGAGCTGGGCCGTCGTGTCTTCGAAGAGATGGACTATCTCAACGAAGCTGGCAATGCCGAGCAGTTCGCCGAACTGCACAAGCACAATCCACGCATCGCCGTTCCGCGCATCTTCCGCCACGCCACCAGCAGGAGGGTGCTCACCATGGAGTGGATCGATGGTGTGAAACTCACCAATCTGGAGGCGGTGCGCGCCCTGGGAATCGATCCCGATGACATGGTGAACGTGGGTGTGAACTGCAGCCTGCAACAACTGCTTGAGCACGGCTTCTTTCACGCCGATCCCCATCCCGGAAATCTGCTGGCTCTATCCGATGGTCGTCTGGCCTATCTCGACTTCGGCATGATGAGCGAGGTGAGCCGCGAGAGCCGCACCGGCCTGATCCAGGCTGTCGTGCACCTTGTCAATCGCAATTTCGGCAAGCTCAGCAATGATTTCGTCAGCCTGGGATTCCTGGCTGAAGATGTGGATCTCGAGCCGATTGTTCCCGCCTTCGAGAGCGTTTTCGGTCAGGCCCTGGAGATGGGCGTCAGCCGCATGGATTTCAAAGCGGTCACCGACGATCTCTCAGGTGTGATGTACCGCTTCCCCTTCCGGGTCCCGGCTTATTACGCCCTGATCATCCGCTCGCTGGTGACCCTGGAGGGCATCGCCCTGAGCGTCGATCCCGACTTCAAGATTCTCGGAGCTGCCTATCCCTACTTCGCACGGCGCCTGATGGAGGATCCGGATCCCTCCCTGCGCAACAGCCTCAAGGAAATGCTGTTCGACGGGGAGATCTTCCGCTGGCAGCGGTTGGAGAATCTGGTGGCCAGCGCCGCCCAAGGCAGCCAGCTGGATCTGGGCAACCTGCTGGATCAGGTGCTCGATTTCCTCTTCTCCCCCAACGGTGGCCTGTTGCGCCGACAGCTGGTGGATGCGCTGGTGGAGCAGATGGACACCCTGGCCTGGCGCACCACCCTGCGCCTGGGCAAACGGTTGCCTGCCGGGTTGCTGCCCCCTGGCCTGCGCGACAAGGCTGCCCGTCCCAGCTTTGCCGATGCGGGACCCCTGCTCAACATCGAACCGGTCCAGCAGTTGGTGGCGATCCTGGAGCACCTGCCCGGTTTCGAGCCCCAGCTGCTGATCAATCGTCTGCCGCGGGTGCTGGGCGATCCGGAACTGCGGCGCATGGGGATCGATCTGGCCCGCGGTCTGGCCCAACGCAGCGTGGTGCGGCTGCTGCGGGACGTGCTGGTGGTCTCCCAGGAGCGTGGAGCCGTGGCCGCCTCCTAGATTTCAAGCTCCGTCAGGTTTTGCGCGTGTCCTCGTCACGGTCAGCCCATGGCTTCGGTTCAGGTCTGAAAAGACGCCTGCTGGCAGCGGGCCTGGGAGCAGGTCTGACCCTGATGTCCCCTGGAGCCCAGGCCGCCCAGAACCTGGTCTTCGTCAGCGGTGCCTTCCGGCGCTCGATCCCCGTGGAAGACCTGGCCCACCTCGCCGAAACAGGCCAGGCCCGAGGCCTGTTGGCCGATGCCCTGCAGCTGACCAAGCAGAACCCGGCCGAGGTGGCCAAGATGCTCAACCAATCGGTGAATCTGCCGGTGGTGCTCGTGAGCCGGCTGCTCAACACCCGCATCGGCGAAGCCGTGCTCGGGCGGCTGTCACAGGTGATGTTTCCGCTGGCGGATCCCTCCGTGGCCATCCCCGCCCTGCGTTCGGCGATCGTGCTTGGCCTGGCGAACAGCAAGAACGGCCTGAACGCGGTCTCCTTTCTGGAGGCCTATCCCTCCCAGGAGCTGGCCATCAGCCTGCCCGCTCTGGTGAACCTGATGAAGAAGGCCTCCTCGATCAGCGATCTGGTGCGCTTCTTCTCCGAATCCCCCCTCGACGGCCTGCGAGGCCAGGGTGGTGCAGCCAATGCAGCCCCCCAGACCCCTGCCGCCCCCGGCAGCGCGCCCTGAGGCAGCCAGCCCTTTCCGCTGCCTGATTCCCGCCGCGTAGATTCGCCAGTTCAGACTTCGTTGTGCCCGTGCCCCTGCTCCGAGCTCTGCAGCGCCTGGGCTCCAGGCCCACGATGCAGGACTGGCCGGGGCTGATCGAGGCCTATCGCTCCTGGCTGCCGGTGAGCGCCGCCACCCCCGTGATCACCCTGCGGGAGGGGGCAACTCCCCTGATCCCGGCCCCGGTGATCGCCGAGCGGATCGGCCGTGGTGTGCGGGTGTTCCTTAAGTACGACGGCCTCAATCCCACCGGATCCTTCAAGGATCGCGGCATGACCATGGCCATCTCCAAAGCGCGCGAGGCGGGCTCGGAGGCGGTGATCTGCGCCAGCACCGGCAACACCTCCGCCGCGGCCGCCGCCTATGCCCGTCGCGGCGGCATGCGGGCCTTCGTGCTCATCCCTGATGGCTACGTGGCCCAGGGGAAGCTGGCCCAGGCCCTGCTCTACGGCGCCGAGGTGCTGGCGGTGCAGGGCAACTTCGACCGGGCTCTGGCGATCGTGCGCGATGTGGCGGATCGCTACCCGGTGACCCTGGTCAATTCGGTCAACCCCTACCGCCTGCAAGGACAGAAGACCGCCGCCTTCGAGGTGGTCGACGCCCTGGGGGAAGCCCCCGACTGGCTCTGCATCCCGGTGGGCAACGCCGGCAACATCAGCGCCTACTGGATGGGCTTCAACGAGTACAAGGCCGCCGGCCACTGCCGTGTGCTGCCGCGGATGATGGGGTTCCAGGCAGCCGGCTCGGCGCCACTGGTGCTGGGCCACACGGTGGAGCAGCCCGACACCATCGCCACCGCCATCCGCATCGGCAACCCGGTGAACAAAGACAACGCCCTGCGGGTGCGCGCCGAGAGCAACGGCGATTTCATGGCCGTCACCGATGCGGAGATCATCGAGGCCTACAAGCTGCTGGGCAGCGGCGAGGGCGTGTTCTGCGAACCGGCGAGTGCCGCCTCGGTGGCAGGCCTGCTCAAGCGCCGCGAGGAGGTACCCCAAGGCGCCACGGTCGTCTGTGTGCTCACAGGAAACGGCCTCAAGGATCCCAGCACAGCGATCGAAAACAACGACTCCCGCTTCCACACCGGTCTCGCCCCTGACACCGACGTGGTGGCCAAGGTGATGGGCTTCTGAAGCCAGGGCCCAACAGCGAAAAAAGTGTCTGCGGAAGAGCCTGGAAAACCCCGGCTCCAGGGGTGGAGAACGGCAGAGGCTCACAGCTTCGCAGCGAACCCATGCTTTCCACTGCCTGTGGAATCGGTGGAAATCGCCCGGTCATCCCTGGCTTCCATCGGCGTCCTCCACAGGTGCAGAAGCGCTGAATCCCTGCTCAGCACTGCAGCTCAGTGCAACAACTGCCGTTTTCCCAAGGCCCTACTACGACGGTTTGTCTGTTTATCTTTGATCCTTCAATCCAGAACAGCCTTGGGAAGAAGGGCTGTGAACTGGTCGGTTCCCAACGCTTCACCGCCCGTTGCGCTTTGGCCATGGCTGTGAAACGGTGGGCCGGCTCCATCCCCATCCAGCTCCGATCCCGACAACCACCATGAAGCTGGTCTGCTCCCAGGCCGAACTCAATGCCAGCCTCCAGCTGGTCAGTCGGGCTGTGAATCCCCGACCCACCCATCCGGTGCTGGCCAACGTGCTGCTCACCGCTGATGCGGCCACCGGCCGCATCAGCCTCACCGGTTTCGATCTCAACCTCGGCATCCAGACCAGCCTGCAGGCGGAGGTGGAGGAGAGCGGCGCGATCACCCTGCCGGCCCGCCTGTTCGGCGACATCGTCAGCCGTCTGTCCGGTGACAGCCCGATCACCCTGGCGGGCAGCGACAGCGGCGAGCAGGTGGAGCTCACCAGCCTGTCGGGGAGTTATCAGATCCGGGGATTGCCCGCGGAGGATTTCCCTGAGCTGCCACTGGTGCAGAGCGGCGCTCCGATCCGGCTTGACGCGGAAGCCCTGGTGCGCGGACTGCGGGCGACGGTGTTCGCCAGCAGCGCCGATGAAGCCAAGCAGCTGCTGACCGGTGTCCACCTGCGGCTCGATGACTCCGCTCTGGAATGCGCCGCCACCGATGGCCATCGCCTGGCGGTGCTGCGCCTGCCCCATGCCAACAGCCCGGCAGGGGCGGCCGATGTGGGTGGAGAGGCGGATCCAAGCGCAGGCGAAGCGTTTGCGGTCACCGTGCCGGCCCGCTCGCTGCGGGAGCTGGAGCGCCTGCTCAGCAGCCGCCCGGCCGCTGAGCCCCTGAGTCTGTTCTGCGAGCGGGGGCAGGTGGTGGTGCTGCGTGCTGATCAGGTGCTGACCAGCCGCAGCCTTGAGGGCACCTACCCGAATTACCGGCAGTTGATTCCGGAGAGCTTCCAGCGCCGCAGCACGCTGGATCGCCGCGCGTTCCTGGCCGCGTTGGAGCGTGTGGCCGTGCTCGCCGATCCCCACAACAACGTGGTCAAGATCAGCTGTGATCCCGACCGTTCCCAGGTGGTGATCAGCGCCGATGCCCAGGACCTGGGCCAGGCATCGGAAGCCCTGGCTGCCTCCATCACCGGTGAGGCGATCCAGATCGCCTTCAACGTGCGCTACCTGCTCGAGGGGCTCAAGGCCATGGCCAGTGAGCAGGTGCTGCTCCAGTGCAATGGGCCCACCACCCCCGCGGTGCTGGTGCCGCTCGACGACGACACCGCCTTCACCTATCTGGTGATGCCGGTGCAGATCCGCGCCTGAACCCGAATCCGTGTCGCTCCCTGATCAGCTGCTGCTGAGCGATCTGCTCGGCCGGCGCGTGCGTTGCGATCAGGGGCTTGATCACGGCCCTGGTCAGATCGGCTGGATGCATCCGCCGGTGCATCGCCTGCTGGGCTGGGCCAGTCGGCCTTCCCTGGTGACACCTCGCCGCTGCATGTGGCGTCTGGATCAGCTGCGGGGGCTGGCAGAGGGGGAGCTGTTCGTGCGTGGTGAACCGGCTGAGACCGATGCCGACACCCTCCTGAGGCTGCCCACGCTGCTGGGAGCCACCCTGCTGGGAGCTGATCGGGCTCCCCTGGGGCAGCTGGCTGATGCCGCCGTGGAGCTGCGCAGCGGGCGGATTCTTCACTATCTGGTAGCTCGCAGTGATCCGCGCCTTCCGGGCGGTAGCCGCTGGCGCCTGGCGCCGGAGCGGATCGTGGATCAGCGGGCCGGTGAGGTGTTCACGGCGTTACAGGGGCTTGAGGATCTGCCGCTGGCCCATGCCAGCCTGCGGGAGACACTGCTGCGCCGCTCGCGCCGCTGGCGGGAACAGTGGACCAGCGAATCCTCCCGCTGGCGCGAGCAGTGGCAGGACGTCAGCGGCCGGGTCGAGGAGCGGCTGGAGGGCTGGCTGGAGGAGCCTCCCTGGGACGAACCCTCACCATCCCGTCCCCGTCGGCGCTTCGGCGATGACATCTGGGAAGAGGCAGCGGAGCTGGATGACCGGGACCGGGAGGACGTCGATCGCGATGACGACGATCGAACGGGGGGGAGACCGATCGATCGTCGTCCGGAGCGCCGCTTCGCGGACGATGCCGAAACGGGGCCCAGGGCAGGCCGCCGCCGTTCCCGCTCGTTTCAGGAGCCCGATGACGAGCCCGACGACCCCTGGATCTGATACTGGACCGGTGCTGCGCCGGCGCCCGGTGGTCTCCTCCCCCTCCCCGTCCTTCCCGCTGGCTGAGGCCCTGAAGAAGGAGGGGCTCTCCCAGGCCGATTACGAGGAGATCGTGCGGCGGCTGGGCCGCGCTCCCAATCGCGCCGAGCTGGGCATGTTCGGGGTGATGTGGTCGGAGCACTGCTGTTACCGCAATTCGCGGCCGCTGCTGCGCCAGTTCCCCACCGAAGGTCCGCGCATCCTGGTGGGACCTGGTGAGAACGCCGGCGTGGTCGACCTGGGGGAAGGGCAGCGTCTGGCCTTCAAGATCGAGAGCCATAACCATCCCTCCGCCGTTGAGCCGTTCCAGGGGGCGGCCACCGGCGTGGGCGGCATCCTGCGGGACATCTTCACGATGGGAGCGCGGCCGATCGCCCTGCTCAATGCCCTGCGTTTCGGACCCCTCGAGGATCCGCGCAATGTGGGGCTGATGGAGGGGGTCGTGGCCGGCATCGCCCATTACGGCAACTGCGTGGGCGTGCCCACCGTGGGTGGTGAGGTGGCGTTCGATCCCAGTTATTCCGGCAATCCGCTGGTCAACGCCATGGCCCTCGGCCTGATGGAGACCGAGGAGATCGTCTGCAGCGGGGCCCGCGGCGTGGGCTATCCGGTGCTCTATGTGGGCAGCACCACCGGCCGCGACGGCATGGGTGGCGCCAGTTTCGCCAGTGCGGAATTGAGCGAGGCCTCGCTCGACGACCGTCCGGCTGTGCAGGTGGGGGATCCCTTCCTCGAGAAGGGGTTGATCGAGGCCTGTCTGGAGGCGTTTCAGAGCGGTGATGTGGTGGCTGCCCAGGACATGGGGGCTGCCGGCCTCACCTGCAGCTGCTCGGAGATGGCGGCCAAGGGGGGTCTGGGCATCGAGCTGGATCTCGATCGGGTGCCGGCCCGCGAGACCGGCATGACCGCCTATGAATTCCTGCTGAGCGAATCCCAGGAGCGGATGCTGTTCGTGGTCAAGCCGGGGCGGGAGGAGGCCCTGATGGCCCGCTTCACCCGCTGGGGCTTGCAGGCGGCTGTGGTGGGGCGGGTGCTCGAGGACAACCTGGTGCGGGTGCTGCGCGGCGGTGAGGTGGCTGCGGAGGTGCCCGCCAACGCCCTGGCCGATGACACGCCGATCAACCATCACGATCTCCTGGCTGAGCCGCCGGAGTTCATTCAGGATCACTGGCGCTGGCAGGAGAGCGATCTGCCACCCGCCTCCAGTGCCGGCATCGCCCTGCCGGCCGGCACCCTGGCCTGGGATGCGGTGCTGCTGCGCCTGCTCGATGACCCCACCATCGCCTCCAAGCGCTGGGTGTGGCGCCAGTACGACCACCAGGTGCAGGCCAACACAGTGCTGCTCCCCGGTGGTGCCGATGCTGCCGTGATCCGCCTGCGGCCGCAGCAGGGCGAGGGGTCGCTCCAGGCCTCGAGCCGTGGCGTCGCCGCTGTGGTCGATTGCCCCAACCGCTGGGTGGCCCTTGATCCGGAGCGTGGCGGCATGGCGGCGGTGGCCGAGGCCGCCCGCAACCTCAGCTGTGTGGGTGCCGAGCCCCTGGCTGTCACCGACAATCTCAATTTCCCCTCCCCCGATACCCCCACGGGCTACTGGCAACTGGCGATGGCCTGCCGCGGTCTGGCGGAGGCCTGCCGGGTGCTGGCGACGCCGGTCACCGGCGGCAATGTCTCCCTCTACAACGAGACCCGCCTGCCCGACGGCACCCTGCAGCCGATCCATCCCACCCCGGTGGTGGGCATGGTGGGCCTGGTGCACGATCTCGCCAGGGTCACCGGGCTGGCCTGGCGGGAGCCGGGCGATGCCATCTGGCTGCTGGGTGTGCCTCTGGAGGACAGCGTGGCTGCAGCCGATCCGCGCCTGGGCCTGGCCGGCAGCAGCTATCTCGAGCGGATTCACGGCGCCGTCACAGGACGCCCGCCCGTGATCGATCTGGAGCTGGAGCGCTCGGTTCAGGGGTTGCTGCGCCAGGCGATTGCCGCGGGGCTGGTGCGCTCCGCCCACGACCTCAGCGATGGTGGGTTGGCGGTGGCCGCTGCTGAATGCTGTCTCGCCTCCGGTCTGGGAGCCAGGCTCCAGCTGCCAGCTGGAGGCGCGCGACAGGATCGGCTGCTGTTCGCCGAAGGTGGAGCCAGGGTGCTGGTGAGCGTGCCCGCCTCGGCCTCGGCCTGGGGTGATCTGCTCGCCTCGTCCGGTCTTCCTGGCTGCCGTCTGGGAGAGGTGACCAGCGGGCCGGAGCTGCAGATCCTGCAGTCGGATCTGCAGCTGCTGCGGCTTGACCTGCGCACCATGGAGCAGGCCTACGAGCAGGCGATCCCCCGCCGGTTGGCCGTGGCCGGCCCCCCTCCCGAGCATTGAGGATCAGCCTGCCGATGGATGGCAAATCCCGAGCCCCCATGCGCCAGGATGAACGCCATTGCAGGTGAGCCGCCCCTTGCCCATCGACGCGCCTGATCCCCTCCCATCCGAAGGGGAGCACCGTCCGGACAAGCCGGAGGAGGCCTGCGGGGTGTTCGCGGTGATGGCTCCGGATCAGCCTGTCGCCAACCTTGCCTATTTCGGTCTCTACGCCCTGCAGCACCGCGGTCAGGAGTCGGCAGGGATTGCCGTGTTCAATGGCCCGAAGGTGCGGCTGCACAAGGACATGGGCCTGGTCAGCCAGGTGTTCGACCAGGCGATTCTCGAGCGCCTCAGCGGCTCGCTTGCGATCGGCCACAACCGGTACTCCACAACCGGCAGCAGCAAGGTTTGCAATGCCCAGCCGGTGCTGCTGCCAACCCGTCTCGGGCCGTTTGCGCTCGCGCACAACGGCAACCTGGTCAATGCCGCCGAGCTGCGCCAGAGCCTCGATCACCTGTCCGGAGAGTTCACCTCCACCACCGATTCAGAGCTGATTGCCTTCGCCCTGCAGCAGGCCGTCGATTCCGGTCTCGACTGGGTCGCTGCGATCCAGGCCGCTGCGAGGCGGTGCCGCGGCGCCTTCAGCCTCGTGATCGGAACGCCCGAAGGGATCTTCGCTCTGCGCGATGGCCACGGTATCCGGCCGTTGGTGTTCGGCCATCTGGGGGAGCAGCGGCAGGCCCGGTGGGTGGTGAGCAGCGAGACCTGCGGCCTCGACATCATCGGTGCCGTCTATGACGACGATGTGCAGCCCGGCGAGCTGGTGCAGTTCCGCCCCGGCGAGGAGCAACCCTTCCGCCTGCACTGGTGCGAGGAGCCAGCCCGTCTGTGTGTGTTCGAGATGATTTACTTCGCCCGGCCCGACAGCCGCTTCTTCGGCGAATCGCTGTACAGCTACCGTGTGCGCATCGGTGAAGCCCTGGCCAGGGAAACGCCGGTCGATGCCGACATCGTCATCGGTGTTCCCGATTCCGGAATTCCCGCAGCGATCGGTTTTTCCCAGTGGAGCGCCATCCCCTTCGGGGATGGCCTGATCAAGAACCGCTACGTGGGCCGCACCTTCATTCAGCCCACCCAGGCGATGCGCGAGGCGGGCATCCGCGTCAAGCTCAACCCGCTGCCCGATGTGCTCGCCGGCAAGCGGGTGGTGGTGATCGACGATTCGATCGTGCGCGGCACCACCAGCCGCAAGCTGGTGGCCGCCATCCGTGATGCCGGCGCCACGGCGGTGCACATGCGGATCAGTTCCCCACCGGTGACCCATCCCTGCTTCTACGGGATCGACACCGATACCCAGGACCAGCTGATCGCCGCCCGTCTCACCCTGGAGGAGATCACCGCGCATCTGGGAGTGGATTCGCTGGCCTACCTCAGCAAGGCCGGCATGGTGGAGGCGGCTCGCAGCCATTCCGGTCAGTTCTGCACGGCCTGTTTCGACGGCGCCTATCCGATCCCCATGGAGGAGACCCTCCGTTCCAGCAAGCTGATGCTGGAGCCGGCCGGCATCGCGGCAGCGCTCTGAGGGCCAGGGCCGGACGATGCGCATCGCCTTCGTCGATTCCTGGCTGCAGGATTCCGCCTCCGGCAGCGGCACGGCTGTGGCCATCGGTGGTCTGGCGCGTGCCCTGATCGCCCGCGGTCATCGGGTGGAGCGGCTGGCGCCGCGGGGCAGCTGGCCCCGCTCCCTGCTGCTGCGGCGCCTCTGGTTCAATGCGACCCTGCCGCGCCGGCTGTCCCCCCGGGGTGAGGCCTGCCCCTACGACCTGATCGTCGGTTTTGACATCGATGGGGTGCGTCTGGCCGGCAGGGTTCCTGCCCCCTATCTGTGCAGCATCAAAGGGGTGCTGGCCGAGGAATCCCGCTGTGAGCGCGGCTGGCCGCGCCGGATGCTGGCTGCGCTGGCTGTGTTGGAGCGCCGCAACGCCCGCAGGGCGCCCCTGGTGCTTTCCACCAGCCGGTACTGCTGCGATCGCATCCGCCACCATTACGGGGTGCCGGCGGAGCGCCTGGCCCTGGTGCCCGAAGGCATCGATCTGGCTCTGTGGCAACCCGATGACGATCCAGGCCGGCTTGCCGCCATCGATGCCGCCCGCGAGCCAGCCACCGTGCTCTGCGTGGCCCGTCAGTATCCGCGCAAACGGATCATCGATCTGATCGAGGCCTTCGATCGCGTGCGGCAGCGGATGCCCGAAGCCAGGCTGGTGATCATCGGCGATGGCCCCGAGCATGGCGCTCTGGCCAGCCGGATCGAGCAGCTTGAGCTGCAGCGGTCCGTGCAGCTGCTCGGTTCGCTTGCCGAGGATGGGGCGGTGCGCCGCTGGTATGCCCGCGCCACGCTCTTCTGCCTGCCATCGGAGCAGGAGGGGTTCGGGATCGTGTTTCTTGAGGCGATGGCCAGTGGTCTGCCGGTGGTGAGCACCACCGCAGCGGCGATTCCGGAGGTGGTTCCCAATGGCCGTGCAGGTCTGCTGGTGCCGCCTCGCGAGCCAGCGGCGCTGGCCGAGGCCCTGTTGCGGCTGTTGCAGGATCCGGCGCGGGTGTCCCACATGCGGGACTTCGGGCGCGCGCACGCTCGCGTCTATGGGTGGGAGCAGGTGGCTGATCGCTTTCTGCAGGTGGTGGCGCCGCTGCTGCCGCCCGCGCGTCTCGGATCCTCAGGCAGCGGCTGAGTCAACCGCGCTGGTTCAGGCCTGCAGCTGGTCTGCCGGCTCTGGTTCAGGGCCCAGCAGCGGCACCAGTTCGCGCACGCTCTCACCGGAAGCGAGCGGCAGGTCACGGCCGCCATCGTCCGCACGTTCGCGAGCGAGGCTGTCGCGCAGCAGCCGCAGGCTGCGACCGTCGCCGCTCTGCAGCCTCACGCCAAACAGGGCCGATGCGTCGGCGCAGAGATCCACCAGGCGGTCGTTGCGATCGGGCAGCCGCAGGCCGATCTGGCCCAGATCCCCGCGCTGGCACTGCCGCAGGCTGTCGATCCGCAGTCGCTTGAGGCGCCCGTTGCGGCTCACCAGCAGCACATCGCTGTCGCTGGTGCCACAGGCCCCGCCGATCACCTCCTCATCCGGCAGCAGGCGCAGCAGCATCGGGCCCTGGGCCATGCGCCCCATCAGCGGCAGGTTGGTGTCGTTCACCATCAGCCGCAGCAGCCGGCCGGTGCTGCTTGCCACCACCAGGTCATGGCGTTCGCGGCAGACCACCACCCGTTTCAGCTGCACACCGTCCTTGAGCTTGAGCACGCTGGCGGCACGGCCTGAGAGCTCGAGGAACTCCTCCAGCGGCAGACGTTTGAAGCGCCCGTCGCTGCTCAGGAGCCCCAGGCTGGTTTCCGCCTGCTGGGGCAGGGGAAGCACCTGCAGCACCGTGGCGCCGGCCAGGCTGTCCGGCAGGAAGCGTTCCAGGGGTCCGGGCTGCTGTCCGGCGAATTCCCAGCGCAGCGGGGCCACCCGGCCATCGGTGCTGAAGATCAGCACGGTGGGAGCCGCTGCTGTGGGCAGAATCAGCCGTGCCGGTGGCGGCTGATCCGTCAGGTCCAAGGTTTCCTCCTGCAGGTGCAGGCGCCCCAGCTGGGCCGGCGAGACGATCCGCACCATGCCGTCGGCCTGGATCAGCAGGCGGCTGTCGCCGGGCAGAGCGTCACGGGCCTGCTGGCGCTGGGCTTCGGCATTGGGTCGCACGGCGGCGGCCCGCTGGGCCACCAGGGCGTCACCCCCCTCCACCAGCCGGGTGCGGCGCGGGGTGGCATAGCGCTTCCTGAGAGCCCGCAGTTCCGCCGTCATCGTTTCGAGCAGGCTGTCGCGGTCCTCCAGCAAGGTCTGCAGCCGGGCCCGTTCCGCTTCCAGCTCCACGGCCTCCTTGCGCAGGCTCTCCTGCTCGAGGCTCGTCAGCCGCCGCAGGGGCATGGCCAGCACCGCATCGGCCTGGCGCTCACTGAGATCGAGCTGCACCTGCAGGCTGGCACGGGCTGCGGCGGCATCGCTGGCGGCGGTGATCATCGCAATCACCTGCTGCAGGGCATTGAGGGCCACGATCAGACCCTTCACCACCTCGAGGCGTTCCTGGCAGCGCCGCAGTGCGTGGCTGGTGCGGCGGATGAGGGTGTGTTCGCGGTACTGCAGGAATTCCTGCAGCAGGCGGCGCAGGGTCAGCTGCACCGGCTGGCCGTTGACCAGGGCCAGCAGGATGGCGCCGAAGTTGCTCTGCAGCGCCGTGCGGCGCATCAGCTCCGTCAACACGGTTTCGGCGTTGGCATCGCGGCGCACCTCCACCACCACCCGCATGCCTTCGCGGTCGCTCTCATCGCGGATGTCGGCGATGCCGCTGATCTTGCCGTCGTTGACCTGCTCGGCCAGCTTTTCGATCCAGCCGGCCTTGCTCAGCTGGTAAGGCAGTTCCGTGATCACTACGGCGCCGCGGCGATGGCGGCCCTTGCCCGGTTGGATCTCCTCGATGTGGGCCACGCCGCGCATCGGGATGCTGCCGCGACCGGTCAGATAGGTTTCGCGCAGGCCGATTCCGGTGAGCACCTCGCCGCCGGTGGGGAAATCGGGGCCCGGCACCAGTTCCAGCAATTTGTCGTCGCTGAGATCGGGTCTGCGGATCAGGGCGATCAAGGCATCGACCACCTCCCCCAGGTTGTGGGGAGGAATGCTGGTGGCCATGCCCACGGCGATGCCCGAGCAGCCGTTGAGCAGCAGGAAGGGCAGCTGGGCCGGCAGCACCGTCGGCTCCTGCTGGGAGCCATCGAAGTTGGCTGCGAAATCAACGGTGTCGCTGCCGATCTCATCGAGCATCCCCTCGTTGGCGATCGGCGCCAGCCGGGTCTCGGTGTACCGCATGGCCGCGGCGGGGTCGTCATCCACCGAGCCGAAGTTTCCGTGCCCGTCGAGCAGGGGATGGCGGCTGGAGAAGGTCTGCACCAGCCGCACCAGGGCGTCGTAGACCGCCTGATCGCCGTGGGGGTGGTACTTGCCCAGCACATCCCCCACCACGCGGGCGCATTTGCGGTAGGGGCGGTCGGGTGTGAGGCCCAGCTCATGCATCGCATAGAGGATGCGCCGCTGCACCGGTTTGAGGCCGTCGCGCACGTCGGGCAGCGCCCTGCCGACGATCACGCTCATGGCGTATTCCAGGTAGGAGCGCTGCATCTCCTGATGCAGTGCGATCGCCTCGATGCGCTGTTCTGGACGCTCCTCGGCCATCCGGTGCTGCTGTCGTGGGGTCGGGAGACGCGGCTCAGCCTACAGATGGTGATCCGGACGGCCAGGGTGCCGCTGCAGGCTCGACCCCTTGCGGAGCAGGATCAGGGCCCTTCGTTGTCGCTATCGCCGCCACTGCTGCCGCTGGCGTTGGCATTGGCCCGGTCCACCGCGGGCTTCAGCGCGGGCTGGGCCAGCAGTTTTGCCGTGACAGCCCGCAGTTTTGGGCCCCAGAGCTGATCCTTCTGAAAGGCGGGCAGCACATAGTTGGGATCGAGGCTGAGCGCCCGTTCCGCAAGCTTGAGAGCCTCGCTCTTGTCCTGAGGCGCGCTCGCGAAGAGGCCTGAGGCCAGGGCCAGGATGGTTTCGGCGGCATCGGGCTTGATGCGCAACACCCGCCGCCAGCGGCCGATGGCCTCCTGGGTGCGGCCGCTTTCAAACAGCACCAGGCCCTGGTTGTTCACCGCTTCCCAGAAATCGGCCCGCAGGGCGGAGGCCTTCTCGAAGGATGCAAGCGCTTCCCCGTAGTTGCCCAGCATCACCTGGGCGTTGCCGACATCGAAGTAGGCGCCGGAGTTTTTCGGATCGAGACCGAGTCCGTGACGCAGCAGGTTGAGGGCTTCGGACGGTTTGTTGTTGCGCAGCGCCAGGGAGCCTTCCGCGAACCAGATGCCCGGGTTGTTGGGATCGAGGCGCTTGGCCTGTTGGAGGGAGTCCTGAGCCTTGCTGATGCGGTTGCTGCGCAGCTGGGCCTCCGCCAGCAGCAGCCAGCCCCGGGGGTCATCCGGCAGCAGCCTCACCGTCAGTTCCGCCAGCCGCGCCGCATCCTCCGCCTGGCCCAGCCGCAGCAGCCGAGCGGCTGCCTGGGCAATTCCCAGTCCCGCCCCCTGCAGCTCCTTGGTCGGCGGCACATAGACGTAGGGGACCAGCGCCCTTGCCGGAGCTGCGACCCCGCCCAGCAGAAGGGCACCCGCCAGGGTCAGGTTGGCGGCGATCCGGCTGTGGGCCCCGCCTCGCCACCGTTGCCTCGAGCTGTGATTGCCCTGCCGCCGGCTCCGGCCCACTCGATCGGTCGCGAATTCGACCCACCCTAGTGACTGGAGGCGTCTGCTCCCAGCGCCGCACGGATGTTGCGGCGCCACATCCAGGGCCGAATGCGCCGCAGGGCAGACGCACGCAGACGCACATCCCAGTCCTGATCGCTCCAGCTCAGGGCGGCGTCGGCTTCCAGTTCGAGCAGCCAGGGCCGCGGCTGCACGGCGGGATCCTCGCTGTTCTGCAGCTCCTGGCCATTCCAGGGGCACACCTCCTGGCAGATGTCGCAGCCCGCCACCCATCCCTGCAACCGTTCTGCGATCGCCGTAGGCAGAGCCGCCTCGCGGTTTTCGATGGTGTGGAAGGCGATGCAGCGGCGTGCATCCACGACGAACGGTTCGCTGATGGCGCTGGTGGGACAGGCCTCGATGCACTGGCTGCAACGCCCGCAGAGGCTTGGGGCGGCAGGATCGGGTTTCAGCTCCCGGGTGGTCAGCAGGGCTCCCAGCAGCAGCCAGGATCCGCGCCTGCGGTTGATCAGGTTGCCGTTCTTGCCGATCCAGCCCAGCCCGGCCTCCTCGGCCCAGGCCTTTTCCAGCAGAGGTGCCGCATCGACGCAGGCGCGCCAGCGCGTCTGCGGAGCCCGCTCCTCCAGCCAGCGGCCAAGCTGGCGCAGCCGCTGATCGAGGACGCGGTGGTAATCCCGGCCCCAGCCGTAGCGCGCCACCTTGAGGCCATGAATCCCTCCCCGGGCGTTCACGTGGTACGGAAGGCCCACCATCAGCAGGCTGCGCACCCCCGGCAGCAACGCCTCCACCCGGCGGCGGCGGGGGTCGTGCATCCACCCCATCGACCCTGCATGGCCAGCCTGCAGCCAGCGCTCCAGTGCGGCGCTGCGCAGGCTGAGGCGGCCGCTGCCGTCGGCGCTGGCCACACCCACCGGATCGAATCCCAGCCGGCGGGCCTCCTGCTTGAGCGCCTCGGTGGGATCTTCTCGGTCTGGCGGCTGATCTGCCTGCGGGAACAGGGATGTTGGATCGGTCATGTCTGCGTAGAGTTCCGCATCCCTTTGCCCTGACTGCCGATGGCGACACCGTCCTCGAGCCGATTCCTGCCGTTGCTGCGCTGGATGGGAATCACCCTGGTGGTGTTGCTGGTGCTGCAGCTGCTGGCCGTTCTCACCCTCTGGGACTGGAATGGTGAGGCCTTCCGCCAGTTGGTGGTCGACCGGCTGATCAGCCAGTCGCCGATGGCGCTGGTGGGACTGCTGCTCATGCTCGTTTCCTCCCGTCTCGAGGACCCCACCGGGTCGCGCAGCCCATTGCGCTGGACCGTCGCCATCATCAGCGGTGTTCTGGCGCTTGCCCTGATCAGCTCGTTGCCGATCTCGATCAATGGTGATCAGATCCTGCAGCAGCAGAGCGATCAGCAGTTGAACGCCAAGAAATCGCAGCTTGAGGCTGCCAAGCAGCAGAGCAGGAATCCCGCTCTGCTGCAGCAGCTGGTCAAGCAGGCCGAGGCGGCCGGCCAGCTGCCTGAGGGTCTGCCCGATGCCCAGAAGATTCAGTTCGCGCAATCCTTCGTCGAGCGACAGCTCGATCAGATGGAGGCCCAGGTCAAGCAGACCGAGCAGACCAGCCAGATCACCCTCGGCCAGCGTCGCTACGTCAATTCCGGCGGCTCGGTGGTGCTGATCGTCGCGTTCACGCTTCTGTGCCTGGCTTCGATTCTCTGAAAACACCCGCCTGCAGCGGGCCGCTGACCATGGGTGCGGCGGGTGGTTAGCGTTTGCTGGCGCGTTCCATCCCCCTCAGCCGTTCCCGTTGGTCCCCTCCAGTCCCCGCAATGATCAGCCGCTGGGCAATCGCCTTCAGCAGGATCTCAAGAATGATCTGATCGCCGGTCTGCTGGTGGTGATCCCCCTGGCGACCACCATCTGGCTCGCCACCACGGTGAGCCGCTTCATGCTCGCCTTCCTGACCTCGATCCCTAAGCAGTTCAACCCGTTCAACACCCTCAACCCCCTGTTGCAGGAGTTGATCAACCTGGGGCTGGGTCTGCTGGTGCCGCTGCTGGGGATCCTGCTGATCGGTCTGATGGCCCGCAACATCGTCGGCCGCTGGCTGCTGGAGTTCGGCGAGGGCACCCTGCTGCGCATCCCGCTCGCCGGTTCGGTTTACAAGACCCTCAAGCAGCTGCTGGAGACCTTCCTGCAGGGCAACTCCAACCGTTTCCGCCGGGTGGTGCTGGTGGAATATCCACGCGAAGGTCTGTTCGCGCTCGGCTTCGTCACCGGCACCATCGGTGCCGCCGTGCAGGCCGGATTCACGGAATCCATGCTCAGCGTCTTCATCCCCACCGCACCCAACCCCACCACCGGCTGGTATGCCGTGGTGCCGGAGCGGTCGGTGCGCGATCTCGAACTGAGCGTCGAGGACGCATTCCGCACGATCATCTCGGCCGGCATCGTCAGCCCGGATGAACGGGAAAACACCAGCTCCAATCGCAGTTTTTCCAGTCTGCTGGCACAGCTGCGCGCCCCTCAGCTCTCCTGATGCAGCCTCCCACCCTTGCCCGAGAACTGGCTCTGCTGATGCTGGGCCAGGTGAGTGATCGTGACCGCGCCGGTGAAGCAGCCGATGACAGGCTCGCCCAGCTCGATCTCGATGCTCTGTTGCGCCAGGCGCTCACGGGCCTGGGTCAGCATCTGCGCGAGAGCCTCGACCGATCAGCCGCAGAGCTGCAGCAGGCTGAACAGCAGCTGCTGGACAGCGAGCTTCAACAGGATGGGGAGGCACGGTTGCCGGTGGTCAGGCAGCATCTGCGCGAGGGCCTCACGTTGGCGGAGCATGCCCTCAACAGGCTGTCAGCCAGCCTTGAGTTGCCGCGTCTGCTGCTGCTGGCCGATCAGCGCGAGGTGCATCGCGGCGCGATTGAGCGTGCCCGGGCGGTGCTCAGGGATCGCGATGGCATCGATGCCCGCCTCGATCAGGTGATGGAGGGGTGGCGCCTGGCCCGTCTGCCGCGGATCGATCGCGACATCCTGCGGCTTGCCGTGGTTGATCTCGAGGCGTTCGGCACGCCGGCAGCCGTGGCCTGCAACGAGGCCGTGGAGCTGGCTAATCGCTGGAGCGATGAGCAGGGCCGCCGCATGATCAACGGCGTTCTGCGGCGCTTCACCGCTGCCCGGGTGTAGGTCCCATGGTGTACGACTGGTTTCAGCGCTCCGCCAGCAGCCCGGCCCCTGAAGCTCAGGAGACTGTGGCCGAGAAGGCAGTGGCCGATCTCGCAGCAGGGTCGCCGTCTTCGGATCAGCAGCCCCTGAGCGGTTCCGATCAGGCCACCTCCGGCGGAAGCACACCTGTCCCTGCGGCGTCGGCTCCCGCGATTGGCTCCGTCGATGAAGCGGCGCTGGACTGGGCCCGGCAGGCCTATGCCCGCCTCAAGGCTCAGCAGGAGGCCGCCAAGGCCGCGACGGCCCCTGTCGCCCCAGCCGCCCCAGCGCCTGAGGAGACAACGGACAGCGGCGTGGCCCCTTTGCCGCAGCCGCAGCCAGAGGCCGCTCAGGAGCCGGAGACTGAGGGCGGCGACCAGGACGCCTCCCAGCCGCCGCTGGCCCCGATTTCAGCGCTCACCGACACCCCTGCTGCGATCAGCGCTCCCGCTGAGGCATCTCCGTCCAGGGGGATGTCCTTGCTGGAACAGGCTGCCCTCCAGCGGCAACAACGGTTGCAGGAGATCACGGCGGCAGCGCTGGAGGAGCCTGCCGCCGTCGTTGCGCCCCAGCCACAGGAGAGCGTTGCCGGCTCAGACAGCGAACCGCAGCTCGGGGTCTTCGATGAGACCTTCACCTGGTCGGCGGAGGTGCTTGCCGCCCAGGGCCGGCGGATTGAGGAGATCTCGTTGGAAGAGATCGATTGGCTTGGCCGTCTGCGTCTCGGTCTGGAGAAGACCCGCCGCGGTTTCGTCAGCCAGCTGCTGGAGAACCTCGGCGATGACCCCCTCACGCCCGAGGTGCTCGACGATCTGGAGACCACGTTGCTGCGGGCGGATGTGGGCGTGCAGGCCACCGATCAGGTGCTGGAAGCGCTGCGACGACGTCTGAACGAGGAGGTGGTCGATCCGGCTGAGGGCCTGCGCTTCCTCAAGCAGCAGCTCCGGGATCTGCTCCAGCGGCCGATCGATGCGTCCGGTGTGCCGCTGCTGGCCCCCCAGAGGGATCGTCTCAACATCTGGCTGATGGTGGGCGTGAACGGCGTCGGCAAGACCACCACCCTCGGCAAGCTTGCCAACCTGGCGGTGCGCAGCGGTTACAGCGCATTGATCGCCGCCGCTGACACCTTCCGGGCTGCCGCCGTTCAGCAGGTGAGCATCTGGGGTGAGCGCAGCGGTGTGCCTGTGGTCGCCAATCCCACTGCCAATGCGGATCCGGCTGCCGTGGTGTTCGATGCCATCGGGGCCGCCCGCTCCCGCGACACGGAGCTGGTGCTGGTCGACACGGCCGGCCGGCTGCAAACCAAGCACAACCTGATGGAGGAGCTCAGCAAGGTGCGGCGGATCATCGATCGGCTGGCCCCGGAGGCCGTTGTCGAGTCGCTGCTGGTGCTCGATGCCAGCCAGGGGCAGAACGGGTTGCGCCAGGCGATGGCGTTCGCCAGTGCCGCCAATCTCACCGGTGTCGTCATCACCAAGCTTGATGGCAGCGCCCGCGGTGGAGTAGCCCTGGCGGTGGCCTCGGAGGCGGGTTTGCCCATCCGCTTCATCGGTGCCGGCGAGGGGATCCGCGATCTCAGGCCATTCAACAGCTTCGAATTCGTGGAGGCGCTGCTGGCGGGTTGATGCAGCTGTCCTGAGCCGGTTTGTGCGTCGATCCGGCCAGTTCCGATCAGCATTGCTACGTTTCGCACTCCTGGCGGCCGCCCGGTGAGCAGCACGCAGCCACCCCGGTCCCTCCCGCCACCACTGCCGCCCCGGGCAGCGGGAAGCCGACTGACGGCCGCGGCCAGCCTGCGGCAGCTTCTCGACAGCCTCAGCCGCGAACAGCGTCGCAATCAGGAGCTGCTCTCGTCCCTGGCCTTCGGGCTGCGCAGTTTCACCAACCTGAACCGCTTTCTCGAGCTGGTGCCGGTTCTGGTCAGCCGAATGGTGGAGGCCGAGGGAAGCCTGCTGCTGGTGTTTCATCCCGATGGCCGCCTCTGGCGCGATCACCTTCAGGTCAGTGCCGGCGAGCGATCCGCTGAGCTGATGCATCGGGTGCTGTCCCTGTCCGACAGCCAGTTGCAGGCCCTCTCGGGTGAAGAGGCGGTGGCGGCTCTGCTCGATCCGTTGATCCAGAGCTGCCTCGCTCCGGCAGCTGTCATGGCCACGTCGGTGGTGGCCAGAGGCGGCCTGCGTGGGCGCCTCTATGTGTTCAGCTCTCGATCCGGTTACAGCTGGAGCGACAGTTACCGCTGCCACCTCCAGCTGGTGGCCGATCTCTGCGGCGTGGCCCTCGAGAATGACCTGTTGCGGCAGGACATGCGCCGCCATGAGCGCCTTGACCGGCAGCTGAGCATCGGTGCGGAGATTCAGGCCCAGCTTCTGCCCGACAGCTGTCCGGTGATCGAGGGGCTCGAGCTTGCGGCCCGCTGCCGCCCCGCCTTTCAGGTCGGGGGTGATTATTACGACTTCATCCCTGTGCGACCGGATCTGACCGGTCGCTGGCGTGAGCAGGGCCAGTGGGCCCTGGTGATGGGTGATGTGATGGGCAAGGGGGTTCCGGCGGGCCTGCTGATGACCCTGCTGCGGGGCATGCTGCGGGCCGAGGTGCTCAGCGGTCTGCCGCCGGATCGGATCCTGCACGATCTCAACCAGCTGGCCCAGGAGGACCTGGCCCATTCGCACCGGTTTGTGACGCTGTTCTATTCCGATTACGACCCGGGTCGACGTCGACTGCGCTTTGCCAATGCCGCCCACAACCCCCCGCTGCTCTGGCGTCGTCAGCAGGGATGTGTCGAGCGCCTGGATGCCCCCGGCCTGCTGATCGGTCTGCAGAGGGAGGCTGACTATGGCTGCGGTGAAGTGGTGCTCGATGCCGGGGACGTGCTCCTGTACTACACCGATGGCGTCACCGAAGCCTCCGGGTTCAGCGGTGAGCGCTTCGAGGAGGAGCGGCTGCAGCAGGCCTTCCAGGCGGCCTGCCGATCCAGCCTTGGTGCCCAGGGCGTCCTCGATCAGTTGTTCTCCCGCCTGGATCGCTTCGTCGGGCCCGATCAGGCACTGGAGGACGATGCCTCGATGGTGGTGCTCAAGGTGCATGAGGAGGTGATGCTTCCCTCTTTCTCCGGCCGATGAGCGACTGTCAAGCTGGGGGTTGACCGAGGAGCGGTGGCTCCCCAAGACCGCCATGTCTGCGCCGAGCCCTGCCCCATCCGAAGCCGCTGGCGGAGTCACGGGAGGCAGTGCCGCCGGCTGGAGCGATCGCTTTGAGCAGGGGCTGCATCCGGCGATCGAACGCTTCAACGCCTCAATCGGTTTCGACATCACCCTGCTCCAGGAGGACCTGGACGGATCGGTGGCCCATGCCCGGATGCTGGGCTCCTGTGGCGTGATCAGTTGCGAGGAGGCGGATCAGCTGATCGAGGGACTGGAGGCGATCCGCCAGGAGGCCGCCAGCGGCGCCTTTCAGCCTGGCCTTGCCGATGAGGATGTGCACTTCGCCGTGGAGCGGCGTCTGATTGAACGGCTCGGCCCCCTGGGCAAGAAGCTGCATACCGGTCGCAGCCGCAACGACCAGGTCGGCACCGATCTGCGTCTCTGGCTGCGTCGGCGCATCGATGCCATCGATCGCGGCCTGCTGCGTTTCGAGGCGGCGTTGCTGGCTCAGGCCGAGGCCCATGCGGAAACGCTCATTCCTGGGTACACCCATCTGCAGCGGGCCCAGCCGATCTGCCTGGCCCATCACCTCCTGGCCTACATCGAGATGGCCGAGCGGGATCGCGCCCGCCTGGCGGATGTGCGCCGGCGGGTGGATCTGTGCCCCCTCGGCGCTGCAGCCCTGGCCGGCACACCGGTGCCGATCGACCGCCGTCAGACGGCGGCGGCTCTCGGATTTGCGGATCTGTACCGCAACTCTCTCGATGCAGTGAGCGATCGCGACTTCGCGGTGGAGTTCACGGCCGCGGCGTCTCTGGTGATGGTGCATCTCAGCCGTCTGAGTGAGGAGGTGATCCTCTGGGCCAGCGAAGAGTTCGGTTTCATCGCACTGAGCGACCGCTGCGCCACCGGCAGCAGCCTGATGCCCCAGAAGAAGAACCCGGATGTGCCGGAGTTGGTGCGAGGCAAGAGCGGCCGCGTCTTCGGGCACCTGATGGGGCTGCTGACCATGATCAAAGGGTTGCCCCTGGCGTACAACAAGGACTTTCAGGAGGACAAGGAGGCCCTGTTCGACACGGTGCGCACCTGCCTCGATTCCCTCGAGGCGATGGCGATCCTGTTCGAGGAGGGGTTGCAGTTCCGTCCGGAGCGGCTGGAGAAGGCAGTCGAGACCGACTACTCCAATGCCACCGATGTGGCTGATTTTCTGGTTGGTCGCGGGGTCCCTTTCCGTGAGGCCTATCAACTGGTTGGCGGGCTGGTCAAGGATTGCCTGCAGCGTGGGGTGCTGCTGCGGGACCTCTCCCTCGAGCAATGGCAGCAGCTGCACCCAGCCTTTGATGGCGACATCCATGCAGCGATCGCGCCACGCCAGGTGGTGGCTGCTCGCCGCAGCGAGGGGGGCACAGGCTTTGCGCAGGTTGGTCAGCAGCTGCAGCAGGCGCGTCAGCGGCTGCAGGAATCGTCCGACAGGGCACCGGAAGAGTCAGACCGCCCGGTCTAATGTTGGATCGACTGCGGCGTTTTGCTGCTCCATGGGCTACTCGCCTGTGGGCGAAGACCGCAGCCTGCCCCATTCCGGATCATCAGGTCAGTGAGCATCTTTGTCGGCAATCTTCCCTTCCGCGCTGAGCAGGAGGATGTGATTGAGCTTTTCGCCCCCTTTGGGGAGGTGGCCAACTGTTCCCTCCCCCTGGAGCGGGACACGGGACGCAAGCGCGGTTTCGCCTTCGTCGAACTGGCCGATCCCGAGCTGGAGACCAAGGCCATCGACGCCCTGCAAGGGGCCGAACTGATGGGTCGCCCCCTGCGCATCAACAAGGCTGAACCCCGTTCCGGCGGTGGCGGCGGCGGTGGTGGCGGTGGCGGTCCCCGTCGTGGCGGCTATGGCGGCGGTGGTGGTGGCTACGGCGGCGGCGGTTACGGCGGTGGCGGCGGCTATGGCGGCGGTGGTGGCGAGCGGGGCTCCCGCGGCTGGGAAGATCGCAGCTATGGCGGTGGTGAGCGTGGCGGTGATTCCTTCCAGGACAGCCGTGCTCGTCGTCGTCGCAGCACCGGCGGTGATGCCGGCGGTGGGGACTATCCCGGCGCCGAGGGCTGAGTCCGGTTCAGAGGCCGTGGGCTTCCAGGGTGCTGGCTGCTGAATCCAGCACCTCGATGCCTGCAGTCGGCTGACCGGCTTCGCGGGTGAGCCTGGCGCGCCAGCTCCGAGCTCCCTTCACGCCCTCCACCAGGTGAACCAGGTGGCGGGCGATCGCCCAGAGCCTTCCGCCATCGCTGCACCAGCGCTCGGCGTGTGGCAGCAGGCCCCGCACCACGGCGGAGGCCTTCACCGGCTCGGTCCCTGTTGCAAACACCAGCCTGTCCACGGCCGCCCATCGCAGGGGATGGGCATAGGCGGCCCGTCCCACCATCACGCCATCGGCCCAGTCCAGCTGCTCCAGGCAGCCGGAGAGGTCCTCCAGCCCGCCGTTGAGTTCGATGGTCAGGCAGGGTCGATCCTGCTTGAGCTGTTTCACCAGATCCCAGCGCAGCGGCGGAATGGTGCGGTTCTGTTTGGGATCGAGTCCCTGGAGCCAGGCTTTGCGGGCATGAACGGCGAACCGTCTGGCGCCTGCTGCGGCCAGACGGTCAACGAATGCCAGCAGTTCCTCGTAGGAGTCACGCTCATCGATGCCGATCCGGTGTTTCACGGTCACCGGCAGGGATGAGGCTCCGGCCATCGCCTCCACGCAGCGGGCCACCCGTTCCGGGTCGGCCATCAGGCAGGCTCCGAACCGCCCCTGCTGCACCTTCTCACTGGGGCAGCCGAGATTCAGATTCACCTCGTCGTAGCCCCATGCCTCCGCCAGGCGCGTGGCCTCGGCCAGCAGCTGAGGATCGTCGCCGCCGAGTTGCAACGCCAGGGGGTGCTCCTCTGGATCAAACCCGAGCAGCCGCTTGAGCCGCTGCTCTCGCCCGCCGGCCTCCATCCTCGGATCGGTGCTGATGTGATGCAGCGCCCGCGCCACCACCATCTCGGAATACAGCAGGGCATGGCGGCTGATCTGGCGCATCAGCAGCCTGAAGTGGCGATCCGTGCAGTCGAGCATCGGCGCCACACTGAAGCGGTAGTTCTGCTCCATGCCCACCATGCTGCCTAGCCCATGGTCCGTGGTGGTGGCAGGCGGTGGACCGGCGGGTTACATGGCGGCGATCACCGCAGCTGAGTGCGCCCCTGGGGCCCGGGTGCTGCTGCTTGAATCCACGCCGGAGCCGTTGCACAAGGTCAGGATCAGTGGCGGCGGGCGGTGCAATGTCACCCATGCCTGCTGGGATCCGCGCAGCCTGCTTGCCCATTACCCGCGGGGAGGCAAGCCGCTGCTGAGCCCCTTCCACCGTTTTGCCCCGACCCAGTCCGTTGCCTGGTTTGCGGAGCGCGGCCTTGCCTTGGTGGAAGAGGCGGACGGCCGCCTGTTTCCCCGCTCTCAGCGTTCCCAGTCCGTGGTGGATTGCCTGCGACAGGCGGCGACCAGGGCGGGCGTGCTGCAGCGCAGCGGTGAGGCGTTGCAACGCGCAGTGCCCTTGCCCCAGGGAGGCTTTGAGCTCACCCTGCGCTCCGGGGAGACGCTGCAGAGCGCGGTGCTGGTGCTGGCGACCGGCAGCCACCCCAGCGGCCATCGCCTGAGCGCCTCACTCGGCCACAGCCTTGAGGCTCCGGTGCCGTCGCTGTTCACCCTGCGGTTGGAGGGCACCCCCTTGCCCTCTCTGGCGGGGCTGAGCGCCGATCCGGTCAACCTGGAACTGGTGATTCCAGGCTGCAGCGAGCGTCACCGTCAGCGAGGGCCCCTGCTGATCACGCACTGGGGGGTGAGCGGACCGGCCGTCCTGCGACTCACGGCTTTTGCGGCGCGGGATCTACGTCAGTCCGGCTACAGGGCCCAGTTGTGGATCGACTGGAGCGGCGGACGTGATCCGCAGGACCTCAGGACCTGGACAGCATCGCAACGCCGGGAGCAGTCACGGCGCCAGCTGGGCAGCAGCAGGCCCTGGCCCGGGCTGGGCCGGCGTCTGTGGGATCTGATGCTGCAGCAGGCGGGCGTGGATCCACAGCGTCGCTGGGCCGATCTTCCCAGGGTTCAGGAGCAGGCCTTGATTCAGGCGCTGCAGCAGAGCCGCTACGACGTGGCGGGGAAGGGCCCCTTTGGGGAGGAATTCGTGACAGCCGGTGGGGTGCCATTGCAGGAGATCCAGATGGCCACCATGGAAAGCCGCTGCTGCAGAGGATTGTTCCTGGCGGGAGAACTTCTGAATGTCGACGGGGTCACCGGTGGGTTCAATTTCCAGCATTGCTGGACATCGGGCTGGCTGGCGGGCCATGGCGTGGCGGCCTGGCTTGAACGGAATCCGTGAACTCATTTGATGTGCTCGAACACCGAGAACATCGGCAGATACATGGCCACCAGCAAAGAGCCGACGATCCCCCCGACGATCACGATCATGGCGGGCTCCAGCATCGAGGTCATCGCCTTGACAGTTGTGGTGACCTCGTCTTCATAGAAATCGGCCACTTTGGAGAGCATGGCATCCATCTCGCCGGTTTCCTCGCCGATCGCCATCATGCTGATGGCCATGTCAGGGAAAACATTCTTCACCCGCAGGGCGGCGCTCAACGGCAGGCCTTCGCTGACTTCATTGCGGGATGAGCTGATGGCATCTCCGAACACGGAATTACCGGTTGTTTCCTTGACGATCTCAAGCGACATCAGGATCGGCACCCCGGCGCGGGCCAAGGAGCTGAGGGTACGGCAGAATTGTGCTGTGGAGGACTTCTGGATCAAGTCCCCGAAAAGGGGCAGTTTGAGGATGATCCCATCGACATTGCGACGGCCGACTGGAGTGGCGTAGTAGCGGTTGAACAGAATGGCCAACGCCACAAGAGCGCCGACGAGGAAGATTGAAAAGCTTGAACGAAGCAGGCTGCTGAGGTTCAGCAGCATCTGGGTGAAGGGCGGCAGATCGGCTCCCAGCTGCTTGAAGATGACGCCAAAGGTGGGGAGCAGGAAGACCGTCATGCCGATGAACACGGCGATCGCGATCACCAGCACGCTGATGGGATAGCTCATCGCTCCTTTGATCTGGTTCTGGAGCTTGGCGTTGTCTTCAAGCAGTTTGGCGAGGCGTTTGAGGGTTTCATCCAGAACCCCACCTGCTTCTCCGGCCTGGACCATGGCGATGGTGAGCGGGTCGAACACCCTGGGCCAGCGACGCATCGAATCGGCGAGACCCTCGCCTTGATTCACATCCCGGGTCAGGCCTGTGAGGGCTGTACGGAACAGGGCAGATTTCTGCTGAGCCCGCATCAGGTCGAGGCCTCGAAGGATTGGAACACCTGCATCAACCAGTGCGGATAGCTTGCTGGCGAACAGCGCCTTATCCTTCACGGAGACCCCGGTCTCCAGCATGGCGGATAGGTTGAACCGTGATGACGATTCGAGCGGAGAAGTGGTTTTCTGTTTCTGTACCAGGGAGCTTGCCAGGATGCCTCGCTTGCGCAGTTTGCGCCGCGCAGCCGCCGGTGATTCCGCCTCGATGGTTATCTGTCGGCGGCTGCCGGCACTGTTGGTGTAGGTGGTGATAAAGGCGGGCATCGTGAGGGCGCGGGCGTGACCGTTCCTGAATTCAGGTGCTCTGCTGCAGGAGGCGTTCCAGCTCTTCAGGTTTGGTTGTTTTCTGCATTGCTTCACTGTGTGCAACCTTTCCGGAATTCACAAGGTTGGCCAGTGCGCGCTCCAGGGTCTGCATGCCCTGATTGGCTCCTGTCTGGATCTGCGAGTAGAGCTGGGCGGTTTTGCCTTCGCGGATCAAGTTGCCGATGGCGGGGGTGTTGATCATGATCTCCTGAGCCATCACCCGGCCGAAGGAGCCGGCTTTGGGTTGGTTGCTGCGGCAGAGGGTCTGGGAGAACACCGCGACCAGGCTTGAACTCAGCTGCACCCGGATCTGCGTCTGCTGAGACGGAGGGAAGACATCAACCATGCGATCCACCGTCTGAGATGCTGAGCTGGTGTGAAGCGTGCCGAACACCAGGTGCCCGGTTTCGGCGGCTGAAATGGCGAGCTGAATGGTTTCAAGGTCGCGCATTTCCCCCACCAGGATCACATCCGGATCTTCACGCAGGGCGCCCCGCAAGGCATTGGAGAAGCTGCGCGTGTCTTCTCCCACCTCGCGCTGGTGAATCAGGCTTTTGGCATTTTTGTATGTGAACTCAATCGGGTCTTCGATCGTCAGAATATGCTCTGAACGGGTCTGATTGATGTTGTCCAGCAAGGCGGCAAGCGTTGTTGTCTTGCCGGATCCCGTGGGTCCTGTCACTAGTACCAGACCTTTGGGCCTGCGACTCACCTCTTCCACGATCGGCGGCATGCCGAGCTTGTCGAGAGCAGGAATGCTGTTTCCCAATGCCCGCAGACAGGCGGCGTAGGTGCCTCGCTGGCGGTAGACGTTGACACGGAAACGGGCAACATCCTTGAGTCCATAGGAGCAGTCGAGTTCCAGGGTTTGCTCAAGCTGCTTGCGCTGCGTGTTGTTCAGCAGTGAGAAGATCAGGCGATTGCACTGTTCTTCACTTAGGGTTATGTCATGAACGATGGGCCGGAGCGCACCGTTGAACCGACCGTATGGAGGTTGGCCGCAGGCCAGGTGCAGGTCGCTTCCTCCACCATTGACCAGCTCAATCATCAGGTCTTCAATCTGAAGATCCACGGATTCCTCCTCCGTCCCTGACGCTTAAAAGACTGCTTGATTCTAGCAAAATCCCGGCCGGAAACAACGCATCCTCCCTCCGCTGGTTACTGGCGCACGGTCAGGCAGTAGGGGCATTCCAGCCACTCATCCTGAAGACCGGCTCCGCAGCCTCTGCAGCTCAACACCGTCACAGCCCGTGCGCGCCGTTCCGATTCCAGTCCCGTGTCGGTGAGCAGCATGCGCTCCACCTCCTCCAGGGTGGTGAGCCCCTGTCGGACCAGGTCCAGCCCGTAGCCCAGCAGGGTCTTCATCCCCGTCTCCAGGGCCAGCTTTCTCAACTCCTCGGTGTTTCCTCGTTTGGCAACGGTTGAGGCGAGCGTCTCGTTCATGCGCAGGATCTCGTAGACGCCGACCCTGCCTGCATATCCCCGACCCTGGCAGGTCGGGCAGCAGCTTTGATCGTTGTGGAGGTTCTTGGTGGCCCGGAAGAAATTGACCTGGCTTTCGCTGCTCGCCATCAGGCCGAAACGTGCCAGTTCCTCAGCATCGGGGTGATACGGAGCCTTGCAGTCATTGCAGAGGCGACGCACAAGGCGCTGGGAGATGACGCCGATCAGCGAGGCGCTCACCAGAAAGGGCTCCACCCCCATCTCATCCAGTCGGGCGAAGGCGCTCGCCGCGTCGTTGCAGTGGAGGGTGGTGAGCACCAGGTGGCCTGTCAGGGCCGCTTCGATCGCGGTCCGGGCCGTTTCCAGGTCACGGGTCTCTCCGACCAGGAGCACATCGGGATCCTGCCGCATAAAGGCGCGCAGGGCAGTGCTGAAGTCGAGCCCCTTTTCCCGATTGACCTGGGTCTGGGTGATCCCCTGCACGGTGTACTCGATCGGATCCTCCACGGTCGAGATGTTGATCGAGGGATCGTTGCGCTCAGAGAGCAGCGCGTACAGGGTCGTCGATTTGCCGGATCCGGTCGGTCCGGTGACCAGGATCATTCCGAAGGGTTTGGAGCCCATCTCGCGCAGCGTCTGCCTGGCGATCGGATCACTGATGAGGATGTCCAGTCCCAGCTGGGTGGCACCGCTGTCGAGCAGTCGCATCACCACTTTCTCGCCGAAGCGGCTGGGCAGCGTGCTGACGCGGAAGTCCATGGTGCGACCCCGGAAGTTGCGCCGGATCCGCCCGTCCTGGGGCATGCGGCGTTCGGCGATGTCCAGGTCCGCCATGATCTTGAGGCGGGAGGTGACCGCTGGGATCAGGGTCTTGGGCAGCGAGTCGACCTTGCGCAGCACACCGTCCTGGCGGAAGCGCACGAGCAGCCCATCCTCCTGGGGCTCGATGTGGATGTCACTGGCGGCGCTGGTGAGTGCTTCGATCAGGATGCGGTCCACCAGGCTCATCACCGGTGACAGCCCCTCCTTGCTACTGGTCTCCAGGTCTTCATCGGGGTCGACCGTCTGGACCTGCTGCGCGTTGTCAGCCTCCAGCTGCAGGTCGGCGAAGGGTGAGGCGCGTTCCTCTGTGACTCCCTGGATCAGCGACTGGGTGGAGTCAGGGCTCATGGAAGGCCGGTCGGATGGAGGGAGGAGGGATGGTCCTCATCCGCAATCTTGGCCTGGAAAAAAGGCTTTTGCAGGCCAGCGGCAGGCTGGATCCGCAGCAGGTCCGCCTCGTCCTCCTCTCGTTGCCGGATTTCGGCCTCTCCGATCCCCGATCCGCCGGCTTGCCGAAGGTGCGGGCTTCCGCCGCTTGTGGGGAGTGCGGTTTGACCAGCAACATGGTCGTCACGCGTTTGCCGGTTCGCCATGAGCGGTGATACCCCTCTCGACAGCATTCAGGCTCCTGGAAGCCCTGAACCCGTCTCCGCCGTGGAGCATGCTCACGATTCCCCTCAGGCTGAAGCCAGCGCGGCTGATCAACCGCTCGAGGCCGCTGCCGCTGACCCATTCCCTCCAGCAGGTGATGCCCCGGAGGCCGGCGGCAGTGCGGCCGGTGAGCCGTCCGGCGACGCCGAGGCATCGGATTCCGAGCGGCTGCAGGCGCTGGAGAATCAGTTGACGGCCCTGCAGGCCGAGAATGAGTCGCTGCGGGCTCAGTACATGCGCATCGCGGCTGATTTCGACAACTTCCGCAAGCGTCAGAGCCGCGATCAGGACGACCTCAAGCTTCAGATCACCTGCACCACCCTCAGCGAGATCCTGCCGGTGGTGGATAACTTCGATCGGGCGCGCCAGCAGCTCAACCCCCAGAGTGAGGAAGCCCAAACCCTGCATCGCAGCTACCAGGGCCTCTACAAACAGCTGGTGGATGTGTTCAAGCAGCTGGGCGTCTCTCCGATGCGGGTCGAGGGAGAACCCTTCGATCCCAACCTGCATGAGGCCGTGCTTCGAGAGGAGAGCCAGGACCACAGCGAGGATGTGGTGATCGAGGAGCTGCAGCGGGGCTATCACCTCAATGGCAGGGTCCTCCGCCACGCCCTGGTCAAGGTCTCCATGGGGCCCGGTCCGGGTTCTGCCGGGGACACCGTGGAGCAGCCCGGCTGATGGCCGATTACTACGAGCTTCTGGGGGTGGCCCGCAACGCGGACGGCGACACCCTCAAGCGGGCCTACCGGCGTCTGGCCCGCCAGTACCACCCTGATGTCAACAAGGATCCGGGCGCTGAGGACCGCTTCAAGGAGATCGGCCGCGCCTATGAGGTGCTCAGCGATCCCCAGACCCGAGCCCGCTACGACCAGTTCGGAGAGGCGGGGCTCGGCGGCGGCGGCATGCCTGATATGGGAGACATGGGAGGCTTTGCCGACCTGTTCGAGACCTTCTTCAGCGGTTTCGGCGGTGCCGCCGGTGCAGGTCCCCGTCGCCGTTCCGGTCCGCGCCAGGGTGAAGATCTGCGCCTCGATCTCAGCATCGATTTCCAGGAGGCCGTCTTCGGGGCCGACAAGGAGATCCAGTTGCGTCACCAGGAGTGCTGCAGCACCTGCGCCGGTTCCGGAGCCCGCTCCGGCAGCGGTCCCACCACTTGCGGCACCTGCGGGGGGGTCGGCCAGGTGCGGCGTGCCACCCGCACCCCCTTCGGCAGCTTCACCCAGGTGGCCCCCTGCCCCACCTGCGAGGGCAGCGGCCAGGTGATCGCCGATCCCTGCGGCAGCTGCAATGGCCTCGGACTGCAGCAGGTCAGCAAGACCCTGCGTATTCACATCCCCGGTGGCGTGGACACGGGGTCCCGTCTGCGGGTCGCCGGCGAAGGCAATGCCGGGCAGCGAGGCGGGCCGACCGGCGATCTCTACGTGGTGCTAAGTGTGCGCGCCCACCCGAGCCTGCGGCGCGACGGCCAGACCATCCTCTCGGATGTGACCCTCAGCTATCTGCAGGCGATCCTGGGCGACACGATCGAAGTCGAGACCGTTGACGGTCCCGAGCCCCTGGAGATTCCTGCCGGCACCCAGCCCGGTGCCGTGCTCACCCTCAAGAACAAGGGTGTGCCCAGGCTTGGCAATCCCGTGGCCCGGGGCCATCACCAGTTCACGGTGCAGGTGCAGCTGCCGACGCGATTGAGCGCTGAGGAGCGGGGCCTGCTGGAGGAGCTGGCGGGTCACCACAGCCGCAAGGGGCATCGGACCCAGCACAAGAGCGGTCTGTTCGGAGGCCTGTTCGGCAAGGGATGAGTCCAGCGCCGCCAAGCCCTCTCGATCTGCGCGGCACGCCCTGTCCGTTGAACTGGGTCCGCACGCAACTGACGCTGGAAACCCTGCCCCCTGGAGCTGAGCTCAGGGTCTGGCTGGACCGAGGCGAGCCTGAGCAGCTCGTGAGTCAGGGGCTGCGGGATCAGGGCCACGCCGTTGAGAGCAGGGAATTGGATTCCCAGGCCGTGTGCCTGACGGTGCGGGTTGCGGCCGGTGGTTGAACCCGCCTCCAGCCGTTCCGGTCTGGTGGTGGCCCTGCAGGCCAATTACTGCTGGGTGAGTCTGGATACGGAGGGTCCGGGTGGAGTCGATCGCCTGCTGTGCACCCGTCGCGCCCGCCTCGATCGGAGCGGTCTCTCGGTCTGCGTGGGGGATCGCGTCGTGGTGGATGGGATCGATTGGCCTCAGAGACGCGCAGCCGTGGCGCTGCGTGATCCGCGGCGCAATGTGCTCGAACGGCCTGCTGTGGCCAACATCGATCGCGTTGTCGTGGTGATGGCCCTGGCGGAGCCCGCGCCTGACCCCCTGCTGTTCACCCGGTTTCTGCTCACTGCCGAGGCCACCGGGCAGCCGGTCATTCCAGTCCTCAGCAAGGCGGATCTGGTCCCGCAGCAGGAGGTTGTGGCCTGGCGGCAGCGCCTGGCTCTCTGGGGCTATGACGCCATGCCGCTGCGGCTCGGGCCCGATGGTGTGGATCATGCAGGCCTGGAGCGCCTCAGGGAGCGTCTCTCTTCAGCGGGAATCACGGTGGTCTGCGGCCCCTCCGGGGTGGGCAAGAGCAGCCTGCTCAACGCCCTGTTGCCCGATCAGGATCTGCGGGTGGGAGCTGTCTCGGGGCGCCTGCGCCGCGGTCGTCACACCACCCGCCACGTGGAGCTGTTCCCCCTCGTTGGCGGTGGGACGCAGCCGGATGGGGCGCTTGTGGCGGATACGCCGGGCTTCAATCGCCCCGACCTGACGCTGCCGGCGGCGGATCTGGCCGGTCTGTTCCCGGAGATTCGTGCCCGCCTGGACGGCTGCTGCTGTCGCTACAGCAACTGTGCCCATCTGGATGATCCCGGGTGCGTGGTGGGCAGCGGCTGGGATCGCCATCCCCATTACCGGCAGCTCTTCCTGGAGCTGCGTGAGCGGGGTGAACGGCCGTTGTCGCGCCAGTCTTCAGCCCAGCAACAGGCGTCCCGTCGCAGAGGGCGCCAACAGGATGCTGCGGCTCAGGCCTGAAACCACCGGGTGCAGGGATCAGCCGCCCAGGCCCGGCAGGTTCAGATCGAGGCCTCCGGTGAGGTCCTCCATCCGCCCTCGCATCGTGCTGGTGGAGAGCTCGTAGGCGTTGGAGAGCGCTTCCAGAAAAGCGGCTTCGGCCGCTTCGGGAGTCCCGCTGAGCACGGCAGGAGCCACCTGAACCCGCAGGGGCTGCTGGTTGCCTGACAGCCACACACTCACCAGGCCATCGCTGCTTTTGCCTTCCAGCTCCATGGCATCGAGCTCCTCCTGGAGCTTCTGGGCGTCCTGCTGGATCTGCTGGGCCTTGCGGAAGGCCTCGGTCAGCTGACCGAAGTTGGGGAGACCGAAACCGGCCATGGGCAGAGGGAAAGACGCTGCCGCAGGTTAGTGCCCGATCGAGGCCGCTTCCTCCCCTTCCGGCGGGAAGCCCAGGCGCTTGACCTCCGGGTGCATCGCAATGGCGTGGGCCTGCCAGATCCGCTGCTGAACCTCCTGGATCAGGGCATCGATCTGGGCTGCTTGTGCCGCCCCGATGTTGACGATGAAATTGGCGTGCACAGGGGACACCTGGGCACCACCGATGGTCAGCCCCTTGAGGCCAAGGCCTTCGATCAGCCGACCCGCCTTGAGGGGTTCGGGGTTGCGGAAAACGCTGCCGCAGCTTGGTTGCTGGTAGGGCTGGGTGCTGGTGCGGCTGTGCAGGTTGGCACTGGTGCGCGCGGTCACGGCGGCGGGATCCTGGCCGCTCTGCAGCCGGAAACGGGCGGAGAGCACCAGCAGCGGCTCCTGCTGCAGGCGGCTGTGGCGATAGGCGAAGTCCAGTTCCCCGTTCGTCAGACGAAAGGGCTCCTCCGGCTGGCGTGGATCGATCACGAGCACCGAATCGAGCCATTCGGCGGTGCAGCCACCCTGGGCGCCGGCATTCATCACGGCGGCACCACCCACCGTGCCTGGAATCCCCACGGCCCACTCCAGCCCGCCGAGGCCTGCCCTGGCGGCTTTGCGGGCCAGGGTCGGTATCGGTTCTCCGGCCTCCGCTTCGATCCAGCCCTCCAGCGGGTCGATCCGGCTGCCCTGCAGACGGCGGCTGCACAGCGTCAGTCCCGGCAGGCCGGCATCGGCGATCAGCAGGTTGGAGCCGGCACCGATGCAGCGCAGATCTGTGCCGCTGCGGCGCGCCCAGCCCAGCAGCATCAGCAGCTCCTCGCGGCTGGCCGGTTCGGCGAACCATTCCGCCGCTCCTCCCACTTTCCAGGTGGTGTAGTCGCCCAGCGGTACCTGGCGCCGCAATCCCTCCGGAGCGGGCTCGAGCCGCGCCTCCATCAGGCCGCCAGCACCGTCGGCTGTGGTTTCAGGCTGCCCAGCCGCTCCCAGAGGCTGTTGACGTCTCCGGCGCCCATGGCGAGCACCAGATCTCCCGCCCGGCTGCGGTGGGCAACGAGCTCGCTCAGTTCCGGCATCGAGTCGCTGTGGAACACCTCCAGTCCGGGAGCCTGCCGCCGCACGGCCTCGGCCAGGGCAGCGCTCGAGATTCCGGCAATCGGCTCCTCACCAGCTCCGTAGAGCGGAGCCAGGAGAACGAGGTCCGCCAGGGTGAGCGCTGTGGCGAAGGCCTCAAGGAACTGGCAGGTGCGGCTGTAGCGGTGGGGCTGGAAGACCGCCACCAGCCGTTCGGGTGCAGCGGGCAGCCGGCTGCGTCCGCTCTCGACCATCAGCCGCGCCATGCGCAGGGTGGCCTCCACCTCACTGGGGTGATGGGCGTAGTCATCGACCACGATGCGGCCCTGCCAGAGGCCACGGCAGTCGAAGCGGCGGCCGGGCGGTTTCAACTGGTGGATCGCCTGCTGCAGCGCCTGGAAGGGCACCCCTTCCAGCCGGCAGGCGGCCAGGGCGGCAGCCGCATTGCTGAGGTTGTGGCGACCGGGGAGGGGAAGCTCCAGAGAGCCCAGACGTTCCCCCCGCTCGTGGAAGCCGGCGGTGGTGCCGTCGCCTCTTTCCTGTTCGGGGATCAGGGCGAAGTCCACGCCCTGCGCGGTTTGGATCGACCACCAGTGATCGGCCCGGAAGCGCTCGCGCAGCACGGGGTCATCGTGATTGGCCAACAGCCGCCCGGAGCCGGTTGCGAAGCGCTGGAAGGTGGCGATCAGGGCTTCGAGGTCGGGGTAGTGATCGGTGTGATCGAGCTCGACGTTGGTGAGCACGGCCAGACCGGCGTGGAATTTCACCAGGGACCCGTCTGATTCATCGGCCTCCGCCACCAGAAGCTTGCCGGCGCCATGGCGGCCGTTGCTGGCGAAGGCGGGAACGATGCCACCGATCACCGCTGTGGGATCTTCCCCGACGGCCAGAAGCAGGGTGGCCAGCAGGCTGCTGGTGGTGGTCTTGCCGTGGCTGCCGGCCACGGCGATCGAGGGCTGGGCGTTGATCAGCTCCGCCAGCACATCGGAGCGATGCAGGATCTCAAGGCTGTGCCGGCGTGCCTCCATCAGCTCGGGGTTCGTCTCGGGCACGGCCGAGCTGATCACCACCACCGGTGGTTTGGCCCCGTCGGCCAGAAGGCTGTGGATGGTCTCCGCCTGCTGGGGGTGAAACAGGCGAACCCCGCTGCGCTCCAGTCCGTCAAAAACGGCGGTGCGGCGCGCGTCGGAGCCGCTGATCCGGTGGCCACGCGCCGTCAGGATCGCCGCCAGTGCAGACATTCCGATGCCGCCAACCCCGATGAAGTGGACCGGTTGGTGGCGATCGAGCATCTCGGCTGACGAGGTTCAAGACCCGCTGAAAATAGGCCCGGCCGTCCCTCCCGTGCTTTACGAGTTGCGTCGCTTTCGCGGAACGCGGTTGGGCGAAGGCGTCTCGCTTCAGGGGGCCGCCGACTGTTTCTGTATGATTTGCCGCCGAATCACCCATGCCAGCGGAGCCTTCCGCAAGACGCCATGACGATCAAGGTTGCGATCAATGGTTTCGGCCGCATCGGACGCAACTTCATGCGCTGCTGGCTGAGCCGCGGCTCCAACACCGGTATCGAGGTGGTGGGCATCAATGGCTCCGGTGATACCCGCACCAATGCGCACCTGCTGAAGTACGACTCAATGCTCGGCCCCATCCGCAACGCGGAGGTGGGTCACACCGATGATGCCATCATCATCAATGGCAAAGAAATCAAGGTTTTTTACGATCGCAATCCTCTCAATCTTCCCTGGAAAGAGTGGGGTGTCGATCTGGTCATTGAGTCGACAGGTGTTTTCAACGACGATGTGGGTGCCAGCAAGCACCTCACCGCCGGTGCCAGGAAAGTGATTCTGACGGCACCTGGCAAGGGTGAAAAAGTCGGCACCTTCGTTGTCGGCGTCAACGCCGATCAGTACAGGCACGAGGATTGGGACATCCTCAGCAACGCCAGCTGCACCACCAACTGCATGGCGCCCCTCGTGAAGGTGCTCGATCAGGAGTTCGGCATCGTCAAGGGCACGATGACCACCACCCACAGCTACACGGGTGACCAGCGGATTCTCGATGCATCCCACCGCGATCTTCGCCGGGCCCGCGCCGCCGCCATCAACATCGTTCCCACCAGCACCGGTGCCGCAAAAGCGGTTGCCCTGGTCTATCCCCCTGTGAAAGGGAAACTGAATGGCATCGCTCTGCGGGTGCCCACCCCCAATGTTTCGGTGGTGGACATGGTGCTGGAAATCAGCCGCGACACCACCAAGGATGAGGTGAATGAGGTTCTCCGCAAAGCCTCGGAAAACGGCATGAAGGGGATCATCAAATACTGCGATCTGCCTCTCGTTTCCTCGGATCATGCCGGCACCGATGAATCCACGATCGTGGATTCCGAGCTGACCCTGGTGATGGGCGGCAACATGGTCAAGGTGATCTCCTGGTACGACAACGAGTGGGGCTACAGCCAGCGCGTGGTTGACCTCGCCGAGATCGTGGCCAAGAACTGGCGCTGAGCCGAGCCGGTCTCCGCTGCCTTCAGCTGAAGTGGCTGTAGCCGGGGGCCCCTGAGCCAGCCTCGATAAGCGGCCTGCCGGAGCTCCAGACCAGCCGGCCGGAATCACCATCGCTCAGTTCACCGACAACCTTCGCGCCGGGCAGCTGCTCGATCAGAGCCCGCGCCCACGGGGGAGGCAGGGCCAGCACCAGCTCGAAATCCTCCCCGCCCTGAAGGCACCAGGTTTCGGCATCGGGCAACCCTGCCATGGCCGGATCCAGGGGTAGGGCGTCCCTGACCAGAATCGCCTGGCAGCCGCTCGCCCGCGCGATCGCTGCCACAGCGGCTGCCAGGCCATCGCTGCTGTCGCAGCCGCCGACGCGCCAGGGGACATCCCGGGGTCGCGTGGCGATCAGTTCGCAAACCGCATCGAAGCGGGGCACAGGTCTGCAGTGGGCCTGGATCGCCCGTTGCCCCAGGGCACTCCCTGGCGATGGGATCGGCTGGCCGGCCGCCATGGCGATCGGCTCGTGCCGCAGCAGGGCCAGACCCAAACGGCTCAGTCCATGAACTCCCGTGCTCACCAGCAGATCCCCTGGGCGGCCATCACTGCGGCGGATGGCACCCGCGTCAGATCGCAATCTGCCGATGGCTGTCACCGCCAGCAGCCGTTGGCTGCCGCCGCTGCAGTCGCCGCCGAGCAGCACGCCGCCATGCACCTGGAGCGCTTCCTGGATGCCTTCATAAACCGCTTCGACCCAGCGCCAACGGGTGGTGGCCGGAGCCACCAGGCCCACGGTCAGGCCCACCACCTCCGTGGCGCCCATCGCTGCCAGATCGGAGAGGTTGGCGGCGGCTGCCCGCCAGCCCACATCGGCAGCCTCCGTGGTGGCATCGCTGAAGTGAACCCCTTCCACCAGCACGTCGCTGTTCACCACCAAGGGCGTTGGGTCGCGGCCCGGTTCCAGCAGGGCAGCGTCATCGTCGAACTGGCCCGGTGGAGCGAAGGCCCCCAGCCGCCGGATCAGCTCCCATTCGCCCAGCTCCGCCAGGGTGATGTCGTCCTGGCCTGCGGGCGGGGCCGAATTGTTGGGTTGGGCGGATGACCTGGACATCGGGCGGTGAGGACGGGCCATGCGGCAGGGCATTGACCGCGGGTTGACGTCCGGGGATTCAGGCGTGGGGCCGGAGGTTCTCGGCGCCGTCGATCACCCTTGCGGAGACGATCCGATCGTCGACGGTGATCGCCTCCAGCGCATCAAAGCCATCGATCACGTAGCCGAAGGCAGCGTTGCGGCCGTCCACGAGGTTGAGGCCGGCGGGGGTGAGTTCGGCTTCGTAGAGGAAGAAGAAGAACTGCGACGAGCCGTCATCGAGCTGCTCATCGGAATGGGCCCATCCCAGGGTGCCGTAGGTGGCGAAGGGCAGCACCGGCTCGGCCTTGTAGCGGCCGACATCCTCGAAGGTTTCGTTGTAGAGCGGCGAGGCATCTCCGGCGATGCGGATCTCCAGTGGCACATGGCGCTCCTGGCCGCTTTTGGGATCGACGTATCCCATGGCTTCACCTTTGGGATCACCGCTCTGCAGGACGTAGAAATCCTCGGCCCGGGTGAAGGGCAGATCGTCGTAGAACCTGCGCTGAACCAGATCGACGAACGCCCCCGCCGTCAACGGCGCGTTGTAGCCATCGACCACGGCTGTCAGGTCACCCTTGCTGGTGCTGATCTGCACTGTGGCCCGTCCGAGAAGTCGCGGCAGGGCGTCGAATTCGGGCGGGATCGCGAAGGGGAAGTCGCGCACCAGCATCGCTTCGGCGCTGCCGATCGTGGAGAGGGCTTCCCGCCGCGCCGACAGGAAGCTGTCGCGATCGTGATCGGCGGCGGTGGCAGCGACCTCCTGCAGCTGCTCCTGCAGCTGGTCCAGCAGGGCGGTGGCCTTCGGCAGCTCCGCGGAGCTGAAGGACGTGAGAATGACCTCGCGCTGCTTGGCCAGCTCGGATTGGGCGCGGCTCACCATGGCTGACAGGCGGTTCCAGCGTTTGGCGCGCAGCTCATCGCTGGTGGCCTCCAGCAGGTGCTGCAGGTTCTGCAGCTGGGGGGCCTCGATCGGCAGGGCGTTGCGCAGGATGGCGTCTGGATCCTTGACGGCATTCCCCTGGGGCAAGGCGGCAGCCGCCGGAGAGACCTGGGTGAGCAGGGTGAGGCTGGCGCAGATCAGCAGGGCCAGGCAGGCCATGGCCAGGCGACGCAGGCCCTCGGGTGCCCCTCTCCGCTCCGGGGTGGTTGCGCCGGCTGCCACGGTTCCGGAGCTGATCAAGCCTTGGCGCCCAGCGCCGCCGCTGTGTCTGGTGCCGTCCATCCGCTGCCAGCGCCTGGCCGGACTCTGGCACAGACGCAGCGAGCCCTGTTGCCAGGGGGGCAGGGGCCGCCCCGGTAGCCGGACGTACAATCCAGCCGATCCGAACCGCCGGAATGATCTCCAGCAATGATTTTCGTACCGGGACCACCATCGAACTGGATGGACAGGTCTGGCGGGTCGTTGAATTCCTGCACGTGAAGCCGGGCAAGGGCTCGGCTTTCGTTCGCACCAAGCTGAAGGCGGTGCAAAGCGGCAACGTGGTGGAGAAGACGTTCCGGGCGGGGGAAACCATGCCTCAGGCCCTGCTGGAGAAGGCCACCCTGCAGCACACCTACATGGAGGGTGATGACTACGTGTTCATGGACATGGCCTCCTATGAGGAGACCCGCCTGACCGCCAAGCAGATCGGCGATGTGCGCAAGTATCTCAAGGAGGGCATGGAGGTGAATGTCGTCTCCTGGAATGGCAAGCCCCTGGAGGTGGAACTGCCCAACTCCGTGATCCTTGAAGTCACCCAGACCGATCCAGGCGTCAAAGGAGATACCGCCACAGGCGGGACCAAGCCGGCCATCGTCGAGACGGGTGCCCAGGTGATGGTGCCTCTGTTCATCAGCATCGGCGAGAAGATCAAGATCGATACCCGCTCCGATTCCTATCTCGGCAGGGAGTCCTGAACGTCATGCAGCTCGATCACGAACAGCTCCGTCAGCTGCTGGCTCTGCTCGGCGAGAGCGACATCCAGGAACTTCGCCTCGAAGGCGATGACTTCAGGCTCGAGGTCCGCCGCAATCTGCCGTCTGCGGTACAGCCTCTGACGGTGGTGCAGGCTCCACCGGCGGTGGCCGCTGCCCCAGCCGCCCCTGCTGCCCCAGCCCCAGCCCCAGCCCCTTCGGCCCCACCTCCGCCGCCGGCTGCCGCCCGCAGCGATCTGCAGGCGATCACCGCGCCGATGGTGGGCACCTTCTATCGGGCTCCTGCCCCCGGCGAGCCACCGTTCGTGGAACTGGGCAGTCGGGTTTCGGTGGGACAACCCGTCTGCATTCTCGAGGCCATGAAGCTGATGAACGAGCTCGAAACCGAGTTCGGCGGTGAGGTGGTGGAGATCCTGGTGGAGAACGGCACGCCGGTGGAGTTCGGTCAGGTGCTGATGCGCATCAAGCCAGCCTGAGCGGCTGATTGAGCCCAAGCGTCAGGGCTGTTTCGATGGCAGCCACCATGCTCTCCGCACGGGCCACCCCCTTGCCGGCGATCTCAAAGGCGGTGCCGTGATCCGGGGATGTGCGCAGAAAAGGCAACCCCAGGGTCGTGTTCACCGCCGCATCGAAGGCCAGCAGCTTGACCGGGATCAGGCCCTGGTCGTGATACAGGGCCAGATAGCCGTCGGGCCCGTTGCCTCTGCCCTGCCAGGCCCGGGCGGCACTCAGCCAGCAGCTGTCCGGCGGTAGGGGGCCCAGCAGCGTCACCTGGGGGTGCCGCTGCCGCCAGGCCTCCAGGCAGGGTTCCAGCCAGTCATGCTCCTCGCTGCCCAGGGCTCCGCCTTCCCCGGCATGGGGGTTGAGGCCAGCCACCGCCAGGGTCGGTCGGGGCTCGAAGCGTTGGCAGAAACGCAGCAGAACATCGAGCCGGTGCTGCACCAGCGCTGGATCAAGCCGCCTGGGGACCTGCGCCAGGGGGATGTGGGTGGTGGCCAGCAGGGTGTTGAAGCGCCAGTGGCCTCCTGGGGCCAGGGCCGTGAACAGCATCGAGGCGTCTTCGACTCCTGCCAGTTCCGCCAGGCGTTCCGTCTGGCCTGGGTAGTGGTGCCCGGCCGCATGCCAGCTGCTCTTGGCGATCGGTGCGGTCACCAGGGCGCCGCAGTATCCCTTGAGCACCAGCTCGGTGGCAGCGGTGAGCCAGCGGAAGCCGGCATCCCCGGCGGCGGCAGTGCTCCGGCCCAGCTGCACCGGATCGCTCAGCGGCAGATCGTGCACCGCATAGTCGCGGGGATCGGCCAGGGGGCCGTTGTGACGCAGGCGGTCATGGCACTGCTCCAGCCAGCGACGGCAGCCCACCAGCACCACAGGCAGGGGCGCTGGCCAACGGGCCAGGGCTTTGAGTGTCACCTCGGCGCCGATGCCTGCGGGATCACCCAGGGCGATGGCGAGGCGGGCGGATCTGGGTTTCGATGGATTCATTCCTGAGTGGATCAGGCTGATGCTGCGCTTGGTGCTGCTGGCGGTGATCCTTCTGGGTCTGGGCAGCGGGCTGTCACACGGCTGGATCGAGATCCGCTGGGATCGGATGTTGCGCGACACCCATCTGCCGCTGCCGGGTCAGCCTGAGTCTTCGAGCTCCCCGCGTTCTGCTCGTTCATGATCGCCTTCAGGCCTTCCCGGAAGCTCGGGTAGCGGAGTCTGTAGCCCAGGCCTTCCCGCAGCCGGCGGCTGCAGGCCCGCCGGTTTTCGCTCCAGAAGCTGCGGGCCATCGGACTGAGCTTGGCTTCGCAGCCTGCGTAGCTCTGCACCTCCGGCAGCCCCATTCCCAGCAGGTGGGCCGCATAGGCCAGCATCTCGCTGGACGGGCAGGGACAGGCATCCGCCAGGTTCAGGGTGTCCGGCCGCTGGCCTGGAGGCAGGGCCAGGCAGTGCAGCAGGGCCCCGACGATGTCATCGACATGGATCCGGGAGAACACCTGCCGGGGTTTGTGAATCAGCCGTGCCTCCCCCTTCAGCAGGGTGTCCAGAGGGGATCGTCCCGGGCCGTAGATCGCCGGCAGACGGAACACCTGCAGCGGCAGACCCAGGCGGCGCCAGGCCAGTTCGCAGTTCAGCCGAGCCTGGCTGCGAGCCAGACCGGGAGCCACGGGGGAGTCCTCGTCCACCCAGGAACCGTCACTGTCGCCGTAGACCCCGGTGGTGGAGAGGTACCCGACCCAGTTGGGCTGCAAGCGCTGCAGGGTCTCTGACAGATGCGTCAGCACCGGATCGCCGCCATCGCGATCCGGTGGGATGGTCACCAGGACGGCAGTGGTGCCGGCCAGATCCTGCGGCGCAGGGATGACGCCCGCCTCCGGATCGAAGCGGAGCCAATCCAGCCCATCGCAGTCCGCCGCTGCGAGAGCACGGCGGCTGGTGAGCCTGACCGTCACGCCCAGGGTCTTCAGAGACCGGGCGAAGCGCCTGCCGGTGTATCCGCCGCCGAGCACCAGCACGCTTCCGCTAAGCGCAGGGTTGACAAGCGGATCGAGCCTTAGTACATCTGTATCAGCGCTCCCGGGCGGCATCGCCGCGGGATCTGCGAGCCACCGGTTTCGGTCCGGGTCTCGCTCCAAACCGTTCTCCAGACCTCCAGTGACCTCTTCCATCGCGCCCTTCCCCGTTCCAGTGTTCTCTACCGCAGAGCCGATCCGCCCTCAGGGTCGTGTCAGCGTCGTGTCCTCTGCCGCCGTCGCCGCCCCAGTGGCCAGCCCATCCTCCAGGGGGCCTGCGACTCCGGTCGGCGCAGCTCCGGCTGTGCCCCTGCTGCTGAGTGCCGTGCTCTGTCTGGTGGCCTTGTTGGTGGCGCCTGAGCAGCCCCGGGATCAGGAGGCGATCTGCCAGCGCCACAACGGTGTCGATGCCTGCCGGGTCTGGTGAGGAGTCGGCCTCAGGGGGCTGACGCGCTCGTTCGGCTGCTCGCGCTGCCGGGTCCAGTTGAGAAGCCGTTGGGCCAGGGCTTTGTCCCCGTCAACCCAGGCCCGCAAGGCCATCGCCCGGCAGGGGTCATAAAAGCTCTGGTTCCGGTACCAGACGAAGGCGTCGCTGTCGCCCTTGTGGCCGTTGCATCCCAGGCAGGCGGGTACGCAGTTCTCGTCGCTGCTCAGGCCCCCGCGGCTTCGCGGGAACACATGGTCAATCGATTCAGAAGGTGAACCGCAGTAGATGCAGCGGTGATCAGTGAGCTGATGAAGCGCTTTGCGCCATTGCCTGGCGCGCAGTTTTGGACAGAGATCCTCCAGGAACACACCATCCCTGGCCTGCATGGGCGCTCTGCGGTTGGCGGCAGTGTGGCGCCACCGCCAGGGGTGTCAATGTGTCGAGGATTGCAGTTCTGCCCCGTGGCCGGACCTCTGGTGCAGATGCGGCTTGGGCCCAGCGGCCTGATTGAGGTCGTCTGCCCCTGGGATGCGGTCACCTTCGCCCAGCTCCGCGCCCTGCGCCCGGCCGGCCATTGGCAGCCGCGGCGCCGGTGCTGGCAGTTCCCGCTCGAGGCGGCCGAGGTGCTGGAGAAGCAGTTGGCTGGTCGTTTCCCTCTCTCCTCGGAGCTGGCCCTCTGGATGGGCTGGATGCGTCAGCCGCTGCCCCCGCTTCCTCCCCATCGGGAGCTGGTGGCAGCGGCTGCCCTCCAGGAGCCCCTTCCCGATGGGAGGTCGCTCTACGCCCACCAGCGCGCCGGGGCGCGTTGGCTGCTGGCCCGTCGTGGTGCCGTTCTTGCCGATGCCATGGGTCTGGGCAAGACGCTGACCGCCCTTGCGGCCGCCAGGGCCATGGTGCGTCTGGGTGGCTGCCGTCTGGTGGTGCTGGCCCCGGCCGGATTGCACCGGCACTGGCGCACCGAAGCGGCATCCCTGGCCCTGGTGCCGGAACTGGTCAGCTGGGCAAGGATCCCCGATCAGCTGCCGGAGGCTGGCTGTGTGCTGCTGGTGGATGAAGCCCACTTCGCTCAGAACCTGGGAGCTGCCCGCACGCAGGCGTTCCTGCGTCTGGCGCGCCATCCCCGCTTGCGGGCGATCTGGCTGCTCAGCGGCACACCGATGCGCAACGGCCGGCCCGCCCAGCTGTTTCCCCTGCTGGCGGCGATCGCCCATCCGCTTGCCGCCGATCAGCGGCTGTTCGAGGAGCGCTATTGCCAGGGTCACTGGCAGGAGCGAGCCGGCAGGCGCCACTGGAATGCGCAGGGTGCATGCCGGTTGGAGGAGTTGCAGCGGTTGATGCGTCCCTTGGTGCTGCAGCGCTGCAAGCAGCAATGTCTCGACCTCCCTCCCAAACAGCGGCTGTTCCATCCGGTCCAGCTGGAGCCGCCCCAGGCCCTCGGGTTTGAGCATCGCCTGCAGGAGCGTGTGGAGGAGTACCGCCGCCGGGCTGCGCGCGGCGAGGTGCGCCGTGATGCCGAGGTGCTCGCTCTGCTCACCGCTCTGCGCCAGATCGCCTCGGATCACAAGCTGCCCGCGGCCGCTGCTCTGGTGCAATCGCTGTTGGATGCCGGTGACGCTGTGGTGGTCTTCACAGCCTTTGTGGCCACGGCTCGTCATCTGCAGGATCACTTCGCCCGGCAGATCCAGCCGTTGCTCCTTACCGGTGCTGTCCCCACCCGCCAGCGACAGACCCTGGTGGATCGTTTCCAGGCCGGCGGCTCTCCCCTGTTGATCGCCACCTACGGAACGGCAGCACTGGGCTACACCCTGCATCGGGCGCGGCAGGTGGTGCTGATCGAGCGGCCCTGGACGCCCGGTGATGCCGAGCAGGCGGAGGATCGCTGCCATCGCATCGGCATGGCTGGCACGCTGACGTCTCACTGGCTGCAACTCGGAGCCGCCGATCAGCTCGTGGACGGGGTGATCGCCAGCAAGGCGGATCGCATCGCCCAGGTCTTTTCCCTCAGGAACCGTGGGGGGGTGGCGCCGGATCTGCCGGCTCGCGTGCGGCAGATGCTTGACACCCTCTAGGCCCCTGGATCGTGAGGGTCAGTCGCGGCAGCTGGCCAGGCGAAGCTTGAGCTCCTGGCGCAGCAGGGGATCGAGACTGGAGGGCGGTCGCCGATGCGCCAACTGGTCCGCTTTGGCGATGTCCTGGCAGGCAGCCTTGTCCTGCCCCATGAGCGAATGGAGCAGGAAGCGTTCATTCAAGGGCTGCGGATCCTGCGGGTAGGTCAGGACGACCCGGTTACAGCGCTCGAGGGCCTCGTTGAGGTGATCCAGGTCAATCCGGTTGAGGCAATCCCCCACCTGCAGGCGTCTCTGGGGTAGCGGAGCCTCTGAACAGGCGCCGAGACCCAGCAGGATCGACGCAGCAAGGCCCAGGAGTGTGCAGTCTCGGCTGAGGCGTCTGCAGGAGGCTCCGGGCCTGAAGCAGGCCGTGTCAGTTGGAGAAACGATCACTCCGGATCTGGCCACCGGTTCCGGTGGAGTTGGAGGAGGTCGGGGCCGGGGTTGGGGTGGCCGCGGCGTTCGCCTCCTGAAGGCGTCGATTGTAGAGATCGCCCAGATAACGCCCGCAGTCGGGGAAGCTGCCCGGGTTCTGCACGACGGCCTCGGTGATCATCACCGCGGCATGCTCCGGAGAGGTCTTGAACATGCTTGCGGACTGCCGTTTGATCAGGGCATAGGCCGCCATCCAGCTCACTTCGTGGTTGTTGCCGCTGGAGCGCATGAAGCAGTAGACCTGCGCTCCCTTGGCTCCCGGGCTGCTGAGATCAGCAGCGGTCGCAGCCATGTTTGTTGCTGACAGCCCAAGGCCAGCCAGCAGGGCTGTGGTCACCAGGGATCGGCAGTGAAGGCGAAAACGGCGCATGGCGCGGGCGATCGGCTAGGCCAGTGGTTCCGGCCAAACGTACCGATCGCGTTGGTCTTGTCGAGGGGGCGCCGTTGATCGAGGCCCTGTCATCCGCCGGAAGGAGGGGTGCCGCCCGGCAGCACGATGCGCACCACCAGGGGGAGCACCACCAGAACGGTGATCAGCCGCACGGCATGCAGGACCGCCACAGCGGCCCCCACGCCGAATTCGGCACCCACCAGGCTCATGCCGCTGATGCCACCCGGTGCGGCCCCCAGCAGAGCGACCACGGGATCAATGCCCAGCAAACGGCTGCACCACAGGCCCACCACCACGCCGGTGAGCACGAGGGTCAGCGTGATCAGCACCGCCGGGCGCCACAGCTGCCGCAGCTCGAGCAGTGCGGCTCCGGTGAGCGTTGTGCCGATCACCGTGCCGATGGCGATTTCCAGAAGGGTGCGTGTTCCCACGGGCCATTGGGCCGGCTCCAGCCGGCCGCTCATGCTCACCAGGCCTGCGGCCAGCAGCGAGCCCGCCAGCGGTGCGGCGGGGATGCCGCTGCGGAGAGCCAGCAATCCGCCTCCGAGGCCGGCCAGGCCGTAGAGCGCCAGAGTCCAGGGGACGGTCATGCGATCAGGGACGGTACCGGTTCGGACGCGACGGCGACCGCCTCATCCAGTCTGCGGCCTGAATCCAAGCCCCGGCAGTGCCCCTGGACAGCGCCTGGAGCCTTGAGACCGGCGGTCTGCTGTGTTGTCATGCGCGGTAGCAGGATGTTCACCCCATGACCGCGTCCAACGTCTCCTTCCGCATCACGCGCCATGCGGAGGATCTTGCCGAGACCCTTCATGCCCTCTCCATGCGCTTGGTGGCCATGGAGCAGCGGCTGGGGGCACTGGAACTGCAGCTCACCCGTTTGCGTGAACAGCAGCCCAGGGAGGATTCCGTGGAGACAGCAGGGCTGGCTGAGGCGGATGCTCACATCGAGCGGTTGCTGCTGGATTGCCGGGAACTGCTGGCCGGCACGGCGGAGCGGCAGCAGCCTGGCCCGGGTCTTCCGCTGCAGCAGGGAGAGGCCACGGATTGGCCTGAGTCCTACGAGATACCGAACGAGGACACCTACAAGGCTGCGTGAGGTCTCGCTGGCGACTTGTGCATCCCGTCACAATGGAAAGAAAGTCAGCCATGGCTTTCCCCAACCACGCCCACTCCGAGTCCACGGCGCCGGCATCCGCAGTCGGATCTCCAGCTGCTCAGGCCCATGGCTCCGTGCTCCGCTCCGCCCCTCCGTTGCCGCGTTGCCACCTGCAGGTCGGTCAGCAGATAGAAGGGGAGCATCAGCTCGAAAAGCTCGAGTTCGCTCTGGCGGTGGCTCTGACGCGCGGCGATCAGAACCGTTCCCAGCAGTTGCGCGATCAGATCGAGGCCCTGGGAGGCAATCGGGAGGAACCCGGAACCTGACCCTCCAGCCGACCTGCCTCTCTGGCATCAGGACCGGCAGGTCGCTGATGGAGCGCATCGATCTCGAGGCCGTGAGCTGAGGGGTTCACGTCGACAGATCGGCGGGTCGAATCAGCGGAATGCTGCTGATCAGCGCTTGGATCGATTGGACGACTGCTCTGCGATTGCTTAAGCTGATTGCAGAAAACGCCTGAGGTGATCCACACACTTCATGCCTTTTCTGCTTGTTTTGCAGACTGAGTCCCTCCGTCGTCACGATCCGGCTGGCTTTGTCCAGGTACGGCCGGCGACGTTCTGTTTGCCCTTCTGAACACATCACCCCTGTAGCGATCGCGATTCCAGATCACCAGCGATTCGCGTCTCTGAAGCCATGACTGCCATCAGCACCTCTCCGAGGCCTGCGATTCCAACCCACCAGCGCAAGCCTGCCTCTGCCTCTGCTGATGGCCCATCGCGCCAGCAGCTTGAACAGAAGGCAGCCCTGCTCTACGAGCATGCATCCAGAGCGGCCCATGAGGGCGATGCCACCACGTCGGCCCGTCTGATCCTCCAGGCCCTCGACTGTGAGCGCCGCTCCGGCGGTTCGGGCCCGCAGGTGCTGCAATTGATCAAGCCGCGCGGCTGAGGCGTCAGCTCCTGCCACGAAGCATCGGTTCGGAGCTGGCTTCGATTCAGCCTTCCGGCACCTGATCGACCAGGCAAGACGCCAGCCAGTGCCCATAGGCGGCGTGAATCTGATCGATCGGGATGCTGTGCACGGCCGGCAGGTCGTAGCTGTGCCGCTGAAGGATCGCTTGTTCAACGGCAGGGTAAAGACGGGCCTCTGTCTTCAACAGCAGTCGCCATTCCGGTTCCTGTTGCATGGCTCCCTTCCACCGATAGACGCTTTCGATTTCGGAGATCTGGGCGCAGGCCACCAGCCCTGCGTCCACAAGATGGGCAGCGATGGAGCGTGCTTCGTCCCGGTTGCCGGTGGTGGTGGTGACGGTGATGAAGGCCATGGGCGTCAGGGCATGGAGGCGACGTTCGTGCTGACGTCTCCAGGAGACCAGGCTGCTCCAGGCGAGGCGATCGCTGGAGCAACACGCATTTGCTGTCTCAAGCGTGAAGCGGGTGACCGGGCTCGAACCGGCGACGTTTAGCTTGGGAAGCTAACATTCTACCACTGAATTACACCCGCGTAAGCCAATAATGGGGCATTGGCCTCATTATTGGGTTGGCGCATTGAGCCTTGTTGCCGACAGAAACCTAGCAAGCTCTGCCGGCGATGGTCGCTGGCTGGCTCAGCCTTTGGCCAGCTCCGCCGCTGCGGCAGCGACACCGGCGCCGGTGCTCACCTTGCCGAGGCCTAGGTCCTGCAGGGTGGCCTCGATCGCCGCCACTGCGGTGAGCACATCGCGATCGCAGACAAAGCCGAGATGGCCGATCCGGAACACCTTGCCCTTGAGGTGGTCCTGGCCGCCCGCGAGCAGGATGTCGAAGCGGCTCTTCACCTCCTTGCGCAGCGTCTCGGCATCGATGCCTTCCGGCGCCACCGCCGTGATCGCCGGACTGCCGTGCCCTTCGGCGGCGTAGAGGGGCAGGCCGATCGCCTTCATGGCGGCACTGGTGGCGCGCTGGTGGCGGGCATGGCGGGCAAAGATCGCCTCCAGGCCCTCGGCCTGCATCATCTCCAGGGCTGCTTCCAGGGCGAAATAGAGATTGATCGCCGGTGTGAAGGGATTGCTGTCGTCCTTCGCGGATTTGCGGTACTTGCCCAGATCCAGATAGAACTTCGGCAGATCAGAGCGCTCATAGGCCTCCCAGGCCCGCTCGCTCATCGCCACGATCCCCAGCCCGGGGGGCATCATGTAGCCCTTCTGGGAGCCCGAGCCGATCACATCGACGCCCCAGGCGTCCATCGGCACCGAGCAGGCGCCCAGGCTGGTGACGCAGTCGGCGATGGTCAGAGCCGTGCCATGGGCCCTCACATGGCGGGCGATCGTCTCGAGATCGTTGATCACACCGGTGGAGGTTTCCGAGTGGGTGAGGATCACGGCCCGGATCGCCTTGGCGCTGTCAGCCTCAAGGGCGGAGCGGAACGCCTCCGGATCCAGGGGCTGGCCCCAGTCGGCCTTGATCACCTGGACATCCAGGCCGTAGGCCTTGGCCACCTTCACCCAGCGCTCGCCGAACTTGCCGTTGTCCCCGCAGATCACCTTGTCGCCGCGGCTCAGGGTGTTGATGATCGCGGCTTCCATCGCGGCGGTGCCGCTGCCGGTGATCACCAGCACCTCCCCATTGGTCTGATGCAGCCATTTCAACTGCTCGGTGGTGCGCCGCACGATCTTCTGAAAATCGGCGCTGCGGTGGCCGATCGGATGCCGTCCCATCGCCTGGAGGACCGTTTCCGGCACCGGCGTGGGGCCCGGGATCATCAGAGTCAGCTTGTCCTGCATGGGCGGCTACGGCGGTGGCGCAATCCACCACCATAAAAAATGGTCCGACCGGCTCCTTCGTCTCGTCTCCTCGATGCTGCCTCCTGCCGGATCCGTTGAGCCCAGGGGTTACACCCTGCCCGTGTGGGTGGCCGCAGCGGCCCGCGCTGCCCTGGGGCAGCTTCTGGAGGATCGCTTCGATGGGGATCTGCCCCTGCGGCTGGATCCCGCTGCGCCGGATGCGCTTCTGCGGCCTGTGCCCGTGGTGGCGGCCGCACCCCTGGGCGATGGACGTGCTCTGGCCGTAGCCCGCTGCGAACCAGGGGATGGCCTGGATCTCACCCGGGGCCTGGTGGTGTGGGTGGAGGCGGCCTGGCATCCCCTCGACCCTTCGGACCCTTCCCGCTGGCTGTGGCTGGAGGCTGGTGAGGGGGTGGGGGTTCACGCGAGCACCCGTGCCATCTGCATCTCCGCCTTCGCCAGGGCGTTGCTGGAGATCAATCTGCAGGGGCTGCTGCCGGTGGGTACGGGCCTTCAGCTGCGGATTGTCTTCCCGCATGGCCGCCGTCTGGCGGAGCGCACCAGCAATGCGGCCTTTGGGGTGGTGGAGGGTCTGGCATTGATCGGCACTCAGGCCGAAACCCAGGCCAGCGCTGATCCCGATCAGTTGCAACGCACCCTGGAGACCCTGCGGAGCCGGCTGGCCGATCCCGGCTTCGGCGGGGATCTGGTGCTGGTGATCGGCGAGAACGGCCTGGATCTGGCGCCGCGGCTGGGTCTGCGCCAGGAGCTGCTGCTCAAGTGCGGCAACTGGCTGGGGCCGTTGCTGGTGGCCGCCGCCCAGGGGGGTGTGCGCCGGCTGCTGCTGTTCGGAGCCCAGGGGAAGCTGATCAAGCTGGCCGGTGGCATCTTCCACACCCACCACCACCTGGCCGATGGCCGCCGCGAGATCCTCACGGCCCATGCCGCCCTGGAGGGGCTGAGCGGTGCAGCTCTGTCTGCTCTGCACGAGGCCCCCACGGTGGCGGCCGCCCTGGCCGATCTGGAGCGGGCCGATCCAGCCCTGGCAGAGCGGCTGAGGCAGCGGTTGGCCGCCGCGATCGAAAGCCGCACCCGCGATTATCTGCGCCGTCATGAGGCTGCGGTGTCCACGCTGGGAGCGGTGCTGTTCGACAGGGACCGTCGCCTCTGTGCGATGGGGCCAGAAGGCAGAACCCTGCTTGAGGCTCTGAGGAATCCCGAGCAGGGCCTGGAGCCTGGCGCAACCGGCATCTAGGGTGCTGGCAGCCCGATCACGGCCGCATGTCGCAACCGATGCCCGACTCCGCCGGCGCCGGACGCCACCCCGCGATCATCATTCTTGACTTCGGTTCCCAGTACTCGGAGCTGATCGCCCGGCGGGTGCGTGAAACCGAGGTCTATTCCCTGGTGATGAGCCACGCCACGTCGGTGGAGGAGCTGCGTGCCATCGCTCCAAGGGGCATCATCCTCAGCGGCGGCCCGAGCTCGGTCTACGAGGAGGGGGCACCGCTCTGCGATCCAGGCCTCTGGGAGCTCGGTATCCCGGTGCTGGGTGTCTGCTACGGCATGCAGCTGATGGTGCAGCAGCTGGGCGGTGCCGTGGTGGCTGCCGGCCGTGCGGAATACGGCAAGGCACCTCTGCATGTCGACGATCCGATCGATCTGCTCACCAATGTCGAGGATGGCTCGACGATGTGGATGAGCCATGGCGATTCGGTGGAGCGCCTGCCGGATGGCTTCGTGCGCCTCGCCCATACCGACAACACCCCTGAGGCCGCAGTCGCCGATCACGAACGGCGCCTTTATGGGGTGCAGTTTCACCCGGAGGTGGTGCACTCCACCTTCGGCATGGCGTTGATTCGCAATTTCGTTTACCACATCTGCGGGTGTGCGCCCGACTGGACCACGGCGGCCTTCATTGATGAGGCGATCGCCGATGTGCGATCCCAGGTGGGAGAGAAACGGGTGTTGCTGGCCCTATCTGGAGGTGTCGATTCCTCGACGCTGGCCTTTCTGCTGCACAAGGCCATCGGTGATCAGCTCACCTGCATGTTCATCGACCAGGGCTTCATGCGCAAAGGGGAGCCTGAGTTTCTGATGGATTTCTTCGATCGCAAGTTTCATATCAAGGTCGAATACATCAATGCCCGTGAGCGGTTCATCAGCAAGCTCGCCGGCATTTCGGATCCTGAGGAGAAGCGCAAGACCATCGGCACGGAGTTCATCCGCGTCTTCGAGCAGGAGAGCAAGCGGCTTGGCCCCTTCGACTACCTCGCCCAGGGCACCCTCTATCCGGATGTGATCGAGAGCGCCGGCACCAACGTCGATCCCAAGACCGGCGAGCGGGTGGCCGTCAAGATCAAGAGCCACCACAACGTGGGGGGATTGCCCAAGGATCTGCAGTTCAAGCTGGTGGAGCCCCTGCGCCGCCTGTTCAAGGATGAGGTGCGCAAGGTGGGTCGCGCCCTGGGGCTGCCCGAGGAGATCGTCGGCCGCCACCCCTTCCCCGGGCCGGGCCTGGCGATCCGCAT